>CALFXR010000084.1 GCA_937958475.1 uncultured Mesorhizobium sp. | reverse complement strand
AGCGCCGAGTTCCTGTTGCCCTGATCCACCTGCCGCCTCCGCTCGATCTCTGTTGTCGGCGACTGGCATGCGCGATGCCGGGCCGCGATGCAAGCGCAGGTTTTGGTTCCCCCGCGCGCCGGCGCCGGGATCAGCCCCCGGTGCGAAAATCCTCGAGCCGGCGTTTCTGCCGTCCGTCGGCATCGAAATTGGCCGGATCGAGCCAGGCTTCGTAGGCCTGCCGGAGAGCGGGCCATTCCTTGTCGATGATCGAGTACCAGGCGGTGTCGCGATTCTCGCCCTTGACCACGAGGTGCTGGCGGAAAACCCCTTCGAAGCTGAAGCCGAAGCGCTCGGCGGCGCGCTTCGACGGTTCGTTGCGGTTGTTGCACTTCCACTCCCAGCGGCGGTAGCCGAGGTCGTCGAAGATGTAGCGGGCAAAGAGGAAATGCGCCTCGGTGGCCGCGGGCGTGCGCGCGATCAGCGGCCCCCAGTAGATGTTGCCGATCTCGGCGACGCCGAAGGCCGGTTCGATGCGCATGATCGTCTGCCGCCCGGCGATTTCGCCGCTCGCCTTGTCGATGACGGTGAAGAACAGCGGGTCCGGGCTCGCCTCGACCTTTTCCAGCCAGGGCTGGAAGGCCGCGCGGCTTTCCGGCGGATACTCGAACAGCCAGCGGAAGCGCTCGCCGGCATCCGGCACGGTGGAGGCGGCGAACAGGCCGTCGCCGTGGCGGGCGGCGCTGAGCGGCTCGAGGACGACGTGGTGGCCCTCCATGGTCATGCGCTCCGGGCGGGGCCGCGGCTGCCAGTTCTTCAGGTCCTCGCCCATCCGGGCCTCCATTCCATTTGACTTTGCGCCGGGACGCTCCCAAAAACCTCTCCGGCCCGAAAGAACCAGATAGGTTGCCGCAATGCTCCACACCGTCGCCGCCTTCGACCGTCTCGGAGAGGAAAACGCCTTCGCCGTACTGGCCCGCGCCACCGCGCTCGCCGCCGAGGGGCGCGACATCATCAACCTCGGCATCGGCCAGCCCGACTTCAAGACGCCACAGCACATCGTCGAGGCCGCCATCAAGGCGCTGCGCGACGGCCACCACGGCTACACGCCGGCGACCGGCCTGCTCGCCTGCCGCGAGGCGGTGGTGCGGCGCACGCTGACGACGACCGGCGTCGAGGTGTCGCCCGAGAACGTGATGATCCTGCCCGGCGGCAAGCCGACCATGTATGCGGCGATCGTCATGTTCGGCGAGCCCGGCGCCGAAATCATGTATCCCGACCCCGGCTTCCCCATCTACCGCTCGATGATCGAGTTCACCGGCGCCAGGCCGGTGCCGATCCCGATCCGCGAGGAGAACGGCTTCGCCTTCTCCGCCGAGGAGACGCTTTCGCTGATCACGCCGAAGACGCGGCTGATCATCCTGAACTCGCCGGCGAACCCGACCGGCGGCGTCACTCCGCGCGCCGAGATCGAGGCGCTGGTACGCGGCCTGGAGAAGCACCCGGAGATCGCCATCCTCTCCGACGAGATCTACGACGTCATGACCTATGACGGCGAAGAGCACTGCTCGCTGCTCTCCTTCCCCGAGATCCGCGACCGGCTGATCGTGCTCAACGGCTGGTCGAAGACCTGGGCGATGACCGGCTGGCGCATGGGCTGGTCGATCTGGCCGAATTCGAAGGAAAGCAATCACCTCTACGACAAGGTGCGCAAGCTCGCCGTCAACTGCTGGTCCTGCGTCAACGCGCCGTCGCAATTCGCCGGAATCGCCGCGATCGACGGCCCGCAGGACGAGGTCGAGAAGATGATGAAGGCGTTCGACCGCCGCCGGAAGATCGTCGTCGAGGGCCTGAACAACCTGCCGGGCGTTTCCTGCATCACGCCGAAGGGCGCGTTCTATGCGTTCCCCAACGTCTCGGCGACCGGATGGAAGGCCAAGAAGCTGGCCACCGCCCTGCTCGACGAGGCCGGCGTGGCGCTGATCGGCGGCCCCGATTTCGGCGTGCTCGGCGAAGGCTACATCCGCCTGTCCTATGCGAACTCGGAAGAGAACATCCTGCGCGCGCTGGAGCGGATCGACGGGTTCCTCGGCGCCGCCCGGGAGAAGGCCGCTTCGTGATGAAGACCCTCGTCCGCGCCTCCGCGGCGCTGTTCCTTACCCTCGGCTCGCTCACGCTCCCGGCCATCGCCGACGAGCCGGCGCCGCTGTGCGGCGGCATCCAGGGGCTGACCTGCGGCGAGAAGGACTTCTGCGACTTTCCCGTCGGCACCTGCGGCGCGGCCGACCAGACCGGCTTCTGCCTGAAGAAGCCGGAAGTGTGCACGCGCGAGTACCGACCGGTCTGCGGCTGCGACGGCAAGACCTACGGCAACGACTGCGACCGCCGCTCGTACGGCGTCTCGAAGCTGAAGGACGGCCCCTGCTGACCCCGGCCGTGGTCGCGATTGCGCGGCCCGAAGGCGCGCATCGCGGCGCGGCCGGCGCCGGCTTGTCGCCTCAGAGCATCTTCTCGAACCAGTGGTGGGCGTAGGGGTTGTCGTTGTAGGGCGCGATCTCGCGGTAGCCGCGCTTGCGGTACATCGCCTGCGCCTCGACGAGCGTGCTGTTCGTGTCGAGCTTGACGACGCCGAAGCCGACATCGCGGGCGAGCTGTTCGAGGCCGTCCATCAACTTGCTGGCGACGCCCAGCCCGCGCGCGTCGGGCGCGGTCCACACCCGCTTCACCTCGCCTTCCCAGGCGCCCAGCCGCTTCAGCGCACCGCAGCCGACCGGCTGCCCGTCGAGCCTGGCGAGAAGGAGATAGCCCGCCGGCGGCGTCATCTCCTCCACCGTCAGGTTGTTTCCCTTGCTCGGATCGAAGCCGCCGTCGAAGCGCGACGCGAGCTCGGCCCGGTACGCGCCGAGGCAATGCTGCGCGTCGGCGCTGTCGGCTGGCTCCTGCGCAACCACCACGGCCGAAGCGCGCATCAGGCGCTCCACTTCGCTCATCGCCGCCACCAGCCTCTCCTTCTTCCCATCGTCCAGGCCCGAGAGAATCGACCGCGCCAGATCGTCGGAGAGGCGATCGTAGCGCTTGTACTCCTCGTCGCCGCGGGCGCTCAGGCGCAACACCCGAACGCGCCCGTCTTCCGCCTTCCTGGCGACTTCGACCATGCCCTGCGCTTCCAGCGAGCGCAGCAGCCGGCTGAGATAGCCCGAGTCGAGCCCGAGCTTCGAACGCAGCCTACGCAGGTCGATGCCGCCCGCAAGCCCGATCTCGAACAAGACGCGCGCCTCGCCGAGCGGCCGGCCCCGCGACAGATAACTGTCCTCGAGCGCCCCGATGCGCTGTGAGACGAGCCGGTTGAAGCTGCGCATGCGCGCGATCTGGCGGGGATCCATTATCTGACTTTAGTCAGATAATGTTACGGGATCAAGCGCGAAGGCTTCACCCCCTCCCGACGAACGGCATCTTCGTCGCCATCACCGTCATGAACAGCACGTTGGTCTCCAGCGGCAGGCTGGCCATGTGCAGCACCGCCTGCGCGACATGGTCGACGTCCATGGTGGCTTCCGCCGCGACGGTGCCGTTGGCCTGGGGCACGCCGCGCGTCATCGGCACGGCCATCTCGGTCAGCGCGTTGCCGATGTCGATCTGCCCGCAGGCGATGTCGAAGGGCCGGCCGTCCAGCGCCAGCGTCTTGGTCAGGCCGGTGATGGCGTGCTTGGTGGTGGTGTAGGGCACCGATCCGGGCCGCGGCGCGTGCGCCGAGATCGAGCCGTTGTTGATGATGCGGCCGCCCATCGGGTCCTGCCGGCGCATGTGGCGGAAGGCGGCGCGCGCGCACAGGAACGAGCCGGTGATGTTGGCGGCGACCACGTCGTTCCACACCGCGACGGGGATCTCGTCGATCAGGGTCGACTTGTAGCCCATGCCGGCATTGTTGAAGAGCAGGTCGATGCGGCCGAATTCGCTCGCCACCGCGTCGAACATGGCGTCGACCTCCGCCTCCTTCGACACGTCGCAGGCAAACGCCAGCGCCCGCGCCTCGACGTCGCCCGCCTCGGCGATGGCGTCCTCGAGCACGCCGAAGCGGCGGCCGCAGAAGACCGTGTTCCAGCCGTTCCTGAGAAGCGCGGTCGCCGCCGCCTTGCCGATCCCGGTCCCGGCGCCGGTGACGATCGCTGTCCTGCCGCTTGCCATGCGCTTTCCTCCACGTGCCGGACACTCGTGGCAAAGGACGGCGGCGATGACAAGGGTGGACAATCGAAAGGGCGGCCATTCGCGGCCGCCCCGTTTCGAACCGTGCTTGGGAGGAGGAAAGCCGATCCGATTGATTTCGATGATGCGCCCGCCTGGTTAACGAAACCTTAACGGCCGCAATCGGCCGTCGGCGCCTAGGCCGTCCGCCGCGGATCGTGGTGGCGCGGCGGAAGTTTCCATCGTAAAGACCGAAGCCGCGCCGGCCGCGGACGGCCGGCGACGGAGGAGCGACGGACCGACCGATGCCGCCAACGCGCGCCACCTACCACCACGGCGACCTGCGCCGCGCGCTGCTCGTCGCGGCGGAAGCCGAACTGACCGAGAGAGGCATCGAGGGCTTCACGCTGCGCGGCGTCGCCCGGCGCGCCGGCGTCTCGCATGCCGCGCCCGCCCATCACTTCAAGGACACGGCGGCGCTGCTGACGGCGCTCGCCGCGGTCGCGGCTGAGCGGCTGACCGAGACGATGAAACGACGCCGGGAGGCCGCGCCGGACGACCCGCGTTCGCGCTTCGTCGCGGCGGGGACCGGCTACATCGATTTCGCGCTCGAACACCCTGCGCTGTTCATGCTGCTGTTCGGATCGGGTCGGCCCGATTCGGACGATGCCGACCTCGTCCGCCACGCCTCGGCGGCCTTCGCCGACCTCGTCGAGGGCATCGCCGCGATCGCGGGAACGGACCCGCTCGCCGACGCCGAGGGCCAACTCGACGTCGCCGCGGCATGGTCGCTGGTCCACGGCGCCGCCAGCCTGCTGATCGCGGGGCGGATGAAGTTCCTGCGGCCCGCGCTGGACACGGACCGCGACGCGGTGCTGGCACGCCTGGTCGAACGCATCGTGCCGGACTAATGCATGTCGCCCAAAAGTGCGCAGCGGTTTTGGGACAACGACATGCATGAAAATAAGGACTTAAAGCACGTCGCCTGAATCCGATCGGTCGCGACGTGCTTTAACCCGGCCCGGAGGTTGCGGCCGTGCCGGGCGGGATCGTCGTCAGGCGACCGGCTGCAGCGGCGCCTTGGCGGCCGTCACCGTGGCCTCGACATGGTCGACGAGCGCGTCCGGCAGCTTCAGCCGGCCGGCGAGCAGGTCGAGATAGCCGCGCTCGGCGCGCGAGTCGGGCGCGATGGTCAGCCGCGACGCCGTGTAGAGCTCGACGCGCTGCGCTTCGGTGACCGCCGAGGCGACGATCGCGTCCATGTCGATCGGCCGCTCCAGTTCGCGCATCAGGAACTGCTCGGCATCCGTCCCGATGCCCGACAGGCGCAGCCGGTCGGCGATGCGCGCCCGCTCCTCCTCGTCGATGTGGCCGTCGGCGCGCGCCGCCGCGATCATGGCGCGGACGAGAGAAAGGGCAAACTCGTCTTCGCCCTGCGGTGCGCCCGCAGGATCGAAGCTCGGATCGGCCGGCGGCGGCAGCAGTTCGGGCTGCGCGGCGCCCGGCTCGACCGCCGGCTCGGCGCCGGACTTGTAGTTCTGGTAGGCCTTGTAGGCGAGGCCGGCGACGGTGGCGAGGCCGCCGACCTTGAGCGCCGTCCCGGTCACCGAGCGTCCCGCGCTGGTGCCGAGCAGCACGGCGACGATGGCGCCGGTCGCAAGGGGATTGTCCTTGGCGAGCTGGGTCGCCTGACCCGCCTTTTCGCGCACCGTCGACTCCGTTCCCGGGATCTTCGATCCGAGCAGATCGTCGAGCAGTTTCTTGGGGTCGAACATGCCTGGGGCCTCCATCGGTTGCGCAGCGGAAATGCGTTCCAGCGGTAGCTAGGCACCGTCCCGCGACATTGCAATGACGCGCGCGGTTTGGTCGCGCGGGATGTGGGCATAGGAGCGAGCCGCGGCGCGCGGCCGGCTTGCGCGCCTCAATCGCCGCCGATATGCGGCCCGGCCCCGCGCGCCGCGGCGAGCGCGACCTGCCTGTGCCGCTCGGCATAGCGCTGCCGGTCCGCCTCGCTGCGCTCCTCGAAGCAGCGATCGCAGGAGATCCCTTCGGCAAACCGTTCCGAGGCCCGCTCCGCGGCGGTCAGCGGTCGCCGGCAGGCGCGGCAGAGTTCCGCCTCGCCCTCGGCGAGGCCGTGCGCGACCGAGACGCGCTCGTCGAAGACGAAGCACTCGCCGTCCCACAGGCTCTCGGCGGCCGGCACCTCCTCGAGGTATTTCAGGATGCCGCCCTTCAGGTGGAAGACCTCGTCGATGCCGAGCGACTTCACATAGGCGGTCGCCTTCTCGCAGCGGATGCCGCCCGTGCAGAACATCGCGACCTTGCGCCCCGCAAGTTCCTCGCGCCGGGCGAGGACCCATTCGGGAAACTCGCGGAAGCTCGCGGTGTGCGGATCGATGGCGCGGCGGAACGTGCCGATCGCCACCTCGTAGTCGTTGCGCGTGTCGATGACGACCGTATCCGGATCGGCGATCAATGCGTTCCAGTCGGCGGGCTCGACATAGGCGCCGACGCTCCGGCGCGGATCGAGGCCGGCAACGCCCATGGTCACGATCTCCTTCTTCAGGCGCACCTTCATGCGATGGAAGGGCATCGCCGAAGCGCGGCTGTACTTCACCTCCAGCCCCGTCAGCCCGTCGATGGATTCGAGATGGGCGACCACCGCGGCGACCGCTTCGTCGGAGCCGGCGATCGTGCCGTTGATGCCTTCCGCGGCCAGCAGGAGCGTGCCCTTGATGCCGTGCGCCCGGCAGAGGTCGGCAATCGGCTCGCGCAGGTCGGCGAAGCCGTCGAGGGGCGCGAAACGGTAGAGGGCGGCGACGCGCCAGGGGAGATCGAGGGGGATAGCGGACATGGAATGGCCGTATCGCAGGCCGGTCGCGAAGGCAAGGAACCGCGTTTTGTCGAGGAAAAACAGGCGTGCGCCGCGGGCGGTTTGCGCGCGACGTCGCGATTTCCTTGCCCTCGCCGATCAACCTCCCCGGGGCGCGGGGCGAAACTGGGCGATCGAAACCCGATCAAGGAGAACGGACATGTTCACGGACGAGGTCATACGGGAAATCGCCAGGGTCGCCGACGAGTTGAAGGTCGAGCGCGCCGCTCTTCTCGCCGTCGCGGAGGTGGAAAGCGGCGGCAAGGTCTTCGCCACGGTCCGCGCCCAGAACCTGCCGCTGATCCGCTTCGAGGGCCACTACTTCGACCGCCGCCTTTCCGGCGCCAGGCGCAGCCGCGCGCGCTCGGAAGGGTTGGCCTCGCCGAAGGCCGGCGACGTCGCCAATCCGTCGGCGCAGGCGGCGCGCTGGGCGATGCTGGATCGCGCCATCGAGATCAACCGCCGCGCCGCCCTGGAATCGGTGTCGTGGGGTATCGGCCAGGTGATGGGCGCGCACTGGGACTGGCTCGGCTACGCCAGCGTCGATGACCTGGTCGCGGAGGCGCGCAGCGGCGCCGCCGGCCAGGCCCGCCTCATGGCCCGTTTCATCAACCGCGCCGGGCTGCGCACCGCCCTGCGCGCCCGCGACTGGGAGGCTTTCGCCAGGGGCTACAACGGTCCCGCCTACAAGGCGAACGGCTATCACAGGAAGATGGCCGCGGCCTACGCGCGCTTCGCGGCGATGGACGTCGCCAGGGAGACCCCCGCACCGGCCGTCGCGGAGACGATCCTCCCCTCCCTGCCCCCGGCGTCTGCCGATGCCGAGGCTGCGCCGCGCCCCGGCCTCCGCGGGCTCGCCCGTCTCGCCGAGTGGCTGGGCGCCTCGTCTTCCGGGGGGCGTACCGCGCCGGCGCGCGACTCCGATCGTGGACAGGACGGGGACGCTTTGCTAGACCGATCTCGCTAAATCGATTGAAGAGGCGCAGGACCATGGCCGGCACGACGAAGAAGCTCCTCGCCCTGCTCGGGCGCCAGCCGGTCATACCGGTGCTGAAGATCGAGGACGCGGCCGCGGCCGTGCCGCTCGCCCGCGCACTCGCGGCGGGCGGCCTGCCGATGATCGAGATCACGCTGCGCACCGCGGCCGCGCTGGAGGCGATCCGACGTGTCGCGGCGGAAGTCGAGACGGCGGTGGTCGGGGCCGGCACGATCCTCAATGCCGCTCAGTTCGAGGAGGCGGCCAGGGCCGGATCGCGCTTCATCGTCAGCCCCGGCTGCAGCGCCTCGGTGTTTGCCGCGGCCCGCGACAGCGACGTGCCCCTGCTGCCCGGCGCGATCACGCCGGGCGAGATCATGACCGCGGCGGAACACGGTCTCGATTTCCTGAAATTCTTCCCCGCCGAGCAGGCCGGCGGGACGGCCTTCCTGAAGGCGCTGGCCTCGCCCTTCGCCGGCATCCGCTTCTGCCCGACGGGCGGCGTCACCGCCGACAATGCACGGGAATATCTCGCGCTGCCGAACGTGACCTGTGTCGGCGGCTCCTGGGTGGCGCCTGATTCGCTGGTCAAGGCCGGTGCCTGGACGACCATCGAGGCCCTCGCGCGCGAGGCCTCGGGCCTTTCCGCCTGAAGGCGGACCCGCCGCGGCAGCCGAAGCCGCCGTCGGCCGGGTCCGGTGAAGGTCAGTTGAAGCGCGCCACCGACAGGAAGGTAACGGCCTTGCCCGAGAAGCGGTTTGCCACCGCCGCCTGGTCTGCCTGCTGGAAGCCGGCGGTATAGACCTCGCGCGGGGCGGTCGTGACGATCTGGTAGGCGTAGGACGGCGCCGTCGTGCCCTTCGTGTTGTTGACGACATATTCGCTGTCGAGCGCCCAGCGGGCGGCATGCGGCTGCGCTGCGACGACCAGGGGCTTGCGGTCAGGCTTGCCGTCGCGGGCCGCCGGACGCGCGGCCTTGGCGGTCGTCCTGGCGCCGGCGCCGACGACGGACGCCGGATCGCCGGATTCGGCGAGAGCCGAGCGCAGCGATGCGGGGGTCGACGCGGTCGTGCGGGAATCCCGGAGCGATACGATGACCTCCTCGGGCGCCTGCGGGAAAGCGTCCGCCTCGTCGTTGGCATAGGCGGCCAGTTGCGGGATGGCGTTGACCTTCTTCGGCAGCGCGGCCTCGGCGAAGGCCTTCTCGGCCGCGGCCGGGCGAAGCGCGGGAACCGGCACGGCGGCCGTCCCGGCTGCCGGGAGGACATCGGCCGGCGCGACGCTGGCCACGACGACGGTCTCAGCCCCTGCGGACGCGTCGGCCGGCGCGGGCGAATAGTCGGGCCGCCGGGTCGGCACGGGAATGCCGAGGGCCACCTGGGCCGCGGGCTGCTCCGGCTCGGGCGGCGTCTGCCCACGGATGATATCGACCAGCGGACCGCGCGATTCGTTCAGATCGACCAGAGGCGCACCGACGTCGCGGCTCGGCCTCGGCGCGAGGGCGGGCAGCGGTACGTCTCTTGTCGGCAGCGCCGCGACGATCACGTCGGACTGCGGCTCTTCCGCCGCCGGGAGTTCGGCGGGCCGTGCCAGTTCCGGCGGCAGGACGCGGATCTTGCCGTCGTCCCTGGCCACGGCGGTCGGCTTCGCCGGCTTTGCCTTCGGCGCCGGCTCGTCGGCCGCGATCTGGCCGCCGCTTTCCTCTTCCTCGTCCGCGCCTCCGCCGAAGATCGCCGAAAGCAGTCCGCCCGTGCGGCTGCCGCCGCCCGAGGTAGCGAGGGCCAGTGCCGTGCCGCCGCTCTTCTTGCGCGCCTCGTAGGCCGCGACCGCCTGCTCGAAGCCAGGCAGCGGCTTGCCGTCGCTCGGCACGTGCAGCGTCTTGCCGTTGGGGAACAGGGCGACGAGTTCCTTGCGGCTCATCTTCGGCCAGTGACGAACGTTGCCGACGTCGAAATGGACGAAGGGCGAGCCCGAGGTCGGGTAGTAGCCGACACCGCCACCCTGCATTTTCAGGCCGATCTCACGCAGCTTCTTCAGCGACACGCCGGGAATGTAGAAGTCCATCGCCTTGCCGAGCATGTGCTGGCTCTTCTTGGCGACGCCCTTGGAGCGGCTGCGCAGCATCGAGTTCGTGGCCGGCGAGCGATAGGCGGAAACGACGTGGATGTATGCGCTGGATCCGGTGGCGCGGTATGCTTCCCAGACCAGGTCCATCAGCCGCGGATCCATCTTCGTCGGCTCGTTGCGGCGCCAGTCGCGAAGGAACTGGTTCAACTTGCGCAGGCCGTCCTGGTCGTAGCGGCCGTTGCGCTTGAAGGTGATCTCGGCCTTCTCGTTGGTATGCACGAACATCAGCTTGAGCGTGCGGGTCTCGGCCTGTGCCGCCGGCGCGGATGCGACGAATCCGCAAAGCGAGAGCATCGCGGCGGCCAGCCAACCCCACCGGGCCTTTGGCTTCGCGTGCCGTCCGCGATTTCGGTCTGCAATCGTGATCAAATCGAAGGCCCTGTCAGGCTGCCATTTGTCCCCGGATTCGAGGATCCGGATGTCCAGGAACGAGACAGCCGAATATCGATCCTAATGGTTAATCGCCGCTTATTGAAGCTGAAATACGGTAACAGCGTGGCAACTAGAGGGCGAAAAGGGACCGCCGGTCAACAGGGTAAACGCGCTATGAACCGGTAAACTGCGGCAAGCGGTCACAGGGTCAGGACGCCAGCCGTTCGGCCCGGCCGTCCTCGGGTTCGATGCCGTATTCCTTGAGCTTCCGGTAGAGCGTGGAGCGGCCGATCCCCAGCCGCCGCGCGACCTCGCTCATCTGGCCCTGGTAGTGCTCGATGGCGAGCTTGATCATCTCCAGCTCCATGTCGGCGAGGGTGCGCACCTCGCCGCGGTCGTCGAGCGCCCGGACGATGCCGAAATGACGCCCTGCCGAGGCGGCGCCCGTCGGCTCGGCCCCGCCCGGCGCCTCCGGCGTGGCGGCGCCTGCCGCGTCGTCGCCGGTCGCGGATTCCGCGGACTCAGGCGGCTTTCCCGCATCGGTCGTCAGCGTGATGCCTTCGACCTCGGCGCGGATCTGCGGGAAGTCTTCCCGCGTCAGCATGTCGCCGTCGCACAGGACGGCGGCGCGCAGCACGGCGTTCTCCAGCTGGCGGATGTTGCCGGGCCAATCGTATGTCCGCAGCATCGCCAGCGCCTCGGCGGAGATGGAGGTCACCCGGCGCGGCGCTCCCGCGCCGGCGGCACGGCCGATGAAGTGGCGCACCAGGTAGGGGATGTCGTCGCGCCGGTCGCGCAGCGGCGGCACGAAGATCGGAAATACGTTCAGCCGATAGAACAGGTCCTCGCGGAAACGCCCGTCCTTGACCAGCTGGATCAGGTTGCGATGGGTGGCCGAGATCAGCCGGATGTCCACCTTCAGCGTCGAGCGCGCGCCCACGGGATCGACCTCGCCGTCCTGGACTGCGCGCAGCAGCTTGACCTGCACCTCGAGCGGCAGGTCGCCGATCTCGTCGAGGAAGAGCGTTCCCGTGTTCGCCTCGACGAACTTGCCGGCGTGCTTCTCGGTGGCGCCGGTGAAGGCGCCCTTCTCGTGGCCGAACAGGATGCTCTCCACGAGGTTGCTCGGGATGGCGCCGCAGTTGACGGTGACGAACGGCCGCGAGCGTCTGTCGCCAGAACCCTGGATGGCGCGCGCCACGAGTTCCTTGCCGACGCCCGATTCGCCCTCGATCAGGATGGGGATGGACGACGACGACGCCTTCTGCCCCAGCCGAATAACCCGCTCCATGGCCGGGCTCTGCGTGACCATGTCCTTGAAGGTGATGACGCCGCTGCCCGGCCGGCGCGTGCGCCGCGCCGCCTCATCGCCGACGGCCTTGACCTTCAGCGCGCTGGTGATGGCGGCCTGGAGGCGGTCGGGCGATGCGGGCTTGACGACGAAGTCGAAAGCACCGGCGCGCATGGCGCCCACCACCGTCTCGATGCCGCCCTGCGACGTCTGCACGATGACCGGCAGGTCGTGGCCGCGCTCGCGCATGGTGCGGAGCACGGTCGTGCCGTCCATGCCCGGCATGACGAGGTCGAGGATGGCGAGGGAGGCGTCGCGGCCGCGCGGCTGTTCGAGTGCGGCAAGCGCGGCCTCGCCGCCGTCGGTGACGACCGCCTCGTAGCCGAAGCGGTTGACGGCCGCCTCGAGCAGGCGCCGCTGCACGGGATCATCGTCGATGATGAGGATCGGGCCGGACATCGGAATCCTGAGTATTCGCCGCGCAGGGGATTTGCCGTCTGGATCAACGTGGCACAGGGTTCTAAATAAGCGCTCAAGAAAGCCGGTGAACGAATCCTTGCCGGTTCCGCCACCGGCGCTCCTTCCCGCGAAAGGCACGGCATGACCATTGCGCACATTGCGACCGATCCCCTCCCCGCGCCGCGCGCCTCCCGGTCCGGTCTTGCCGGCGCGGCGGCGGACCTCGGCCAACTCCCGGAATGGGATCTCGGCGATCTCTACCCGGGGATGGAGGCGCCGGAGCTCAGTCGCGACATCGAGGCGGCGCAGGCCGACGCCGCGGCATTCGAGTCGAGATGGAAGGGCCGGCTGTCGACGGAGGCGGCTCGGCCCGAAGGCGGCGGGCTCGGCACGGCGCTGCGCGAGTACGAGGCGATCGAGGAACTTATCGGCCGCATCGCCTCCTATGCCGGCCTGATCTACGCCGGCGATACTTCCGACCCGAAGCGGGCCAAGCTCTACGGCGACATCCAGGAGAAGATGACGGATGCCAGCGCGCGGCTGCTGTTCTTCTCGCTCGAGCTCAACCTCGTCGACGACACGCTGATCGCCGCGGCCCTCGACGGCGATCCCGGCTTCGGCCACTACCGCCCCTGGGTGCTCGACCTCAGGAAGGACAAGCCCTACCAGCTCGAGGACCGCGTCGAGCAGCTGTTCCACGAGAAGTCGATCACCGGCCGCGGCGCCTGGAACCGCCTGTTCGACGAGACGATGACGGACCTGCGCTTCGAGGTCGACGGCGAGACGCTCGCCCTCGAACCGGCGCTGAACCTGCTGCAGCATCCGGATGGCGACGTGCGCCAGCGCGCGGCCGAAGCGCTCGCCGCGACGTTCAAGAAGAACCTCCGCACCTTCGCGCTGATCACCAATACGCTGGCCAAGGACAAGGAGATATCGGACCGCTGGCGCGGCTTTTCCGACATCGCCGATTCCCGCCACCTCGCCAACCGCGTCGAGCGCAATGTCGTGGACGCGATGGTCGAGGCCGTCCGCGACGCCTATCCGCGCCTGTCGCACCGCTACTATGCGATGAAGGCGCGCTGGCTCGGCATGGACGCAATGAACCACTGGGACCGCAACGCGCCGTTGCCGGAAACCCCGCGACAGACGATTCCATGGGAAGAGGCCAGAGACACCGTCCTTACCGCCTACCACGAGTTCGCGCCGGAGATGGCGGAGATCGCGCGCGGTTTCTTCGACCGGCGCTGGATCGACGCGCCGGTGCGGCCGGGCAAGGCGCCGGGCGCCTTCGCCCATCCGACGGTTCCTTCCGCGCACCCCTATGTGCTGCTCAACTACATGGGCAAGCCGCGCGACGTGATGACGCTCGCCCACGAACTGGGCCACGGCGTTCACCAGGTGCTTGCCGGGCGGCAGGGTGCCCTGATGGCCTCGACGCCGCTCACCCTCGCCGAGACGGCGTCGGTGTTCGGCGAGATGCTGACCTTCCGCTCGCTGCTCGCCCGCACCACCGACCCGCGCGAGCGCAAGGCGATGCTGGCGCAGAAGGTCGAGGACATGATCAACACGGTCGTGCGCCAGATCGCCTTCTACCAGTTCGAGCGCAAGGTGCACGGCGAGCGGCGCAGAGGCGAGCTGACGGCCGACCGGATCGGCGAGTTCTGGCTCGAGGTGCAGGCCGAGAGCCTCGGACCCTCGATCCGGCTGCGCGAGGGCTACGAGACCTTCTGGACCTACGTCCCGCACTTCATCCATTCGCCGTTCTACGTCTACGCCTACGCCTTCGGCGACTGCCTGGTGAATTCGCTCTACGCGGTCTACCGCAACGCCGAGAGCGGCTTCCAGGAGAAGTACTTCGACATGCTGCGCGCCGGCGGCACCAAGCATCACTCGGAGCTTCTCGCGCCGTTCGGACTGGACGCCTCCGACCCCGGCTTCTGGCAGAGGGGCCTGTCCGTCATCGGCGACCTGATCGGGGAACTGGAGGCGATGGAATAGCGCCTTTGCAGAGCGGAGGGGGGCGACGTGGCCCGTTGCCCCCGCGTCCATGCTAGAGCAACCCTTCATCCTCTTCCGCGACGATTTCTCCGGGACCGACGTGCTGTTCGACAGCCCCCGCGAGATCATCGTCGCCGACACGACCGAGCAGTTCCCGGCCGCGCTGGAGGCGGCCGAGCGGGCGCGCGCAGCGGGACAGTGGCTCGCCGGCTATTTCTCCTACGAGGCCGGCTACCTGCTGGAACCGAAGCTGAGGCCGCTCCTGCCCGAAGGCCGGCGTACGCCGCTCGTCTGCCTCGGCGTCTTCGACGGCCCTTCCGACGAGCGGCTGCCTCTGCCCGCCGATCCGCGCACGAACGGCCCGATCGTCGATGCCCGTCCTGCCTGGGACTTCGACGACTACCTGCCGCGCTTCGAGCGCCTGCATCGGCATCTTCGCGAGGGCGACTGCTACCAGGGCAACCTGACGTTCCCCATCGACGCGCGCTGGTCGGGCGATCCGCTTTCGGCCTTCGCCGCCCTCGCCGCGCGGCAGAAGGTCAAGTACGGAGCGCTCGTCGCGCTCGGCGGGCCGATCCTGCTTTCACGTTCCCCCGAACTCTTCTTCGAGATCGGCGCCGACGGCTTCATCGAGACCCGGCCGATGAAGGGCACCGCGCCGCGCGGTCGCACCCGCGACGAGGACGAGCGCAGCCGGGAGTTCCTGAGGAACGACCCGAAGAACCAGGCCGAGAACCGGATGATCGTCGACCTCCTGCGCAACGACATCTCGCTGATCAGCGAGGTAGGTTCGCTCGACGTGCCGGAGCTGTTCAGGATCGAGAGCTACGCCACGGTCCACCAGATGGTCAGCCGGGTGCGCGCCAAGCTGCTGCCGGGCCTGACGATCGAGCGGATCTTCGCCGCGCTGTTTCCCTGCGGCTCGATCACCGGCGCACCGAAGATCCGCGCCATGGAAATCCTGCATGCCCTCGAGCAGCGGCCGCGCGACGCCTATTGCGGCGCGATCGGCTGGATCGAGCCGGGCGGGCGCATGCGGTTCAACGTCGCGATCCGCACCATAACGCTGCACGCCGACGGCGAAGCGGTGTTCAATGTCGGCGGCGGGGTCGTTTTCGATTCGGTCGCAGAAGAGGAGTACGAGGAATGTCTGCTGAAGGCCCGGTTCGTGACCGGAACGCCGGCTTCGAACTGATCGAGACGTTGCGCCGGGAAACCGACGGAACGTTCGTCCGCCTCGACCGGCATCTCGCCCGGCTGAAGGCCTCGGCCGGCGCGCTCGGCTTCGCCTTCAACCTGCGCGGCATCGAACACGAGCTCGACCGCCTGCACGGCAGGAAAGGCGCGCTCCGCGTCCGCCTGCAGCTGTCGCGCGACGGCACCGCCGTCGTGACGTCGGAGCCTTTCCAGCCACTCGCCGAAGGTAGCGTCTGGACGCTGCGCATCGCGCAGACGACACGGCTCGACGCGGGCGACGCGCTGCTGCGCCACAAGACCACGCGGCGCTCCGCCTACGACCACGCCCGCGCCGAGTATCCGAAGGCGGAAGCCGACGAAGTGATCCTGCTCAATGGCGCCGGCGAGGCCTGCGAAGGCACGATCACGACGCTGTTCGCCGACCTCGGCGACGGCCGGCCGCTCGCCACGCCGCCGCTCTCGTGCGGGCTGCTCGCCGGCGTGCTCAGGGCCGAGATGCTGGACGAGGGTTCGGCGCGCGAGGCCGTTCTCACGCCGGCCGATCTAGCCGCGGCGCGAGAGATAGTCGTCGGCAACTCGCTGCGCGGGCTGATACCGGCTCGCTTCGCCGACTGAGCCCGACCATGCCTGCCGCCCTGCCCCGGAAGACCTGCCCATGATCGACCAGACCGCAATCCCCGTCCACACGCCTTACGACGGCACGTCGAAGCCCTTCGCGATCGGCCTGAAGCCACTTGCCCTCGACGACTGGATCGAGCCCGGACCGGACCTCGAGGACCAGTTGGACGAAAAGATCCGCCTCTACGCCGAGATCCCGGAGAAGGTCTTCGTCGAGGAGCCGGATTCGCGCGGCGTCCAGGCAGAGGTGCTCGACCTTCTCGTCGAACACCTGCCGAGGCGCTTCCCCGGACTCTACCGGCGCGAGGGCGACGCGATGCTGATCGGCCAGCGCGGCCGGAGCGTGCCGCTTGCCGCCGATCCGGCGCCACTGCGCACCGCCTCGCTCCTTGTCGCCGAGGACCTGATCGTGATGCGCAGGGGCGAAGGTGGCTGGCGTCTCGCCGCCGGGTCGCTGTGCTTCCCGTCGTCGTGGTCGCTCGTCGAGAAGTTCGGCAAGCCGCTCCAGGACATCCACGCGCCGGTTCCCGGCTTCGGCCCGGGCACGCGCTCGGCCGACCTGATCAACCGCATGTTCGACGGCCTGCAGGGCCAGGCCGTGGAGCGCTACAACTGGTCGATCCAGGCCGGCGCCGCGCTCTACCATCCGCTGTCCGGCCAGCAGCGCATCGACCGCGCCACCGGTCGCCCAACGAAATTCCCCGACGGCGACATCGACGGCCGCGCCTTCATCCGCGTCGAGCGGCAGACGCTGCGCAAGCTGCCGGTCTCAAAGGACATCCTGTTCGCCATCCGCATTCACATGGACCCGCTGAAGGTGCTCGAACGTCATCCCGATCGCGCCGCGCTCGCGGAATCATTCGCGGCGCAGCTGGAGGCGATGGAGGAGGAACAGCTCGACTACAAGGGACTGACCGCGGACCGCGACCGGCTGACGGCACGGCTACGGGCGATGACCAAGTAGGCGGCACGGGCCTTCCCCGCGCACGGAGGTCTCCTAACCCTATCCAGCGTTTTCCCTTTATTGTGACGCCGTTCTGTGGTTCTTCGCACGTCCAGTGGGCGGCCGTGCGCCGTATCGACAGGAGATTTTGAGATGGCAGAAGCCCAATGGCCGGCCTACGGCGAGATCACAGGTCCGATCGTCATGATCGGCTTCGGCTCCATCGGCCGCGGAACGCTGCCGCTGATCGAGCGCCATTTCACCTTCGACAAGTCGCGTATGGTGGTGATCGACCCGCAGGACGGTGACCGCAAGCTACTCGACGATCGCGGTATCCGCTTCATCCAGGAAGCCGTCACGAAGGACAACTACAAAGACCTGCTGAAGCCGCTTCTGACCAATGGCGAGGGCCAAGGCTTCTGCGTCAACCTTTCGGTCGATACCGGCTCTCTCGACCTGATGAAGCTCTGCCGCAAGCTCGGCGTGCTCTACATCGACACCGTTGTCGAGCCGTGGCTCGGCTTCTATTTCGACGAGACCGCCTCCAACGCCGCGCGCACGAACTATGCGCTGCGCGAGAGCGTGCGCAAGGAGGCGCGCAAGCATCCCGGCGGCACCACCGCCGTCTCCTGCTGCGGCGCCAATCCCGGCATGGTGTCGTGGTTCGTCAAGCAGGCCCTGGTCAACCTCGCCGACGACATGGGCCTCGACTACGACGAACCGGCGGTGCGCGACCGCGAGGGCTGGGCGAAGCTGATGAAGAAGGTCGGCGTCAAGGGCGTCCACATCGCCGAGCGCGACACCCAGCGCACGCGCAGCCCGAAGCCGCTCGACGTGTTCTGGAACACCTGGTCGGTGGAGGGCTTCATCTCCGAAGGCCTGCAGCCGGCCGAACTCGGCTGGGGCACGCACGAGGAGTGGATGCCGAAGAACGCCAGGAAGCACAAGAAGGGCTGCAAGGCGGCGATCTATCTCGAACAGGCCGGTGCCAACACGCGCGTGCGCACCTGGTGCCCGACGCCCGGCCCGCAATACGGCTTCCTCGTCACGCACAACGAGGCGATCTCGATCGCGGACTATTACACCGTGCGCGACAAGAAGGGCGAGGTCACGTTCCGCCCGACCTGCCACTATGCCTATCATCCGTGCAACGATGCGGTGCTGTCGCTCCACGAGATGTTCGGCGCGAACGGCAAGGCCCAGCCGGTGCATCACGTCCTCGACGAGGATGAACTGGTCGACGGCAGCGACGAACTCGGCGTGCTGCTCTACGGCCACGACAAGAACGCCTACTGGTACGGCTCGCAGCTGTCGCTGGAAGAGGCCCGCAAGCTCGCACCCTATCAGAACGCCACCGGCATGCAGGTCTCCTCGGCCGTGCTCGCCGGCATGGTCTGGGCGCTGGAGAACCCCGGCGAGGGCATCGTCGAGACCGACGAGATGAACCACCGCCGCTGCCTCGAGGTGCAGATGCCGTACCTCGGGCCCGTCAAGGGTTACTATACGGACTGGACGCCGGTCGACGGCCGCCCCGGCCTGTTCCCGGAGGACATCGACCGCAAGGATCCCTGGCAGTTCCGCAACATCCTGGTGCGCTGAAGCCGCTCGACAGGCGCAAAGACGGGCAATTTTCTTGCTTTCGCCGTAAAATGGCGCGAAGGATCGCGTGACGCGGCAAGGAGAGGATTCGGGCGCCATGACGACGAAACGCAGAGCAATTGCGGTCGCACCGCTGGTCGCGGCACTGCTCTTGTCGGCCTGCGCGAGCGTTGGCGGGCCGGGCACCGGCCCGGTGACCGTTGCACCGACCGGCGTCGAGGGCGAATGGCTGAGCGCCGATGGCGTGGCGGTCTCGCGCTTCTCCGGCGGCGTCTTCGAGACGGTGGCGACCGACACCGGCAACAAGCTGGCGGACGGAAACTACAGCTATCTCGATGCCAGGACGGTCCAGATAACCGTGGTTTCGCTGATCCGGCAGACCACGAGCACCGTCAATTGCGCGATGGCCACGCAAGCGCAGCTCAACTGCACCTCCTCCACCGGCCAGCAGTTCATCCTGACGCGCAAGGTCGGCCAGGTCTGACGGCCCGGCTTCGACGATTTGGGTGCGCGGGGCGCGACATTCGCCTCGCTTGCGCCCTCCCCGGCGGATTGCGATAACTCCCGAAACGCCGGGAGGAACGATGGCAGCCCATTTCGACATGCTGGAGACGCGCTCGCAGGCCGAGCGCGAGGAGGCTCTTTTCGCCCGCCTTCCGGGCTTTCTCGCCCGCGCGACGGCAGCCGCCCCCGGCCTCGCCCGCTGGCTCGACGGCATCGACCCGCAGACGATTGACGGCCGCGCCGCGCTCGCCCGCATCCCCGTGCTGCGCAAGTCGGACCTGATGGAACTGCAGGCGGCCAACCCGCCCTTCGGCGGCTTCGCCGATCCGTCCACGCTGGCCGGCAGCCGCGTCTTCCTGTCGCCCGGACCGCTGTGGGAGCCGCAGGGCGCCGGTTCCGACCCCTGGGCTTCGGCACGCGCCTTCCATGCCGCCGGCATCCGCCCGGGCGACGTCGTCCACAACGCCTTCTCCTATCACATGACGCCCGGCGGCTTCATCCTCGACGAAGGCGCGCGGGCGCTGGGCTGCACCGTCTTTCCGGCGGGCACCGGCAATACCGAGATGCAGGTCGATGCCGCGGCCGCGCTCAGGCCGAACGTCTATTGCGGTACGCCGGACTTCCTCAAGGTCATGCTCGACAAGGCAGCCGAAACGGGCAGGGACCTGTCGTCCTTCCGCCTCGGACTGGTGTCCGGGGGCGCGCTGTTCCCCTCACTGCGGCAGGAATATCGCGAACGCGGCATATCGGTCCTGCAGTGCTACGCGACGGCCGAGTTCGGCGTCATCGCTTATGAGAGTTCAGGGCCGGACGGCACGCCCAATCCGGGCATGATCGTCAACGAGGACCTGATCTTGGAGATCGTCCGCCCGGGCACGAACACGCCGGTGCGCGAAGGCGAGGTCGGCGAGGTGGTGGTGACGAGCTTCAACGCCGCCTATCCGATGGTGAGGCTGGGCACCGGCGACCTGTCCGCGATCCTCCCCGGCGTCTCGCCCTGCGGCCGCACCAACGTGCGCATCCGCGGCTGGATGGGCCGCGCCGACCAGCGCACCAAGATCAAGGGCATGTTCGTCGACCCCAAGCAGGTCGACGAAGTGGTTCGCCGTCATCCGGAGATCACGAAGGCCCGTCTCGTGGTGACCCGCGACGGCGAGCGCGACGCCATGACCCTCCAGGTGGAGGGGCTGGCGGAGGGAGCGTTCGATCCATCCCGCGTCGAGACGACGCTGCGGGAGGTGACCAAGCTCGGCGGCACGGTGGTCCTCGTCGCCGATGGAACCCTGCCCAATGACGGCAAGGTCATCGCCGACGAGCGCGACTACGCGCGCTGACCGACGCGGGCCGCTTGCAGCCGCCGGTTTGGGCTTGCATCGGCCGAAACGCGGTGTGAACATGAATTGGAGCCGCTGTCATAACGCGGTCAGTATCGGGCGGTACCAAACCCCCGGAATCTTGGAGAGGTGGTCATGCGCAAATTCACCGCGTTAATCGCAGGTACGGTGTCGGCATTGGCGATGTCGTCGGGCGTTTCGTTTGCCGACTACACGCTGACGATCCTGCACATCAACGACTGGCACAGCCGCATCGAGTCCAACAACAAGTACGAATCGACCTGCTCGGCCGAGGAGGAGGGCAAGGGCGAGTGCATCGGCGGTGCGGCGCGCCTCGTCACCGTGATCGGAGAGCGCCGCAAGGCGCTCGAAGGGCAGAACGTGCTCCTGCTCAACGGCGGCGACAACTTCCAGGGCTCGCTGTTCTACTCGACCTACAAGGGCAAGGCCGAGGCCGAGTTCCTCAACCTGATGAAGTTCGACGCCATGACCGTGGGCAACCACGAGTTCGACGACGGTGAGGACGCGCTTGTGCCGTTCCTCCAGGAGATCAAGTTCCCGGTCCTCAGCGCCAACGTGCTGGCCAGCGCCAAGTCGGGCGTCGGCGACAAGATCAAGCCGTCGATGGTGATCGAGGTCGGCGGGCAGAAGATCGGCATCATCGGCGCCGTGACCAACGATACGCCGGAAATCGCCTCCCCCGGCCCGAACATCCTCATCTCCAACGACCTCAACGCGATCAAGGCCGAGGTCGACAGGCTGAAGGCCGAAGGCGTCAACAAGATCATCGCGCTGACCCATGTCGGCTATCCGCGCGACAAGGAATTGATCGCCAAGATCCCGGGCGTCGACGTGGTCGTCGGCGGGCATTCGCACTCGCTGCTGTCGAACACGGACGCAAAGGCGGAAGGGCCCTATCCGACGATGGTCGACAACCCCGAGGGCTACAAGGTCCCGGTGACACAGGCGGCCTCGTATTCGAAATACCTCGGCGAGTTCAAGGTCGTGTTCGACGACGCCGGCGTGGTCAAGGAAGCCGCCGGCGACCCGATCTACCTCGACAAGTCGATCGTACCCGACGCGGCGGTTCTCGCCCGGATCGC
This sequence comes from uncultured Mesorhizobium sp., assembly GCA_937958475.1. Classification (GTDB taxonomy): domain Bacteria; phylum Pseudomonadota; class Alphaproteobacteria; order Rhizobiales; family Rhizobiaceae; genus DUSC01. Next base: position 16,447 of record CALFXR010000084.1, on the reverse strand, counting down.
CGAACTCGGCGCGCCGATCGAGGAGCTGAAGAAGAAGGAAGTCTCGGAATCGTCGGCCACCATCGACGGTAGCCGCGAGGCGTGCCGCGCCCGCGAATGCGAGATGGGCAACCTGATCACCGACGCCATGCTCGACCGCGTCAAGGGTCAGGGCGTGACCATCGCCATCCAGAACGGCGGCGGCATCCGCGCCTCGATCGACCAGGGCGTCATCACCATGGGCGAGGTGCTCACGGTGCTGCCGTTCCAGAACACGCTGGCGACCTTCCAGATTGCGGGCAAGGACATCGTCGCCTCGCTGGAAGCCGGCGTTGCCGAGATCGAGGAAGGCAAGGGCAAGTTCCCGCAGGTCGGCGGACTGAAGTACACGCTCGACAAGTCGGTGAAGCCGAACGAAGGCCGGATCAAGTCGGTCGAGGTGATGGAGGGCGACGCCTGGAAGCCCATCGATCCGGAAAAGATCTACTCCGTCGCGACCAACAATTTCGTGCGCGCCGGCGGCGACGGCTACAAGCTGTTCGCGGCGAACGCGCAGAATGCCTACGACTTCGGCCCAGGCCTCGAGCAGGTAGTCGCCGACTACCTCGCCGCCAATCGCCCGTACACGCCGAAGATCGAGGGCCGCATCACCGAGGTCGCCGCTGCTGCGCCTGCCGAACCGGCCAAGCCTGCCGAGGCAGCTCCCGCAGAGCCGGCCAAGCCTGCCGAGGCAGCTCCCGCAGAGCCGGCGAAACCCGCCGAGGCCGCACCGGCTCCCGCGGAACCGGCCAAGCCGGCCGAGCCCGAGGTCAAGCTGCCGCCGCTGCCGGAAGGCTCCGGCGACATCGCCGGCCAGGCACCGAAGGTGGAAGCCCCGGCCGAAGCCGCCCCGGCGCCCGCCGAGCCCGCCAAGCCGGCCGAGGCCGCGCCGGTTACCCATGTCGTCGTCGCCGGCGACACCTACTGGGACCTGGCGAAGAAGTACTACGGCGACGCCAGGAAGTGGCGCGTGATCGCCGACGCCAATCCGGGGCTCTCGCCGAAGGGCCTGACGATCGGCGCGACGCTGACCATCCCGCCGGCGAACTGATCGTTCCGGCGATCGCGAATCGAGCCCGCCCGGCCAGACCGGGCGGGCTTTTTCGTGCCATGCGCCGGTGCGTCCAGACGCAGCATTGCATTTCGGTTCGCCGTCTCTACGTAGCGGCGCAGCGAGGGAGCAGCAGATGAACCTGACCACCACGATCGACCGCACCGCCGCGAAGGCGCAAGGACCGCTACCCGCCGGGCATCCGCGCATCCGCGCCGGCAGGATCGGCGTTCTCCTGGTCAATCTCGGAACGCCCGACGGCACGAGCTTCTGGCCGATGTGGCGCTACCTGCGCGAGTTCCTCTCCGACCGGCGCGTCATCGAGACGAGCCGCCTGATCTGGTATCCGATCCTCTACGGAATCGTGCTCACCCGGCGCCCGTCGCGCTCGGGCGCCAACTACGACCGCATCTGGAACCGCGAGAAGAACGAGTCGCCACTGCTCACGGTGACGCGCTCGCAGGCAGAGAAGCTCTCGGCGGCGCTTTCCGGCGAGCCGCGTCTCGTCGTCGACTACGCCATGCGCTACGGCAATCCGTCCATTCCGAGCGCGGTGGCGCGGCTGAAGGAGCAGGGCTGCGATCGTCTTGTGGTCTTCCCGCTCTATCCCCAATACGCCGCAGCGACCACGGCGACCGTCTACGACAAGCTGTTCGACACGCTGAAGACGATGCGCGACATGCCGACCATCCGCGGAGTGCCGCCCTATCACGACGAGCCGTCCTACATCGAGGCGCTGGCCAGATCGATCGAGCGGCATCTCGCCGGGCTCGACCACGAGCCGGAGGTCGTCGTCGCCTCCTACCACGGCATCCCGCAGTCCTACTTCGACGACGGCGATCCCTATCACTGCCATTGCCAGAAGACGACGCGGCTTCTGCGCGAGCGGCTGGGCTGGGACAAGGACCGGTTGATCACGACCTTCCAGTCGCGCTTCGGCCGCGCCGAGTGGATCAAGCCCTACACGGACGAGACGGTGGAGAAGCTCGCCCATGACGGCGTCAGAAAAATTGCCGTGATCAATCCGGGCTTTTCCGTCGACTGCCTGGAGACGATTGACGAGATCGACCGCGAAGTGCGCGAGACCTTCCTGCACGCCGGCGGAACGGACTACTCGCACATCGCCTGCCTGAACGACGGCGATGACGGCATGGCGCTCATCGAGGAACTGGTGCAGCGCGAACTGTCGGGCTGGATCTGAGCGGCCGAACCGCCGCCGGCCCGTTTCCGCCAGCGTCCGTATTCCCAGCGGGCGCGATTGTGTCCGCCACAATTCGTGCTTAAGTCTTCATGGCCGGCAGATCGAAGCGCCGGGGGCCGACAGACGCATTGCGAGGGAGCGCCGACATGCCGCTAGCGGGTTTCGACATCATCATCATCGTCCTGGTCGTCCTGGTGCTCCTGGTGATCTTCACCGGCATCAAGACCGTGCCGCAGGGCTATAACTACACAGTCGAGCGCTTCGGCCGCTACACGCGCACGCTGACCCCGGGCCTCAACCTGATCATTCCCTTCATCGACCGCCTGGGCGCCAAGATGAACATGATGGAGCAGGTGCTCGACGTGCCCACCCAGGAGGTGATCACCCGCGACAACGCCATCGTCGCGGTCGACGGCGTCGCCTTCTACCAGGTGCTCAACGCCCCGCAGGCGGCCTATCAGGTCTCCGGCCTGGAGAACGCCATCCTCAACCTGACGATGACCAACATCCGTTCGGTGATGGGCTCGATGGATCTCGACGAACTGCTGTCCAACCGCGACACCATCAACGAGAAACTGCTGCGCATCGTCGACGACGCCGCCAGCCCGTGGGGCATCAAGATGACCCGCGTCGAGATCAAGGACATCAACCCGCCGGCGAACCTGGTGGAATCGATGGCCCGCCAGATGATGGCCGAGCGCACCAAGCGCGCGCAGATCCTCGAGGCGGAAGGCCTCAAGCAGGCCCAGGTGCTCGAAGCCGAGGGCCGCAAGGAAGCCGCCTTCCGCGACGCCGAGGCGCGCGAGCGCGCCGCGGAAGCCGAGGCGCGGGCCACGCAGGTCGTCTCCGAGGCGATCGCCAAGGGCGACGTCCAGGCGATCAACTATTTCGTCGCGCAGAAATACACCGAAGCGCTCGCCAAGATCGGCTCCGCCGCCAACAGCAAAATCGTGCTGATGCCGTTCGAGGCCTCTTCCCTGATCGGCTCCCTGGGCGGCATCGGCGCGATCGCGAAGGACGTCTTCGGCGATGGCCAGACCGGCGCCCGGCCGGCCCGGCCGCCGCGCGTCGGCCCAGAGCAGAACTGAGCCGGACCGGGGGAGGCTGCCATGCTCGCGAGTGTCTTCGCCGAACTCGGGCCCTGGAACTGGTTCGTCATAGGCTTCGCGCTGCTGGCGCTGGAGATCGTCGTTCCCGGCGTCTTCCTGCTGTGGATCGGCATCGCGGCGCTGACGACCGGCGCGCTTTCGCTCCTGCTCTGGGACTGGTCGATGTGGATCTGGCAGGTCCAGGTCCTCGTCTTTCTCGTGCTGTCGCTGGTCTCCGCCTTTGCCGGCAAGCGCGTCATGGGCAACGGCGCCGACAGCGACCTGCCGCTGCTCAACCGGCGGGCCGACCAGCTGGTCGGGCGCACCGCGACGCTCACCGAGCCGATCGTCAACGGCTGGGGTCGGGCCAAGATCGACGACACGGTGTGGAAGGTGAACGGGCCGGACCTGCCCGCGGGCGCGACCGTCCGCGTCGCCTCCGCGAGCAATGGCGACCTGACCGTCGTGTCGCCGTAGCGTCCGCACGCCCTCGCGGGCCGCGGCGGCTCAGGCGACGCCGATGCGAAGCAGGTCGTGAAGGTGGACGATGCCCACCGGCCGTCCGCCTTCGACGACCATCAGGGTCGTGATCGCCGACGAATTGACGATCTGCAGCGCCGTCGCCGCGAGCGTGTCGGGATCGACCGTCTTCGGCGAGCGCGTCATCACCTCGTCGACCGTGCGCCCGAGCAGGCCGTCGCCGATGTTGCGGCGCAAGTCGCCGTCGGTGATGATCCCCTCGAGCCGCCCGTCGGGGCCCGTCACCGCGACGCAGCCGAACCCTTTCTGCGAAATCTGGACGATGGCTTCGGCCATGGGCGTGCCGGATGCGACGAGCGGCAGGCGGTCGCCGACATGCATGAGATCGCGGATCTGGGTGAGGCTGGCGCCGAGCTGGCCGCCGGGATGGAAGGTGCGGAAGTGCTCCGGGGTGAAGCCGCGTGCCTCGAGCAGGGCGACGGCGAGCGCGTCGCCAATGACCAGTTGCAGCATGGTCGAGGTGGTCGGCGCGAGGCCGTGCGGACAGGCCTCCGGCGCGCGCGGCAGCGCCAGGACGACGGTCGCCTCGCGGGCAAGGGTCGAGGCTTCGCCCGCGGTGATGGCGATCAGCGGGATCGAGAAGCGCCGCGCATAGGCGACGATGCCCTTCAGTTCGAACGTCTCTCCCGACCACGACACCGCGACGATGGCATCGTCCCTGGCGATCATGCCGAGGTCGCCGTGGTTGGCTTCCGCCGGGTGGACGAAGAAGGACGGCGTGCCGGTCGAGGCGAGCGTCGCGGCGATCTTGGAGCCGATGTGCCCGCTCTTGCCGACACCGGTGACGATGACGCGTCCGCCGATTCGCGACAGCACCTCGACCGCATCGGCGAAAGGCGCGGAAAGTCCGTCCTCAAGGGCCGATTTCAGCGCTGCCAGTCCCGACTGCTCGGCGGCGACCGTCCGCAGGGCGGAGGCGATCGCGGCATTGCGGTCGACCGGTTTCTTCAGGCCAGCATGCATGGCCAGCGATTAGCGCGTTCGTCCTGTCCTGTCCAATCCAGAATGGGCGCAGGGACGGGTTGCTAAACCCTCCGTTAACCAACACTGTTTACGGTCCGGTAAGGATGGGCGGCCTCGCCCGAAGCGCAGTCAGGTACCGATGCCAGGAACCCGTTCCGGCCCTCACCGATCAGCGCGCCGCCTCCTGTTGCTGGCGACGGGTGCGGCGGCGCTGGCGTTCGCGCAAGGCGCCTACGCCCAACAAACGAACGCGCTGCGCGGCCCTGTGAGCGAAGCCGACATGCGCAGCGAGCTTTTCGGCGGCGCAAAGCAGAAGAAGGATCCGGCCGGGAACGACAAGGCGCAGCAGGACGAAGGCATTCCCGCACCGGCCTACGAACCGACCAGCACCGGCGCCGTTGCACCCGAGCAGAAGCCGCAGGGCGGGGCCTCGATCTTCGCCGAAAAGGCCGAGCCCGACGCCTTCGGGAATGCGCCGCTGCCCGAGCCCTCCCCCTCGCGTGCTCCCTCCACGGCGCGCGCCCGCGCCGAACAGTCCCGCGCGCAGGCCGCTCGGCCGCCGCAGTCCGTCGCCGAGCGTCTTGCAGCCGAAGACGAGCCGAAGAAGGAAGGTGTCGACGAGACGCCGACGGGCACGACCCGCGCCGGAACCGTCGACAGCGACGTGGAACTCACGGTCGATCCAGGCGCGGAGCGCGCCGAGGCCATCGAGGCGATCGACCGGACGGAAGAGGAGAACCCCTACGCGCCGGTCGGCATGCGCCTCGGCACGTTCCTGCTCAACCCGTCGCTGGAGACCGGACTCACCTGGACCTCCAATGCCAACTACTCGGCCGCGCGTTCTCCGGCGTTGCTGTCGGAGACGACGCTCCGCCTCAACGCAGTGTCGGACTGGGCCCGGCACTCGGCGACGATCGACGCCTACGGGACGGTGCGCAGGTCGGTCTCCGGCGAAAAGATCGACGAGAAGCGGGCGGGCATCGACGGACGGCTCCGGCTGGACCTCGCCGACGACTATACCGCGCTGGCCGCTCTCGGATACGCGCTCGGGCCCGAGTCGGCCTCCTCGCCCGTCACCATCACCGGGACTGTCGGCCGGCCGCTTCGCCAGACCCTGACCGGCAGCGCCGGTATCGAGAAGGATCTCGGCAAGTTTCGCTTCGCGCTAACCGCGCGAGCGGAGCGCGACGTCTATGGCGACGCCGAGCTTTCGGCCGGCGGCACGCTCTCGCAGAAGGACCGCAACACGACGCTGGCGACGGTGGCGCTGCGCGGCGGCTACGAGATCTCGCCGGCTTTGACACCGTTCGTCGAACTCGAGATCGGCCGGCGCCTCTACGACGAGAGGCTCGACAGCGGCGGCTACGAACGTTCGACCAGGCGCATGGCGGCGCGGGCCGGCCTGGAACTCGACCTCGGCGAGAAGCTGACCGGCGAGATCGCGGCGGGCTGGCTGGAGGAGCGCTTCGACGACAGCCGTCTCAAGCCGATCTCCGGCGCGACGGTGAATGCCAGCCTCGCCTGGTCGCCGTTGCGCGGAACGATCGTCAACCTGACGGGAACGACGACGGTCGAGGGCGCCACGGCCGCGGGAGAGAGCGGATCGATCCTCTATTCGGGCGGCGTCGCGGTCGAGCACCGGCTGCGCGCCAACCTCACTGGCAACCTCGCCTTCGGAACCGCCTATCGCGATTATGTCGGCGTCGACGGGCATGACCTGACGCTCAGCGCCGAAGCGAGCCTGACCTGGTGGCTCAACCGCTACGCCGGCCTGACCGGGCGCGCCCGCCACGAGACGCAGACGAGCAGCATCGCCGGGCGCGGCTACAAGGCCGACAGCGTATTTCTCGGCCTCAAATTGCAGCGATAAGGCGCGTCACGACGCCGAGCGGCGGCGCTCCGGGCCGAAATCGGCGACCAGCCCCTCGATCATGTCGGCGATCTTGTTGCGCATGTCGGGCCGCGACAGGGCAAAGGCGACGTTGGCCTCGACAAAGCCCTCCGGCGAGCCGCAGTCGAATGTGCGTCCGCGATAGTGGAAACCATGGAATCTCTGCTCGCGCGCCAGCTTGAGCATGCCGTCGGTCAGCTGGATCTCGTTGCCGGCGCCGCGTTCCTGGTTCTCGAGGATGTCGAAGATCTCGGGCTGCAGGATATATCGGCCGTTGATGAACAGGTTCGACGGGGCGGTGCCCTTCTTCGGCTTCTCCACCATGCCGGTGATCTCGAAGCCGGTGTGGACGTCCGCACCCTTGCCGACGATGCCGTATTTGTGCGCCTCGGCGGGATCGCACTCCTCGACGGCAATGATGTTGGCACCCGTCCGCTCGTAGAGCTCGACCATACTCTTCATGCAGCCACGGTCGGGGAGCGTGATCATGTCCGGCAGGAGCAGCGCGAACGGCTCGTTGCCGACGATATCACGCGCGCACCACACCGCATGGCCGAGTCCGAGCGGCTCCTGCTGGCGGGTGAAGCTGGTCTGTCCCGCAAGCGGCTGCAGGCGTTGCAGCCGGGCGAGCTGGTCGTCCTTGCCACGCTGCGCCAGCGTGTGGTTCAGCTCGAACTGGATGTCGAAGTGGTCTTCGATGACGGCCTTGTTGCGGCCGGTGACGAAGATGAAGTGCTCGATACCCGCCTCGCGCGCCTCGTCGACCACGTACTGGATCACCGGGCGGTCGACCACGGTCAGCATCTCCTTGGGTACCGCCTTGGTGGCCGGCAGGAAGCGGGTTCCGAGGCCGGCGACGGGAAAGACTGCCTTGCGGATTTTCTTCATGTACGGCGTTCCGGTTGCGATTTCGTCGGGAATGGTGCGACGCGACATTTTCACGCCGAAATTGAGGAATATTCAACGTCCACGCCGTGGGCGAGGAAATATCGAAGTCTCTTCGCGACTGCGCGGGTTAACCATATGGTAAACTGATTCCTAACCGGTTCGGCATCAAATGACCGTTTCAAGGAGAAATCAGGAGACATCGATGCCCGCTCGCAAAGCCGCTCGCCGCCTCGCAAACGCCTTGGCCGCGGCCCTTTCCCTCGCAATGGTGTTCGCTGCCGACAACGCGTTCGCCGACGCCGGGTTCCGCCAATGGATTCAATCCTTCCGCGGCACGGCCGTCGGAAGCGGGATTTCGGCAAGCACCTTCGACCGCGCTTTCCGCGGGGTGACGGACATCGACCCGGAGGTTCTGGAAAAGGCGCGCTACCAGCCGGAGTTCACCGCGCCCGTCTGGGATTATTTCGACAATCGCGTTCATGAGAATTCGATTGCCGTCGGGCGGCAGATGGCGCGCGAATGGAAGCCGTGGCTCGACCGAATCGAGAAGGCCTACGGGGTGGACCGCCACATCCTGCTGGCGATCTGGTCGATGGAATCGAACTACGGCGAGATCCTGAAGAACGACAAGGTGATGCGCAACGTTGTGCGCTCCCTGGCGACGCTCGCCTACGCCGACAAGAAGCGCGCCAAGTTCGCCCGCACCCAGCTCATCGCAGCGCTGAAGATCCTGCAGAAGGGCGACATCGACGAAAGTCACCTGACCGGCTCGTGGGCCGGCGCGATGGGCCACACGCAGTTCATCCCGACCAGCTACCAGGCCTATGCCGTCGACGTCGACGGCAACGGCAAGCGCGACATCTGGAACTCGGTCCCCGACGCGCTCGCCACGGCAGCCAACCTGCTGCGGAAGAATGGCTGGCAGAGCGGCAAGACCTGGGGCTACGAGGTGTCGCTGCCGTCCGGCAAGCTGCCCGGCGGGTCGCTCACGCTATCGAAGTGGGAAAGCCTCGGTGTCCGCCGCGCCAGCGGCAAGGCCTTCAGGAACGGCGCCGACAAGGCGGAACTGAAGGTGCCGGATGGTCGGGCCGGGCCCGCCTTCCTGGCGACGAAGAACTTCTTCGTTCTCAAGGCCTACAACAACGCCGACAAGTACGCGCTCGCCGTCGGCCTGCTCGCCGACGAGATCGCCGGCTATGGCGGCCTCGTCCGCGACTGGAACCGGCCGTTCACGAAGCTCAGCTTCGTCGAGAAGCAGGAACTCCAGAAGCGCCTCTCCGCCTACGGCTATTATGACGGCAAGTTCGACGGAAAGATCGGCGACGGTTCGCGCAAGGCGATCAAGGCATTCCAGGCACAGGCGGGCTTGACGCAGGATGGCCATCCCAGCATGGAAGTCCTGTCCAGGCTGCGCGGCGGATAAGGGGCATGGCGTTGGCGGTTCATAGCAAAGCTCTCGGCGCAGCGCCTGCTCGCGTATTCCGCCTGATACTGCTCGTCGTCGCAGCGCTGGCGATCGCCGCGGCGCCCTCCTCCGCGGAGGAAAAGCGCAAATCCCGCAACCTCTTCGAGTTCCTGTTCGGCGGCCCGGTGCGGTCCGAGCAGCAGGCGAAGCCTGCCGCGAAGAACAAGACGCGTAAAAAGACGGTGCGGACGGAGCCCGCCGAGGCGGCCGTCGCAGCGGTGGAGAAAGCCACGAGCGCGCGCACCATCCTCGTCGTCGGCGACTTCATGGCCGGTGGGCTGGCGGAAGGCCTGACCACGGTCTTCGCCGCCAATCCCGACATCAAGGTCGTCGAGAAGACCCGCGGCTCGTCGGGCTTCGTGCGCGAGGACGTCTACAACTGGCCCGGCGAGATCAAGACGCTGATCGACGCGGAGAAGGCCGCGGCTGTGGTGATCATGCTCGGCGCCAACGACCGGCAGCAGATCCGCGCCGGCGATGGCCGCGAGCAGTTGCTGACGGAGGGCTGGACGAAGGAATACCGGGCGCGGACGGCCGCCTTCGCCGCGGCGGTCGCAGAAAGCAAGGTGCCGCTCGTCTGGGTCGGTCTGCCGGCGTTCAAGCAGAAGAAGATGTTGTCCGACATGATCGCCTTCAACGACCTCTACCGGCAGGCGGCGGAGCAGTCGGGCGGCGCCTTCGTCGACATCTGGGACGGCTTCGTCGACGAGAACGGCGCCTTCGTCATGTCCGGGCCGGACATCAACGGCCAGCCGGTCCGCCTGCGCTCCGACGACGGCATCAACCTGAGCCGCGCCGGCAAGCGCAAGGTGGCGTTCTACGTGGAGAAGCCCCTGTTCAAGGCTCTCGGCATTCCCGGTGCGTCGGGGACCCTGCAGCCGGCCATCGCCGCCCTGCCGGACGCCGTGCAAGGTCAGGTGCAGCCGGCCGATATCGACCGTACGCCACCGATCTCGCTCAGCGATCCCAACCTCGATGGCGGCCTGGAACTGCTCGGCGCGTCGCTGAAGGCGCCGGCGGGCGGCCGTACGGCCGCCGAACTGCTGGCCACCGAGGGCATCGCACCCGAGCCCGCCCCCGGACGCGCCGACGATTTCAGCGAGCGTCCGCAACGGGCGGACGCCGTCGCCGACACGAGGGTTACGACGTCCGCAGTGGCCGAATAGCCGGAAATACCTGCGATCTCAGGCACGCCGCCGCGGCGCGGCGATCTGCTTCGTGACGAGCGCCGCCACAGGCACGGCGAGTACCGCGCCGACGACGGCCGCGATCAGGATCTGGGTGCTGTCGAACCGGTTCATCGTCAGCAGCGCGACGATCAGTATGCCCATGATCGTCGGTGCGGAGAGAACGTAGATGGCGCCAAAGAGCTTCAGCATGTCACGAACTCCGTCGAACGGTGGCATGTCGCCACCGCACGGAAGATCGTGCCGCCGTCGACGGCCCGCCTTGATCCATCTCAAGCCCCGCGCTTCGCGAACCGCTCAGCGGGGCAGAACGGACGACCCCATCAGCTGCTCGTCGATGGCGTGCGCCGCCTGGCGCCCCTCGCGGATCGCCCAGACCACGAGCGACTGGCCGCGCCGGATGTCGCCGGCGGCGAACAGGCCGTCGATGCTGGTGCGATAGTCGCGATCGGTGGCCTTGACGTTGACGGAACGCCGCGCGTCGAGGGTCGTCTCCAGCCTGCCTTCCATCTCGGTCATGATGCCGCCGGCAATGGGGCCGGCGAAGCCGATGGCGATGAAGGCAAGGTCGGCGCGAATGACGAAATCGGTACCCGGGATCGGCTTGCGTCTCTCGTCGACCTCGCAGCACTTGACGCCGACGAGCACGCCGTCCTCGCCGATGAACTCCAGCGTGGCGACCTGGAACTCCCGCTCGGCCCCCTCCGCCTGCGAGGACGATGTACGCATCTTCGTCGCCCAGTAGGGCCACACGGAGAGCTTGTCCTCCTTCTCCGGCGGCTGCGGGCGGATATCGAGCTGGGTGACACGCACCGCACCCTGGCGAAACGCGGTGCCGACGCAATCCGAAGCCGTGTCGCCGCCGCCGACGACGACGACGTGCTTGCCACCGGCGACGATCGGCTCCGACGGCCAGGCGACGGACTGGATGTCCTCGCCGCCGACACGCTTGTTCTGCTGGACGAGGTAGGGCATTGCGTCGTGCACGCCGTGCAGGTCGACGCCGGGAATGCCGGCCGGCCGGGGTGCTTCCGATCCGCCGCAGTAGAGCACGGCGTCGAATTCGGCGAGCAGGTCGGCGACCTTCTTGTCGACGCCGACATTGACGCCGCAGTGGAACGTCACACCCTCGCCCCGCATCTGCTCGACGCGACGATCGATGTGGTGCTTCTCCATCTTGAAGTCGGGGATGCCGAAGCGCATCAGCCCGCCCGGACGGCTCTCGCGCTCGTAGACGTGGACGTCGTGACCGACCCGGCCGAGTTGCTGCGCCGCGGCCATGCCCGCAGGGCCGGAGCCGATGATGGCCACCCGCTTGCCGGTCTTCTTCTCCGGCGGGAACGGCCTGATGTAGCCCGTCTCATAGGCCTTGTCGGCGATCGCCTGCTCGATCGTCTTGATGGCGACGGGGATGTCCTCGAGATTCAGCGTGCACGCCTCCTCGCAAGGGGCGGGGCAGATGCGCCCGGTGAATTCGGGGAAGTTGTTGGTCGAGTGGAGGTTGCGGATGGCACCCTCCCAGTCGCCGCCGTAGACGAGGTCGTTCCAGTCGGGGATCTGGTTGTGCACCGGGCATCCCGTCGGGCCATGGCAGTACGGCACGCCGCAATCCATGCAGCGCGCGGCCTGTTTCTCGACCTCCTTGTCGGACATCGGTAGCGTGAATTCGCGGAAATGCCGAATGCGGTCGGAAGCCGGCTGGTACTTGTGCACCTGACGGTCGATCTCGAGGAAGCCTGTAACCTTGCCCATTTCCACTCCGACTGAATAACCTTCCAAACCTGTCACGCAGGAAGTATCCAGCACTTCATGCGCGTTCGACCGAGGATCGTAAGATTCCCGAGAAAACTGCTCTGCTTTACGACCACGCGTCCCACGGCTTCGGAGGCGACATCCTCCCAAGACCCCGGAAAATCCGAGAGTTGCAATATCACCACGCCGATTGCCTTGTGACCTCTCGCGAAGATCAGGTCGCCATAGTCAAAATCCTCGGTCAGCAGCACCCGATTGTCCCGCACCGAGCGATCGAGAACCATCTCGTCCGGAATCCCCTGAGACGTATCTCTGACCCATTCCACGTCATGACCGAGATCCCTCAGCTTCGTCACGAACAGAAGCCCGAGGCACTCGTCAACAAGATACCGCACACCTACTCCGCCGCCTCGGGACTGGACGCGAATGCGTCGCGCAGATGGTCGGCGGCGAACTGGTGCGCGGCGCGGATATCCGACTCCGTCAGATGAGGATATTCTCTCTGTATCTCGCTGCTCGAAAGCCCTCGCGACGCAAGTCGCAGAACGTCCTCGACGGTAATCCGTGTCCCCCGAATGGTCGGCTTGCCGAACCTGATGGCAGGATCGGTCACAATCTCGGAACCCTTATTCCTCTTCATCGTCCTTCCAATCCCGAAACGGGTTGAAATACCTTCACCTCGATTCACCGCGTGCGCCCGCACCGCCGAAGATCCCTTCGGCGCCGACAGGATAATCCCGGAACCCCGCCGAACCAAGACTGCTATTCCGCCGCGACGCCCATCCGGCTGCGCTCCATCTCGATGAGCGCCCGGCGGTACTCGACGGGCATCACCTTGCGGAACTTCGGCCGGTAGTGCGCCCAGTCGTCGAGGATCGCCTTGGCGCGCGTCGAACCGGTGTAGTGCAGATGGTTCGAGATGAGCTGCACCAGACGCTCCTCGTCGTGGCGTGTCATGTCGCCAGACACGTCGACACGCCCCTTGTGCGCGAGGTCGCCGCCATGGTGGTGGAGCTTCTCCAGCATGTCGTCTTCTTCGGGAACCGGCTCGAGTTCGACCATCGCCATGTTGCAGCGCTCGGCGAAATCGCCTTCCTCGTCGAGCACGTAGGCGACACCGCCCGACATGCCCGCCGCGAAGTTGCGGCCGGTCTTGCCGATCACCACCACGACGCCGCCGGTCATGTATTCGCAGCCGTGGTCGCCGACGCCCTCGACCACCGCCGCCGCTCCGGAGTTGCGCACCGCGAAGCGCTCGCCCGCGACGCCGCGGAAGTAGCACTCGCCCTCGGTAGCGCCGTAGAGCACGGTGTTGCCGACGATGATCGAGTCTTCCGCAACGATCCTGGCCGATTCCGACGGGCGGATGACGATGCGGCCGCCCGACAGGCCCTTGCCGACATAGTCGTTGCCGTCGCCGATCAGCTCGAACGAGACGCCGCGCGCCAGGAAGGCGCCGAACGACTGGCCGGCAGTGCCCGTCAAGGTCACCGCGATCGTATCCTCGCGAAGGCCCTTGTGGCGGTAGCGCTTCGCAACCTCGCCGGACAGCATGGCGCCGGCCGACCGGTCGGTGTTGCGGATCGGCAGCTCGATCTTGACCGGCTGCCGGGCATCGAGCGCCGGCGCCGCCAGCGCGATGAGCTTGCGGTCGAGGACGTCGTCGATCGGATGCTTCTGCCGCTCCGTCCAGTGCGTCGCTTCCCGCGGCGCATCCGGCTTGTAGAATATCCGCGAGAAGTCGAGGCCCCGCGCCTTCCAGTGGTCGATGGCCGGCCGCTTCTCCAGGAGGTCGCTCTCGCCGACGATCTGGTCGAGACGGGTGTAGCCCATCTGGGCGAGCAGCAGCCGGACCTCCTCGGCAAGGTAGAAGAAGAAGTTGATGACGTGCTCGGGCGCGCCCTTGAAGCGCTTGCGCAGGACCGGGTCCTGCGTCGCCACGCCGACCGGACAGGTGTTCAGGTGGCACTTGCGCATCATGATGCACCCGGCCGCGATCAGCGGGGCCGTCGAGAAGCCGAACTCGTCGGCGCCGAGAAGAGCTCCGATCACGACGTCGCGGCCCGTGCGCAGGCCGCCGTCGACCTGCAGCGCGATCCGGCTGCGCAGGCCGTTGCGCACAAGCGTCTGGTGGGTTTCCGCCAGACCCATCTCCCACGGGCTGCCGGCGTGCTTGAGCGATGTCAGCGGCGAGGCACCGGTTCCACCATCGTAGCCGGAGATGGTGATGTGGTCGGCGCGCGCCTTGGCGACGCCCGCCGCGACCGTGCCGACGCCCACTTCCGAGACCAGCTTGACCGAGATGTCGGCCGCGGGATTGACGTTCTTCAGGTCGTAGATGAGCTGCGCCAGATCCTCGATCGAATAGATGTCGTGATGCGGCGGCGGCGAGATCAGGCCGACGCCGGGCGTCGAATGCCTGGTCTTGGCGATGGTCGCGTCGACCTTGTGGCCGGGCAGCTGGCCGCCCTCGCCCGGCTTGGCGCCCTGCGCGATCTTGATCTGGATGACGTCCGAATTAACAAGGTACTCCGTCGTCACGCCGAAGCGGCCCGAGGCAACCTGCTTGATCGCCGAGCGTTCCGGATTGGCCCCGCCGCCGGGCAGCGGCAGGTAGCGGTCCGGCTCCTCGCCGCCCTCGCCCGTGTTCGACTTGCCGCCGATCGCGTTCATGGCCCGCGCCAGCGTCGTGTGCGCCTCGCGCGAGATCGAGCCGAACGACATGGCCCCGGTCGAGAAGCGCTTGACGATCTCGGCCGCCGGCTCGACCGCGTCGAGCGCGACCGGGGACCGGCCGCGTTCCTCGGCCTTCCTGATGCGGAACAGGCCGCGGATCGTCTGCGCCTGGGCGGTTTCGCTGTCGATCTGTCGCGAATACTCTTGGAAAGTCTCCCAGGAACCCTTGCGCACGGCGTGCTGCAGGGTTGCCACCGCGTCGGGCGACCACATGTGCGCCTCGCCGCGCATGCGGTACATGTACTCGCCGCCGACATCGAGCGCGTTGCGCAGGACCGGATCGTCGCCGAAGGCGTCGCCATGCCGGCGCACGGTCTCTGCGGAGATCTCCTCCAGCCCGACGCCCTCGATCGTGGTCGCCGTGCCGGTGAAATAGCGCTCGACGAAATCGCTCCTCAACCCCACGGCGTCGAAGATCTGCGCGCCGCAATAGGACTGGTAGGTCGAGATGCCCATCTTGGACATGACCTTGAGGATGCCCTTGCCGATCGACTTGATGTATCGCGACACGATCTCCTGAGGATCGACCTCCGGCGGCATCTCCCCGCGGCGGTGCATGTCGAGGAGCGTGTCGAAGGCGAGGTAGGGGTTGATCGCCTCGGCGCCGTAGCCCGCAAGACAGCAGAAGTGATGCACCTCGCGTGGTTCGCCGGATTCGATCACCAGCCCGACCGACGTGCGCAGCCCCTTGCGGATGAGGTGGTGATGCACGGCCGCGGTGGCCAGCAGCGCGGGAATCGCGATGCGGTCGGGGCCGACCTGCCGGTCGGAGAGGATGATGATGTTGTAGCCGCCGGCGACCGCCGCCTCGGCGCGCTCGCACAGGCGCTCCAGCGCACCGGGCATGCCGGCCGCGCCCTCGCCGGCGGCGTAGGTGATGTCGATGGTCTTGGTGTCGAACCGGTCCTCGGTATGGCCGATCGAACGGATCTTCTCGAGATCGCCGTTGGTCAGGATCGGCTGGCGCACCTCGAGACGCTTGCGACGCGAGGAGCCGATCAGGTCGAAGATGTTCGGGCGCGGCCCGATGAACGACACCAGGCTCATGACCAGTTCCTCGCGGATCGGATCGATCGGCGGGTTGGTCACCTGCGCAAAGTTCTGCTTGAAATAGGTGTAGAGCATCTTGGACTTGTCCGACATCGCCGAGATCGGCGTGTCGGTGCCCATGGAGCCGACGGCTTCCTGCCCCGTCGTCGCCATCGGCGACATCAGCAGCTTGGTGTCTTCCTGCGTGTAGCCGAACGCCTGCTGGCGATCGAGCAGCGACACGTCCCTGCGCAGCGCCCGCGGCTCGACCGGCTTCAGGTCCTCGAGGATCAGCTGGGTGTTGGCCAGCCAGGTCCGGTAGGGGTGCCGCGAGGCGATCTCGGACTTGATCTCCTCGTCGGAAACGATGCGTCCCTTGTCGAGATCGATCAGTAGCATCCTGCCCGGCTGCAGCCGCCACTTGCGAACGATGCGTTCCTCCGGGACCGCCAGGACACCGGCTTCCGACGCCATGATGACGCGGTCGTCGTCGGTGACGATGTAGCGCGCCGGCCGCAGGCCGTTGCGGTCGAGCGTGGCGCCAATCTGGCGACCGTCTGTGAAGGCCACCGCGGCCGGCCCATCCCACGGCTCCATCAGGGCGGCGTGGTACTCGTAGAACGCCTTGCGGTCGGCGT
>CALFXR010000083.1 GCA_937958475.1 uncultured Mesorhizobium sp. | reverse complement strand
GGGCGGCGGCGGCGGCGAAGCCGAACAGCGTGTTCGAAGACGACGTCTTGTTGAACGCCGACCCGTCGGCCTTCAGGTAGAGCTTGTCGCCGACGGCCCATGCCGCGCCGGTCTCCTTGACGCAGGAGAAGACGCCGGTGCGGGCAATGGCAACGTCAACCCCTTCGGCGGCAGTCTTCGTGGCAAAGCCGCGCAGCGAGCCGATGACGACGGGAGCGCCGGAGACGACGCCGCCGGAGGGCGCCGGCACGGTCAGGTGATTGCCGGGCTGGATGTAGTTCTTCATGGTCTTGTCCTTTTGGAGAAAGGCGACGCCGGGCGCCGCGCGTGGAAGGAGGATCACGCCACGCCGCGCAGCCATCATCTGGCCGCGCAGCGTGTAACCGCCAGCGTTAGGATGCGGCGCCGGGGTTCTTGTAGAGGCCGCGGTAGCCCAGGAGATTCACGCCGGCATCGAGACGGATCTTCATCTCGCTGCCGTCGATGGACCAGCCGTCCTTCGCTTCGATGTACGGGGTCTCGATGCCATTGAGATACGTCACCTCGATCGTGTCGACAGCGTTCGGATCAGCAGCGAAGAAGTAGGCATTCCCGGAAATGCGCGCGTCGATCACGGGCACGAGTGCGTTCTGCATCGTGTTGATGACGCCCGAATTGGCCTGCGACGGGTCGGCGAACGACCCGAGAAGCTGGCGGATCTTGTTCTTGTGCTTCGCGCCGGCCAGCACATACTTCGGAACGATGTTGAGAGCCTTTGCGTGCTGGTCGCTGTCCTTCTGCTCCATCATCGCCGTCTCGGCGGCGTCGAAGGTCGCGACCGACGGGATTGCGCCCGAGCCGGCAAGATTGCCGTGCGTAGAGTGGAAGAGGGCTGTCCCGTCGGCGAAGTTCGGGTTGTCATTCAGGATGGCATAGACGAGATTGCCGACCGTGCGACGGGCAGCGCGGCCCATCTTCATGGGCGTCTTACCGATCATGTCGAGATCGTCGTTGATCACCGCCTGCCGGCTGATCTTGAACATCTTGCCGTAGGTCGCGATCACGACAGGCACGCCGGTGTCGGAGATGCTTGCATACTTGTACTCGCCGAGTTCCGGAACGATCTCCAGCGACGGGAACAGTCCCGCATCGACGCGCTTCGCGACCTTGAAATCGGACGCATACCCTTTCGACGTCCAGACGTCGAAGGTCTCGCCGGCCTCGTTGTAGCCCTTGAGAGCGGACTTGTTGGCCACGTTCTCCAGAATGTGGGCGAAGTCGGACGTTCCCATGCCGCCGGCCATCGTGAACGCCATGCCGACCATGCGCATCGGCTCCATCGTGCCGATGTTGCGGACGTTGTTCACCTCCAGCGCATGCCGGGCGAGCGCGTCGAGCCGCAGGCCGGTAAACTCGTTGCGCTCGCCGCCCAAGCCGGCCTTGAACATCAGGGCCTTCTCAGCGCCCTCCCGGAAGCGGTCGGTCGCATCGGCGGTCACATGCGCCGACGGCCTGGTATCGGGTGCAGCGCTTCTCGCGGAAAGGACCGCGATGATCTCGTCCTTAGCGCGGTCGAGGTTCCCGGCGGCCTTGTCGCGAACCGTCTTCATTTCGGCAATCGAGAGGTCCGCCGCAAGGCACGCATCGAAGATCGCCGACGATGCATCGATCGCCGTGGCAGCGGCCAGAGGCGCAGCAGCCATGGTCGGAGTGGCAGTGGGGGCCGGCGCCGTGGTTGCCGCCGGAGCAGTTCCATTCGTGTCCATCTTGGACTCCTTGGTTTGAGGAGCGGTCATGACCGCATTGGCACCGCCGGCAACCGGGGTGATGGTCGGCAGGGCGCGTCTGATGGCGTCCGGCACATTTGAAAAAAGCGAGTAGTCGAAAGCCGGGAGAGACATGGTTGCGCCGTCATCGTCTGCTTCGGCGTCCGCGAAGCCCTTCTCGATCGCCGCATCGCGGCGCATCCACGTCTCGGCGTCCATCATGTCGAGCACCTCCTTTTCGGAGAGCCCGGTCTTTTCCCGGTAGATTTCAGCGGCGGCGGAGGCCAGTTGATCGAGCGCGGCGGCGTTTCGCCGATGCGTGTCGGCTGTGCCGAAGGTAATGCCAGACGGATCGTGGATCATGATCATCGATCCAGGTCGCATCAGCACCTTGTCGCCCGCCATGGCGATCACGGACGCTGCCGACGCGGCGAGCGCATCGACGTAGACGGTCACCGAGCCGGCATGGCTCTTCAAGGAGTTGAAGATCGCGATCCCATCGAACGCCACCCCGCCGGCAGAGTTCAGCCGGACGGTGATGTCGCCAGACAGTTCTTCAAGCGCCGAGACGACCTCCGTAGCCGTGAACCCTGCATCGTTCCAAAAAGAACCGCCGACAGGCCCATAGAGAACCAGTTCGCCGTTTCGGATGAGCTTGCTCGTCATTGCTTTTCATCCTCCGTATTGGCGGGGGCATCAGGCCCGATCGCCGGTGCCGCTTGCAGCCGTCCGTCGCTCGTGAACTTCAGGCCGAGCCGGTCGGCCCTGGCGTTGTCTGCCGCGATTTCGGCATCCATCTCTTCCGGGTCGTAACCGAGCTTCCGGACTTCGGCCGAGCGCGAGGTAAGACCGGCGAGGATCGCCTCGCGGGCCGCATTCGATTCTTTCCCCGGATCGAACATCTCTCGGCGTGGCGGCGTCCACTTCATCTGAACGCCGGGCAGGTATTTGCCCATCTCGATCTGAGCGGCGATCATGAACCATCGCCCGATCGGCGCGCACGCCGACGGTACGACCGTCCCCCACTGCCAGGACTCGATGGAGCGATGGAACCGGAGCCATCCCATCCGCGAATTGGCGAAGTTGGACTGCCGGTTGTCGCCTGTCAGGCTCGCGTAGTCGACACCGAGGCCGACCGCGATCTCATGAAGCGTCGTGACCGCATATTCCGAGTAACCCTCGACTTGAGGAGGAACCCCGAAGGAGACTTCTTCTCCGTCCCTCAATCGCTCGATCATGCCGGGCTCGACAGATTCGATCGGGTTGCCGGCGTCCGTCTTCCCTTTCCCCGCGAGCGTTCCCATACCGCCGGTGTTGCGGATGAAGACCGCGAAACACGCCGCGATCTTCTGCCGGACGAGCTGCGCGTCCGAATAGTCCGCGAAATCGCGCATTCGGAGGATGACGGGGGCAAACCACGTGACACCGCGGATCTGCGCAGGCCGGTCGACGCGATACAGGTGCGCGATTTCTTCCGCTGGAACGCGGTGGCTTTCGAAATCAGCACCGAACGGGAAAATTCCGCCAGGGTGGCGGGCATAGAGATGATACGCGAGCCGGCGGCCCTTCTTGTCGAATTCGATACCTTGGACAATCACATTGCCAGAACTCGTCTCGCCATCTTTCGACGTATCGAGATAGTCGGTTTCAAGCACCTCGATCTGAAACGGAAGTGGCAGACCGGATCGGCGATCCCGCCAGCGCAGCCGGATCAACACCTCTCCTGATTCCACCAGCGACCGGACGGCGAGATTCTGCAGCCCGTACAGGTCGTGCTTGCCCGCGGCATCGACAGCCGTCGTCTCGAGATGCCGCGCCTTGAGTTCATTCAATCTCTTGAGGTCGGATGGGTTGACCCCCGCGAAATTCGGCGTGATGCCCGCACCGACGACGCCTTCGGATATGACCTGGACGGCGCGAGCCGCATGCGGGTTGTTCCTGACCATGTCGCGAGCGACATTTCGCAGCCGCGCTCCGCCGCGGGATATTTCCGCATTCGCGTCCGTTCCAGCGGCACGCCATCCAGCAGCCCGGCGACCTCTCGTAGCGCCGTCGTAAGCCTGCCGCGCCTCGCGCATCATTTCGATCTCGAGGCGCGCGGCAAGGCGCCGACGATAGAATGCGGGCGCGATGCGCTCTATCTGGCGGTCGAGGAATGTCCGTTCCATCATACCCCCGAGCTGTACTCGGCGGCGGTCCGGCGTATTGCCGGCCCTGCCGGGTTTAGCTGCTCGTCCATTTCGGCAAGAACGGCCCGCATGTCGCTCATTGACTGATACTCGACCTCGTGCGTCTGGAAACGCACGCGCCGCGCGCCGGTCGCGATGGCCGCCGCCAACTTGTCACGATCTGCCTGCGTCCAAGCCATTCGCTAGTTCTCCAGCCATCCACGGCGCCGGATGCCTTCTCCGGTATCGTCGTCTTCGCGCCGGGCCGATGGCGGCGCCGGTACAGATGACCGCGGCTTCTGCACCGCGAGTGGCCCGGCGGCGAA
>CALFXR010000082.1 GCA_937958475.1 uncultured Mesorhizobium sp. | reverse complement strand
GCCGGCAAGACGACGACGCTGCGCACCATCATGGGCCTGTGGCGGGCGCGCAGGGGCGCGGTCGTCTTCCGCCACCACGACATCACACGGTTGCGCACCCCCGACATCGCCCGCCTCGGCATCGCCTACGTGCCGGAGAACATGGGCATCTTCGGCGGCCTCACCGTCGAGGAGAACATGCGCCTGGCGACCGCCACCGGGGCTTTCGACAAGGCGCGGCTGGAACGCATCCTCGCCCTCTTTCCGGCCATGGAGAAGTTCTGGACCAAGCAGGCCTTCGCGCTTTCGGGGGGACAGAAGCAGATGCTCGCCATCTCCCGCGCCATCATCGAGCGCCGCGACCTGATCCTCATCGACGAACCCACAAAGGGCCTCGCCCCGGCGATCATCAGGGCGATGATCGACGCCTTCCGCGAGATCGCGAAGGAAACCACCATCCTGCTCGTCGAGCAGAATTTCCTCTTCGCCCGCTCGCTCGGCTCCACGGTCGCGGTCATCGACGACGGCCGCATCATCCACCGCGGCGGCATGGCCGAACTCGCCGCCGACGAAGCGCTGCAGACCAGACTGCTGTCGCTGTCGCTCGCGGCGCACCAGTAGGGGAGGGCCGCGATGAACACGATCTCCACGACCCTCTCGCGCTTCGGCGGCGTCATGCTCCTGCCGGTGGCGCTGGCCGCTCTCGCCTTCGTCCTCATCGGCCAGCCGTCGAGCTGGGTGACGCTGACCGTCGCCGGCCTCGCCATGGGCATGATGATCTTCCTCATGGCCTCCGGCCTTTCGCTGATCTTCGGCCTCATGGACGTGCTCAACTTCGGCCATTCGGCCTTCGTCTCGTTCGGCGCCTTCGTCGCCGCGTCCGTGCTCGCCGCGCTGGGCTCGTGGGTGACGGGCGGCAGCGTCGCGCTGAATGCGCTCGCCCTCCTCGCCGCGGTAGGCGCCGCGACCGCCTTCGGCGCGGTCGGCGGCTGGTTCTTCGAGCGCGTCATCGTCAAGCCGGTCTACAAGGACCACCTGCGCCAGATCCTGATCACGATGGGGGCGCTGATCGTCGCCGAGCAGCTGATCCTGGCGGTCTGGGGCGGTGCGCCGGTGGCGGTGCCGCGGCCTGCCTTCCTCACCGGCTCGATCGTCATCGGCGACGTCGCCATCGAGACCTACCGCATCTTCGCCTTTTCGCTCGGTCTCGCCGTCTACGTCGTCATGCACTTCGCGCTCAACCGCACCCGCATCGGCCTGCTGATCCGCGCCGGCGTGGAGAACCGCGAGATGGTCGAGGCGCTCGGCTTCCGCATCGACCGGCTGTTCATCGCGGTGTTCATGGCCGGCTCCGCCCTCGCCGCCATGGGCGGCGCCATGTGGGCGGGTTACCAGGGCCTGATCACGCCGGCCATCGGCCCGGAAATGATGATCCTCGTCTTCATCGTCGTCATCATCGGCGGGCTGGGCTCGATCGAGGGCTCGCTGCTCGGCGCCATCCTCGTCGGCCTGCTCGCCAACTACGTGGCATTCCTGGCGCCGAAGCTTTCGCTCGCCTCCAACATGCTCCTGATGATGGCGATCCTGCTGTGGCGCCCCTATGGGCTGAAGCCGGCGATCAAGGGATGAGCGCGATGACCGAAGACCTGCCGTCCGTCCCGCCGCGCAGCGTTCCTGCCGGCCGCCTCGTCGTCTATGCGGTGGTCGCGCTGATCGGGCTCGCCCTGACGTTCGCGCCGTTCCTGTTCCCCGACGTGCGCGCCCAGGAAGTGGCGGCGCGCATCTGCATCTTCGTCGTCCTCGTCGCCAGCTACGACCTGCTGATCGGCTACACCGGCATCGTCAGTTTCGCCCACACCATGTTCTTCGGCCTCGGCGCCTATGGCACGGCCATGGCCCTGAAGACGATGGGCCCCGGCTTCGACGCGATCCTGATTGGCGGCGGCGCCGGCGTCCTCGCCGCGCTCGTGCTCGCCGTGCTGATCGGGCTGCTTTCGCTGAGGGTGAAGGCGATCTTCTTCGCCATGGTGACGCTGGCGGCCGCTTCCGTCATGCTGGTGCTCGCCAGCCAGCTCTCCGACCTGACCGGCGGCGAAGACGGCATGACCTATGAGGTGCCGCGCCTGTTCTCCGCCGCCACCAAGTTGCTCACCGATGCCGACGGCAAGACGCTGCGCCTGTTCGGCGTCGCCCTGAACGGCAAGATCGCCGCCTACTATTTCGTCTTCCTGTCCAGCCTTGCACTGTTCGTCCTGATGCTGCGCATCGTCGGCTCGCCGCTCGGCACGGTGCTGATGGCGATCCGCGAGAACGAGATGCGCGCCGAGGCGATCGGCTACCGCGTCGTCGCCTACCGCACGGCGATCTTCTGCATCGCCGCGGTCATCGCAGCACTCGCCGGCGTGCTGCGCGCCGTCTGGCTGAAATATGTCGGACCCGAGGTGGCGCTCTCCTTCGCCATCATGATCGACATCCTGCTGATGGTGGTCATCGGCGGCATGGGCACCATGATCGGCGCCGTCATCGGCGTCGTCGTCATGAGCCTCGCCCAGTTCTACCTGAAGGATCTGATGGAGGTCGGCGCCGCGGCCACGGCCGACCTGCCGCTGCTGCCCGACCTGCTCAATCCCGACCGCTGGCTGCTCTGGCTCGGGCTCCTGTTCATCCTGCTCGTCTATTTCTTCCCGGCCGGCGTCGCCGGGACGCTGATGGGGAAAGGAACCCGAAAATGACCTCTCCCCGCTCAGCCCCCCGCTCGGCCCCCCGCTCGGCCTATGTCGAGGCCGCCGGATTCGAGATCCACGTCACCGAATGGGGCGACCCCGGCCGCCCGGCACTGGTCATGTGGCATGGGCTGGCGCGCACCGGCCGCGACTTCGACGAGGCCGCGTCGGCGCTCGCCGACACCTATTTCGTCATCTGCCCGGATACGCTCGGCCGCGGCCTGTCGGCCTGGGCGAAGCGCCCGGAAATCGACTATTCCTACCGCTCCTTCGGCGATATCGCGCTCGGCCTGCTCGACCATTACGGCATCGGCACGACCCGCTGGGTGGGAACCTCGATGGGCGGCCTGATCGGCATCACGCTCGCCGCCGATCGCATGAAGGGCCGCATCACGCACCTCGTCGTCAACGACATCGGGCCGGACATCCCGGCGGCCGGCGCCGGGCGCATCGCCGCCTATGTCGGCAGCCCGCCGGTCTACGACACGGTGGCCGAGCTGGAGGCCTGGCTGCGGCGGAACTACGCGCCGTTCGGCGACAACAGCGAGGCCTTCTGGCGGCGCATGACCGACACCTCCGTGCGCCGCACCGACGACGGCCGCGTCACCGTTCACTACGACCCGCAGATCGCCTCGCAGTTCACCCACCACAAGGCCGATCTCGACGTCTGGGACAAGTACGACCTCGTCACCGCGCCGATGCTGCTCATCCGCGGCGCTGCGTCCGACGTGCTTGCCGCGGCGACCGCCGAGGAGATGACCCGCCGCGGGCCGAAGCCGCGCCTGGTGACGATCGACGGCTGCGGCCACGCGCCGACGCTCGCCAACGCGGAACAGATCGGGTTGCTGCGCGCATTCCTCGCCGGCTGAGCGCCGAAACGCCGATACCCCTATTGCCGGCGGGCGCGCGTCACGCGTCCTTCAGCAGCTCTTCGATCTCGGCGACCGGCGTCTTGGTCAGCGTCTTGGCGAACTCGCCGACGATCCTGTCGGCGACCTCCTTGTGCAGCTTCTTGCGCATCTCGCCGAGCACCAGCGGCGGCGCGACCAGCACGATCCGGTCGAAGTCGCCCCGATGGGCCATCTTGTAGAGCCTGTCCGCGAGTTCGTCGGCGAACCTCTCCTTGGCGATGCGGTGCCAGTCGGTGTCTTCGACCGCGCTGATGCGGTTTGCCGTCGAGGCATTGGTACGGCCCGGCCGGTCGGTTCCCTGTTCGCGGGTGGGCGGGTTCTCCTCCTGGATTTCCCGGATGACTTCGAGATTAGGGTTGGCCAGATCGCCGACATTCTTCAGGAACAGCGCCTTTTCGCCGTCGGCCACCAGCACCCAGGTATCCTGCTTCAATAGTCCCGTCATGACGTTGCTCCGTTCTCCTGGCCGCGGGCCGGGGTCTTTCCGCTTCGTATCGCGCCGTAGCAGAACGCCTGCGTCGGACGCGTCGTTCCCGGACCTGTCGTCGACGCGCGGGCTTTGTCCGGGAGACTGCCGCGGCGAATGGATTTTATCCGCGGACGCCCGATCGCCGGAAAACCGTTTGCCTCACCTGTCCGGCGGCGCGACGCCATTCCTTCAGGCGCAAGCCCCGGGCCGCTAGAACTGTAGCCTATTTTGGAAACCCATGGCCATGGCCCGTTCGCCGCATCCCATCAACGCCTTCCCCGTGTTCATGCGGGTCGCCGGCCGTGCCGTCGTCGTCGTCGGCGAGGGCGACGAGGCATTGGCCAAGGCGCGCCTTATGGGGGAGACGAGTGCGACGCTTCGGATCGTCGCCGAGCGGCCTTCCCCCGGGCTCGAATCCTGGGCGCGCGAGGCCGGCGCCGAGATTTTCCGCGTCGCCTATGAGCCTTCACTGATCGAGGGTGCGGCGCTCGCCTTCGCCGCCACCGGCGACGAGGCGCTCGACCGGCGCATTGTCGACGACGCGCGCCGACTCGGCGTACCGGTCAACGCCGTCGACCGCCCGGAGTGCTGCGACTTCTTCACGCCGGCGCTGGTCAACCGCGCGCCGGTCGTCGTCGCCGTCGGCACCGAAGGCGCGGCCCCGGTCCTCGCCCAGATGATCCGCGCCCGCATCGACCGGATGCTGTCGCCCGCGCTCGGCCCATTGGCCACCCTCGCCGCTACCTTCCGCGAGGCGGTCGAGCGGCGGCTGCCGAGGGGCGCTGCCCGCCGTGCCTACTGGAGCGAGTTCTTCTCCGGTGCGCCGGCCCGCGCCATGGAGGTCGGCCATGCCGACGAGGCGCGCGCCGCCGCCGCCGAACTCCTGGCGAAGCGCCGCGCGTCGGAAGGC
Organism: uncultured Mesorhizobium sp.; assembly: GCA_937958475.1. Lineage (GTDB taxonomy): Bacteria > Pseudomonadota > Alphaproteobacteria > Rhizobiales > Rhizobiaceae > DUSC01. The sequence goes on along the minus strand of CALFXR010000082.1, from coordinate 20,561 downwards.
CATGTCGCCCTGGTCGGCGCCGGTCCGGGCGCCGAGGACCTGATCACGCTGCGCGCCCAGCGCCTCCTCCTGCATGCCGACGTCATCGTCCACGATGCGCTGGTGCCCGAAGCGGTGGTCGCGCTCGGCCGTCGCGACGCCGAACGCATCGCCGTCGGCAAGCGCAAGGGCTGCCATTCGAAGACCCAGTCCGAGATCAACGCGCTGCTCGTCTCGCTTGCCCGCGACGGCCGCCAGGTCGTACGGCTTAAGTCGGGCGACCCGCTGGTGTTCGGACGTGCCGGCGAGGAGATGCAGGCGCTGCGCGATGCCGGCATCTCCTACGAAATCGTCCCTGGCGTCACCGCCGCGCTGGCCGCCGCCGCCGATTTCGAACTGCCGCTGACGCTGCGCGGCGTCTCCTCCTCGCTGGTCTTCACCACCGGCCACGACTTGAAGGGCGAGGCGCTTCCCGACTGGGCGCGGCTGGCGATCTCGGGTGCCACCGTCGCCGTCTACATGGGCCGTTCGGTCGCCGCCGACGTTGCCGCGCGACTCGTCGCAGCCGGCCTGTCGCCGGACACGGCCGTCGCGGTCGCCGAGAACGCCTCGCTTTCGAACCGCCGGCTTATGCACGGCACGCTCGCCGATCTGCCGTCGCTGGCCGGTCGCGACGACCTCGGCGGCCCGGTCATGACCATCATCGGCGATGCGGTCGCGGGCGCTGACTTCCGCCGCTCCATGCCGCTCGCCGTCGCGCGGCCCGCGGCGGAGCCGTCCCGCAAGCTGCAAGGAGCCGTCGCATGAAGGTGCTTACCGCAAACCGCCTGACCGACGGCGAGGCAGTCTGGTACGCCGCCGGAGGCTGGCAGGAGACGCTCGAAGGGGCCGAGACCGTCGCCGACAAGGACGGCGAGGCCAGGCTCGAGGCGATCGGCGCCGCCGCTTTCGCCGCTAACCAGGTACTCGATGTCGCCGTGATCGACGTTGTCCTGGCCGCCGGCGTCCTCGTCCCGACCAGGCTGCGCGAACGCATCCGCGCGGCCGGACCGACCAACAGGAACGATCTGGGCAAGCAGGCGCGGCCGCTCGCCGCGCCCGCGGCGGCTTAGGCGAGGACCGAGGAAGGCGACCATGTACCGCTACGATGAGTTCGACCGGGATTTCGTCAACGCCCGCGTCGCCGAGTTCGCCGACCAGGTCGACCGCCGGCTCGCCGGCCGGATCACCGAGGACCAGTTCCGCCCGCTCCGCCTGATGAACGGCGTCTACCTCCAGCTGCATGCCTACATGCTGCGCGTCGCCATCCCCTACGGCACGCTGAACGCGCGCCAGATGCGCATGCTCGCCCACATCGCGCGCACCTACGACAAGGGCTACGGCCATTTCACCACGCGCCAGAACATCCAGTACAACTGGCCCGCACTCTCCGACATGCCGGCGATCCTGGCCGATCTCGCCAGCGTCGAGATGCATGCCATCCAGACGTCGGGCAACTGCATCCGCAACGTCACGGCCGATCATTTCGCCGGTGCGGCCGCCGATGAGGTCGCCGACCCGCGCCCGTATGCCGAGATTCTGCGGCAGTGGTCCTCGGTGCATCCCGAGTTCTCCTACCTGCCGCGCAAGTTCAAGATCGCCGTGACCGGGGCTCCCCGCGACCGCGCCGCGATCCAGGTCCACGACATCGGCCTGCACCTGAAGAAGGACGCGGCCGGCAAGCTCGGCTTTGACGTCTATGTCGGCGGCGGGCAGGGGCGCACGCCGATCGTCGCCAGGAAGATCCGCGACTTCCTGCCCGAGGAGCACCTGCTCTCCTACACGACGGCGATCATGCGCGTGTACAATCTGCACGGACGCCGCGACAACAAGTACAAGGCGCGCATCAAGATCCTCGTCCACGAGACCGGCGCCGACGAGTTCGCCCGCCAGGTCGAGGCCGAATGGGCGGCGCTGAAGGACGGGCAACTGACCCTTCCCGACTCCGACATCCGCGCCATCGAGGCCTATTTCGCGCCGCCGCCGCTAACGCCGCGTCCGGAAGGCGACGAGGCCGTCAAGCTCGCCCGTCTCGATTCGCGCAGCTTCTCCGAATGGCTCGAGCAGAACGTCGTCACGCACCGCCACCCGGACTACGCCGCGGTGACGATCTCGCTGAAGGGCATCGGCGAAGCGCCGGGCGACGCCACCGACGAGCAGATGGACGCCGTCGCCGACCTCGCCGAACGCTACGCCTTCGACGAGATCCGCGTCAGCCACGAGCAGAACCTGATCCTGCCCCATGTCGCCCGCGCCGACCTGAAGGCCGTCTACGACGAACTCGTGCGCATCGGCCTCGCCACGGCCAATTCCAACCTGATCACCGACATCATCGCCTGCCCCGGCCTCGATTACTGCGCCCTCGCCAACGCCCGCTCGATCATCGTGGCGCAGAACATCTCGAGGCGGTTCGCCGCGCTCGACCGCCAGCGCGACATCGGCGAGCTGAAGCTGAAGATCTCCGGCTGCATCAACGCCTGCGGTCACCATCACGTCGGCCACATCGGCATTCTCGGCGTCGAGAAGAAGGGCGCCGAGCTCTACCAGATCACGCTTGGCGGCTCCGGCGACGAGAACACGTCGATCGGCGAGATCGTCGGCCGCGGCTTCGGCCCGGAGGAGATCACCGGCGCCGTCGAGACCATCGTCGACACATACCTGGCGCTGCGCAGCGCGCCCTCCGAACGGTTCATCGACGCCTACCGGCGCCTCGGACCCCAGCCCTTCAAGGAGGCGCTCTATGCTGGCGAAGCCAAGGCCGCTTGAGGGCGGCTTCCGTCCGCTCGACGCCGAGGAGGCTGCGGCCGCCGAGGCATTACTGCTGGAGGCCCGTTACGGCGGGCTGGAGCCGCAGGATGTCATCACGCTGTCGATCGGCCGCTTCGGCTACGAGGGGCTGGCCGCGGTCTCGTCCTTCGGCGCGGATTCGGCGGTCCTCCTGCACATGCTGGCGCGGATCGACCCGGCCCTGCAGGTCATCTTCCTGGACACCGGCAAGCACTTCGAGGAGACGCTGCGCTACCGAGACGCGCTCGCCGCCGATTTCGGCCTGCGCAACATCACGGTCTACGAGCCGCTGGCCTCGGCGCTGGTCCTGAGCGATCCGTCCGGAAACCTGCACCGCACCGACACCGACGCCTGCTGCAACATCCGCAAGGTCGAGCCGATGGCGCGTGCCGTCGAGCCGCTTGCCGCGTGGTTCACCGGCCGCAAGCGCTTCCAGGCCTCGACACGCAACGCCTTGCCGGTGTTCGAGGCGACGGGACCGCGCATCCGCATCAACCCGCTGGCGCGCTGGACCACCGCCGACCTCGCCGCCTACATGCGGGCTCACCAATTGCGCGAGAACCCGCTGGTGGCCTACGGCTACCTGTCGATCGGCTGCTTTCCCTGCACGCAGCCGGTGAAGCCGGGCGAGGACGCCCGGTCCGGCCGCTGGGCGGGGCAGGGCAAGACCGAGTGCGGCATACACCTGTCGGATCTCGATCATTCCTTGACCGCTTCCTCGCTCTAGAGTGAAGCTGTCTCAACGGAACGCATCCATGCTTGCACCCAATTCCCCGACGACGCCCCGGCTGTGGACGCCAGACGGCTTCCGCGACGACGAATGGCGCCGTGCCGAAGATGCCGCGGCACTCGCCGGCAACGGCCGTTTCATCCAGCCGTTGGCCGTCGTGGCGAACATGGATCCCTCCGAGCGGCGGCTGGCGAAGGACCGCCTGGGCGTGCTCATTCAGCCGGGCGAGGCGATCGAGACGCTGGTCGATTTCCTGCCGGAGCTGGCGCTGGTGGCGCTGGCCTTCCCCGTCTTCAGCGACGGGCGCTCGTTCTCGAAGGCCGAGCTTCTGCGCAGCCGCCATGGTTTCGATGGCGCCATCCGTGCCGTCGGCCAGGTCCTCGTCGACCAGCTGCCGCACATGCTGCGGCTCGGCTTCGACGAGTTCGAGGTAGCGGACCCGGTCCTGCTCGGCCGGCTCGAGCGCGGCGACATTGGCGGCCTCGCGCTGCACTACCAGCCGACGGCGGCCGAGGCCGCAGCGCCCGATCGCGGCGCCGGCTACTCCTGGCGGCGCATCCGCCGCCCGTAGGCGCGGCCGCGCCGCCTCACTGCCGTCGGTCCTGGTCCTCCGCCGCCTTGTCGACCCTGCGCAGCAGTTCCTCGAACGGCGCGTTGCCGTTGCGCGGAACCTCGAACAGGGGCAGCGACCTGAGGTAGCGGGCGTTCTGCCCGGCGCCGATCTGGCGCCTGATCTCCGCGGCAAGCGCACCCTGCCGCTCGCGGTTGCGGTTCATCGCTGAAATCCTTGTTTATTCACGGTTGCAAGCCAAACTCGACCCGTCGGAAGAAGTTCCGGTGCCAAGGCTGATGTGACGATGGAACGGCCGATACGGTAAACTTTTAATTAATTTGGACAAATCCCGGCGCCATCGGCCGGCGCGGCTATTCGCTTTCGCCCTCGAGCGCCGGCACCGGAACGCCGGCGAGTTCAGCGGCGAGCAGCCTGGCTGCACCGGCCCGCGCGATCCTCAGCATCAGCGCCTTGCGCGTCGCGGCGGCGAGCCGATGTTCGGGCGCGTCGCGCAGGATTTCCGCTCCGTAGCCGTCTGAAAGGATGAAGCCGCATTCCTCCGGGAAGATCGACGCGGGCACGTCCGGATGCGTGGCGAAGAAGAAGCGGTCCGAATGCAGGCGGTAGTCCGGCCACTTGCGGTCGACGCGGAAATCCTCGACCGACGACTTGATCTCGATGATCCAGATGTCGCCGCTTCTCGTCAGCGCGACGAGATCGGCGCGCCGCCCCGTCGACAATGACAGTTCCGGCAGGACATGCGCTCCCATCTCTGCGAGCAGGCGTTGCACGCCGCGGCGGACGATCATGGCGCGCTCCGACTGGCGGCCGTCGGCAAGGGGATTGACAAGAATCGGCGAAACGATCGGCATGGCGCATCATGCCATGTCCTGTTCACGGTTTGAACCGCCGTCGTTGCGGCGACGCCGGCCGACGAGGTCGCGCGGCGAGGATGAATGTCGCCGGCGCGTAGGCGATCGCCCCGTCCTCATCACGGAACTGAAGCACCCGTTCACAATGGCGTGAGTTGATGTTGCTAAAATGCCATAACGTAGGGTCCGATCGACCCCACCCGCGAATAAGCGCTTGGCAAGTAAAGCGAAATCGAAATAACAATGAGGCGAAAATGGGGCTCGAATCGGGCCCCAATTGGTATGGGGGTCTCGAGCGGATGCGGATGAAGTCATTCTTTGCGGTCGCGGCGGTGGCATTGAGCGTCGCCCTGGCCGGTTGCACCAGCGACGGCGGCTCGATCTTCACGTCGAACTACGGTTCGGTGAGGGACGCCGGCTATCAGCTCCCGGCGATTCCGATCTACAAGGTCGACCGCAAGTACCACCGGCAGATCGTCAACTACACGACCAAGGAAAAGCCGGGCACGATCGTCGTCGACACCGGCGCCAAGCACCTCTACTTCGTCATGAAGGACGGGAAGGCGATGCGCTACGGCATCGGCGTCGGCAAGGAAGGCTTCGAGTGGTCGGGCACTGCCCGCATCGCCCTGAAGCGCGAATGGCCGGTGTGGACGCCGCCCGGGGCGATGATCAAGCGCAAGCCGGAACTGGCGAAGTGGCGCGGCGGCATGCCCGCCGGACTGAACAACCCGCTCGGCGCGCGCGCCATGTATCTCTACAATAAGGGCGGCGACTCGGGCTACCGCCTGCACGGCACGCCGGAATGGTTCTCGATCGGCAAGGCCATGTCGTCGGGCTGCATCCGCCTGATGAACCAGGACATCATCGACCTCTACAGCCGCGCCGAGGTCGGCGCCAAGGTCATCGTCAAGTAACCGCGGACCGTCTCGGCAACACGGACGTCCAAAGAAGCGAAAAACCGGGCCTTGCGCCCGGTTTTTTGTCGACTGTCGCTGCGGGCTCGGGGTCGTTCAGGCGACCTGCTCGACCTGCTGGACTTCAGGAACGAAGTGCCGCAGCAGGTTCTGGATGCCGTGCTTCAGCGTCGCGGTCGAGGAGGGGCAGCCGGCGCAGGCGCCCTTCATGTTGAGGAACACGGTGCCGTTCTCGAAGCCGCGGAAGGTTATGTCGCCGCCGTCCTGCGCCACCGCGGGGCGGACGCGCGTGTCGAGAAGCTCCTTGATCGTGACGACGATCTCGGCGTCGGCCTCGTCGAAGAACTCGTCTTCGGCATCGGTCTCGGCAGAGCGCTTGCCGCCCTTCGCCATGACCGGGGCGCCGGTCATGAAATGTTCCATGATCGTGCCGAGAATCGCCGGCTTCAGGTGCTGCCAGTCCGGACCGTCCTTGGTCACGGTGATGAAATCGTAGCCGAAGAAGACGCCGGTGACGCCGGGAACGTCGAACAGGCGGCCGGCCAGGGGCGAGGCGGCGCGCGCCGATTCCGCGTCGCGGAAGTCGGCCGTTCCATCGACCAGGACCTCCTTGCCGGGCAGGAACTTCAGCGTCGCGGGATTGGGGGTCGACTCGGTCTGGATGAACATGGTGATCGTCTCCCTGCCGCCGTGCGCGGGGTCTGTCTGGAATTGTTCTAAATAGGCTCGGCCGCCGGTTTCTTCAAGCCAAAGCCATTGCTCCAGGCGATCGAAATCAGCAAAGCGAAGTCACGTCTTTGCGAAATGTCGAACTGGCTTGCGAATGCCCGCGCCGGTCAGGCGAGGCTCTCGATGTCTTCGTCCGACAGGCTCTGCGGCACGACGGTGACGGGGATCGGGAATGCCGCGCCCTTTCCGGCGATCGACGCCACCAGCGGCCCGGGGCCCTCCTTGGCGTTGCCCGCCGCGAGCACGAGAATGGCGATGTCCTGGTCGTCCTCGATCAGCTTGTGGATCTCGTCGGCCGCCTTGCCTTCGCGCACGACGAGTTCGGGTTCGATGCCGACCGCTTCGCGGACGCGGCCGGCGAAGTTCGACAGTGCGGCCTGGGCCGTGTCCATCGCCTCCTGGCGCATGATCTTCTCGACGCCGAGCCAGTGCTTGAAGTCGCCCGGTTCGATCACGTAGAGCAGCACCAGCACGCCGTTCGTGCTGCGCGCCCGGCGCGAGGCATAGGCGACCGCCCGCTCGCATTCGGGCGTGTCGTCGATGATTGCCAGGAACTTGCGCCGATGCCCGGCTTCCCGGCTCAGTCGTTTCGATACCATTCGCTATCTCGCATTCCCGCTGGCGGAGACGACCGCAATCTGCCACCGGCGCGGGTGGCTGGCAATCTCCCACCGAAACCGACCTCAGTCGTTGAGAAGGCCGATGATCTCGCGCACCGTCTTCATGTTGGCCTCGGCCAGCGTGCGCGCGCGCGCGCCGCCGTCCGACAGGACCGAGTCGACGTAGGTCCGGTCGGCGGAGATGCGCCGCATCTCCGCGGCGACCGGCGCCAGCCTGTCCACGGCGAGGTCGGCCAGCGCCGGCTTGAACACCGAGAATTGCTGGCCGCCGAACTCGGCGATCACCTGTTCCTTCGTCGTTTCCGCGAGCGCCGCGTAGATGCCGACGAGGTTCTCCGCCTCTGGCCGCTCCTTCAGCCCGTCCATCTCGGAGGGCAGCGGCGCCGGGTCGGTCTTGGCCTTGCGGATCTTCTTCGAGATCGTGTCGGCGTCGTCGGTCAGGTTGATGCGCGACAGGTCCGACGGGTCGGACTTCGACATCTTTTTGCTTCCGTCGCGCAGGCTCATGACGCGCGTCGCCGGCCCCTCGATCAGCGGTTCGGTGAGCGGGAAGAAGCCGTTCACCCTCTCCTCGCCGACCGCCATCTCGACGCCGACGCCGAGGTCGGCGATGCGCTGCGAGTAGTCGTTGTTGAACTTCTGCGCGATGTCGCGGGTCAGTTCCAGGTGCTGCTTCTGGTCGTCGCCGACCGGCACGTGGGTGGCCCGGTAGACGAGGATGTCGGCGGCCATCAGCGCCGGATAGGCGAACAGGCCGACCGACGCGTTCTCGCGGTCCTTGCCGGCCTTCTCCTTGAACTGGGTCATCCGGTTCAGCCAGCCCATGCGCGCCACGCAGTTGAAGATCCAGGCGAGTTCCGCGTGCTGCGGCACGCGGCTCTGGTTGAAGACGATGTGCTTTTTCGGGTCGATGCCGGCGGCGAGGAAGGCGGCGGTGACCTCGCGGGTCGACTTCATCAGCTCGGCCGGGTCCTGCCAGACCGTGATCGCGTGCTGGTCGACCACGCAGTAGATGCAGTCGTGGCTTTCCTGCAGCGCGACGAACTTGCGGATCGCGCCGAGATAGTTGCCGAGATGGAGGTTGCCGGTCGGCTGGACGCCGGAAAAGACGAGGGGCTGGAACGAGGACATCGAGACTACCTTGTGGCTTGTGGAGGGCCGTTTCGCGCGCGGCGAAATAAGCAGCGCGCTTATGGCCGAGGGGCCGCGCCTGTGCAAGGGGGGCGGATTGCCATCTATAACGCGATGCGTTATAGTCCCGAAACATGATCCGGAGCTTTGCCGATCGGACCGCCGAGGACCTCTGGCGAGGGATCGGATCGCGACGGCTGCCGCCGGAGATCGGGTACAGGGCCTTGGTCAAGCTTCGCCTTCTCGACGCTGCCGTCTCCCTGGACGATTTGCGGATCCCTCCGGGGAATCGTCTGGAAGCGCTGCACGGCGACCGCAAAGGGCAGCATTCGATCCGCATCAACGATCAATGGCGAATCTGTTTCCGCTGGAAGGACGGCGCAAGCGATGTCGAAATCACCGACTATCACCGATGAGCACGGCTTGGTGCGAAACCCTCATGCCGGCGAAATCCTCCGATCCGAGTTCATCGAGCCCCTCGGCTTGTCCCAGAACGCGCTTGCCAGGGCGATCGGAGTGCCGCCGCGCCGCATCAACGAGATCGTGTTGGGCAAGCGCGCCGTGACCGCCGACACCGATCTTCGTCTGTCTCGCTACTTCCGCACGTCCGAGGGGTTCTTCCTGCGGCTGCAGACGAGCTACGACCTCCTGGAGCGCAAGCGCGCGCTCGGTGCCGAACTCGACAAGATCACGCCGCGAGCGGCTTGAGATCGGGTTCGATCCGTCAGTGGTCGCGCGGGACGCCGGTTGGCGGCCTTGCCCGTTTCGATAGGCGGGATTCTTGCGTTCGGCGAACGCCTGAAGCCTCATTCGAGACCGTCGGGTCGAAATGACCGTCGACGAGCTCCGCTTCACGGACCTGGAGGTGGTTCCTTGACCTCGCCCCGCCTGACATTGCGGCGGATCATGCCGAAATCGGCGCCGCCGATGCCGAAGGCGAGGCCGAAATATAGGACCATGGCGCCGAGCACGAGGATGCCCAGCGCGGCGGCCTGCTCCAGGAATCGCGATTGCGGCTGCAGCCAGGCCTCGAACCAGCCGGCGCCCCACCACAGCGCGCCTGCCATCAGCGCGGCGCTGAGCACCAGCCGGGGCAGGCGGGCGAGCAGCGGCCGGTCGGCGCCCCAGTGGCCCCGCCACAGCAGCGTTCCGAAGAGCAGTGTCGCATTCGTCCATCCCGACACGGCCGAGGCGACGGCGATGCCCGGCGCGCCCATCGACGGGAACAGGGTCAGCGCCACAGAGATGTTGATGGCCACCGACAGGGCGGCGAAGAGCATCGGCGTACGCGTGTCCTCGCGGGCGAAAAAGCCCGGCGTGAATGCCTTGATGAGCACGAAGGCCGGCAGGCCGATGCCGAAGATCGACAGCACCTCGGAGACCACCAGCGTGTCCTCGTGGGTGAAGGCTCCGCGCTCGTAGAGCACCCGGACGATCGGCTCGGCGATGACCATCAGCGCCGCCGCGGCCGGCAGCGTGAGGAACAGGGTGAACTCGACCGAGCGGTTCTGCAGGTTCGCCGCCTCCCGCAGGGCGCCGGCGCGCAGGGCGCGCGCGAGTTCGGGTAGCAGCACCACGCCCACCGCCACGCCGACCACGCCGAGCGGCAGCTGGTAGACGCGGTCGGCGAGGTTGAGCGCCGGCACTGCGCCCGCCTTGCCGGTGGCGATCGCCGTACCGATCAGCGTGTTGATCTGGGTGATGCCGCCGGTGATCGCGGCGGGCAGCGCCAGCCACAGCAGGCGCTTAACGTTGGGCGTCAGCGCCGGCCGGCGAAGACCGATGTGCACGCCGGCCCGACGCACCGCCACCCAGACGATGCCGAGCTGGACGATGCCCGCCGCCAGCACGCCCCAGGCGAGCATCTCGCCGACGATCCTGCCTTCCATGCCGTTGTACCAGACCACGACGAGCACCGAGACGAGGATGACGTTGAGGAACACCGGCGCGATCGCCGCGGCGAGGAAGCGGCGCAGCGAGTTCAGCATGCCCGCCATCATTGCGCCCAGCGACATGCAGATCAGGTAGGGGAACATGATCATCGCCAGCGCGATCGTCATCGCCAGCTTGTCCGGATCGTCGGCGAAGCCCGGCGCGATGCCGTAGCGGATGACGAACGGCATCGCCAGTTCCATGGCGATGGTCAGTGCCATCAGGATGGTGAACAGGACGCCGAAGACCTCTTCCGAGAAGCGCTTGGCCCCCTCGGTGCCGCCCGCCTCGATCTCGCGGGCGAAGAGCGGCACGAAGGCGGCGTTGAAGGCGCCTTCGGCGAACAGCCGGCGGAAGGTGTTGGGAAACTGGAACGCCGCGTAGAAGGCCTCGGCGACCGGTCCGGTGCCCACCGCCGCGGCCATCAGCATCTCGCGGGCGAAGCCGAGGATGCGGCTGGCCATCGTGCCGAAGCCGACGGTGGCGAATTTGCGGACGAGGCTCATGACGGCGCCGGACCCGTCAGCTCGCCGCCGCGCGGGCGCGCGTCGTGCGGTTCTGGCTCTCGCCCTCCAGCGTCGCGATCAGCCGCGACCTGATGGCGGTTAGCCGCGCCGCGTTCTCGATCTTCTGGCCGGTCAGGTCGGTCACGTAGAACGTGTCGATGACCTTTTCGCCGAAGGTCGTGATGTGCGCCGAGGCGATGTCGAGCGACAGGTCCGACAGCGCCCCGGTGACGTCCGACAACAGACCCGGCCGGTCGAGGCCGGTCACCTCGATCACGGAGAACCGGTTCGACAGCGTGTTGCGGATCTCCGCCCGCGGCTCGATGCGGAACGCCTTGGTGCCGCGCTTCGGCTTGGCGCGCTTCTCGATCATCTCCGGCAGCCACGATTTGCCCGACAGCACGTCCTCGATCAGCTTGCCGACGCGCTCGGCCCGGCGCCGCTCGTCCTCGTCGCGGTCGAATTCGCGCGAGATCAGGATCGTGTCGAGCGCGCGTCCGTCGGCCGTGGTGAAGATGTGCGCGTCGACGATGTTTCCGCCGGCCGCCGCGCAGGCGCCGGCGATGATCGACAGGAGCCGCGTATGGTCGGGAGCGAGCACGGTGATCTCGGTGACGGCCTCGAACTCGTGCGGCATCACCATCGTCGCCAGCGCCCGCTTCGCCCCGTCGGCCTTGCGGATGAACTCGGCGTGGCGCACCTGGTCCTTGATGTCGACGGCGAGCAGGTAGTTGTCGTAGTGCAGCTTGGCGTAGCGTTTGCGGTCGCGTTCCGGCCAGTCGGCCAACGCTATGCGCAGCCGCTCGCGCGCTTCTTCCGCCCGCTGTGCCCGCGACACTTCCGAAAAACCGCCGGTCAGCAGCAGTTCGGTCTCGTAGTAGAGCGTGCGCAGCAGCTGGCCTTTCCAGCCGTTCCACACGCCCGGGCCGACCCCGCGTATGTCGCAGACGGTCAGCACCAGCAGCAGCTTCAGCCGCTCCACCGACTGCACCGCGGCGGCGAAATCGTCGATCGTCTTGCGGTCGTTCAGGTCGCGGGTCTGCGCCATCATCGACATCAAGAGATGCTGCTCGACCAGCCAGGCGACGGTCTCCGTGTCGGACGGCGACAGGCCGAGGATCGGGCAGATGCGTCGGGCGATGCGTGCGCCCGCTTCCGAATGATCCTCCGGCCGGCCCTTGGCGATGTCGTGCAGGAGCACGGCGAGATAGAGCACCTCGCGCTGCTTCTTCAGCCCCGGCATCAGCTGGTGCGCAAGCGGATGCAACCGGTCGCTGTCGCCGTGCTCGATCTCGGCCAGCACGCCGATGCAGCGCAGCAGGTGCTCGTCGACCGTGTAGTGGTGATACATGTTGAACTGCATCATCGCCACGACCTTGCCGAACTCGGGAATCAGCCGGCCGAGCAGGCCGGCCTCGTTCATGCGCCTGAGGTTGAGCTCGGGATTGCGGTCGGAGGTGAGGATGTCGAGGAACAGCCGGTTCGCCTCCTCGTCGCGGCGCAGCGTCCGGTCGACCAGGCGCAGCGACCGCGTCACCAGCTTGATCGCGTCGGGATGGTATTCGAGCCCGTGGCGGTCGGCGAACCAGAACAGGCGCAGCAGGTTCACCGGATCGCGCTCGAAGACCTTCTGGTCGGCGATGTTGATGCGGTGGTTGTCGACGATGAAGTCGGCGGTGCCGGCCAGCTTGCGGCGCTTGCGCGAGAACGATTGCAGCAGCCTGTTGAAGCCCGACACGTGGCTCGCCTGCTCCTCCTCGACCGCCGCGCAGAAGATGCGGGTCAGGTCGCCGACCTCCTTGGCGATCAGGAAGTAGTGCTTCATGAAGCGCTCGACCGCCGACAGGCCCGGATGGCTCGTGTAGCCCAGCCGGTCGGCGACCTCGCGCTGGATGTCGAAATGCAGGCGTTCCTCGGCCTTGCCGGTGAGGAAGTGCATGTGGCAGCGCACCGCCCAGAGGAAGTCCTCGGCCTTGCGGAACTGATTGTATTCCTCGTGCGTGAACACGCCCTTCTCGACCAGTTCCTCGCCGCTGCGCACGCGGTAGAAGTACTTGCCGATCCAGAACAGCGTGTGCAGGTCGCGCAGGCCGCCCTTGCCGTCCTTGATATTGGGTTCGACGAGGTAGCGGCTCTCGCCGGCCTTGCGGTGGCGCTCGTCGCGCTCGGCGAGCTTGGCCTGCACGTATTCGGCGCCGGTGTTGCGAACCACGTCGCGATCGTATCGCTCGAGAAGTTCCCGGTAGAGCGGCTCCTCGCCCCACAGGTGTCGCGCCTCGAGGATCGAGGTGCGGATGGTGATGTCGGAGTGCGACAGCCGGATGCACTCCTCGATGTTGCGGGTGGCGTGGCCGACCTTCAGCCCGAGGTCCCACAGCATGTAGAGCATGTACTCGACCACCTGCTCGCCCCAGGGCGTCTGCTTGTATGGCAGCAGGAACAAAAGGTCGATGTCGGAGCCGGGCGCCAGCGTGCCGCGACCGTAGCCGCCGACCGCGGTGACGGCCATGCGCTCGGCGGCGGAAGGGTTCTTCGAGCGGTAGACATGGGTGACGGCGAAGTCGCAGAGCGCGGCGATGATCTCGTCCATCAGGAAGGACAGCCTGGCGGCGCAGGCGGTGCCGCCGCCGTCTTCCATCAGCATGGCTTCCGCGACGTCGCGGCCTTCGCCGAGCCGCTGCTTCAGCAGCCTCAGCACCTGCGCGCGCACCGCCGTCCCGGAGCCGTCATTGTCGGTATCCGCCGTCAGCGCCGTGAGATCGCGGCGCAGGGCGGCGCCGTCGACGATCTCTTCCAGCTTCAGGGGGATGTTCTTCATGCGCTTCTGCGGAACTCGCCTGCCGGGCCGGCTCTATAGCGTGATTTGCGGGACGTGAATACGGCGCGCCGCGCGGCTGGCATGGAGCCTACCCCCCCGCCAGCCCCTTCAGCCGGTAGAGCGCGTCCAGGGCCTCCTTCGGCGTCATCTCGTCGGGATGCAGCGCCGATACGGCCTCGCGCAGCATGTCGCTCGCCGGTGCAGCGGCACGCTTCGGCGGCGCGTGGCGCACGGCGGCGGAGAACAGCGGCAGATCGTCGACGAGGCGCTCGGCCTTGCCGGACGTCTCGCCCTGCTCCAGCCGGTGCAGCACGTCCTTCGCCCGCTGCACCACGGCGTCGGGCAGGCCGGCGAGCCGCGCCACCTGGATACCGTAGGAGCGGTCGGCCGCGCCCTTGCCGACCTCGTGCAGGAAGACCACCTCGCCCTCCCACTCCTTCACCCGCATGGTCACGTTGTGCAGGCGCGCGAGCTTGCCGGCGAGCGCCGTCATCTCGTGGAAATGCGTGGCGAACAGCGCCCGGCAGCGGTTCTGCTCGTGCAGGTACTCCACCGCCGCCCAGGCGATCGACAGTCCGTCGAAGGTCGCCGTGCCGCGGCCGATCTCGTCGAGGATGACCAGCGCGCGCTCGCCCGCCTGGTTGAGGATCGCCGCCGTTTCCACCATCTCGACCATGAAGGTCGAACGCCCCCGCGCCAGGTCGTCCGAGGCGCCGACGCGGCTGAACAGGCGGTCGACCACGCCGATATGTACGGCCTCGGCCGGCACGAACGAGCCCATCTGGGCGAGGATGGCGATCAGCGCGTTCTGCCTGAGGAAGGTCGACTTGCCGCCCATGTTCGGGCCGGTCAGCAGCCAGATCGCGCCGTTCCTGTCGGCTTCGCCGGGCGACAGGTCGCAGTCGTTGGCGACGAACGGGCTCTCCGCCGCCCGCCGGAGCGCCTGCTCGACCACCGGATGGCGGCCGCCGGTCACGGCGAAGGCGAGGCTGTCGTCGACGACCGGGCGCACGTAGCGTTCCGAGGCGGCGAGCCGCGCCAGCGCCGAGGAGACGTCGACGACGGCGAGCGCCGCCGCGCCGTCGCGGATCGCGTCGGCGTGCCCCACCGTCTCGGCGACCAGCCGGTCGAAGACAGCGAGTTCGATCGACAGCGCCCGGTCGGCGGCGTTGGCGATTTTCGTCTCCAGGTCGGCGAGCTCGGTCGTGGTGAAGCGCATCGCCGAGGCCATGGTCTGGCGGTGGATGAAGCGCGCGCGCACCGCGTCTGTCCCCATCATGATCGCCTGGTGGTTGGCCGTCACCTCGATGTAGTAGCCGAGCACGTTGTTGTGGCGGATCTTCAGCGACCGGATCCCCGTCTCCTCGATCAGCTCGCGTTCCATCGCCGCGATGACGCGCCGCGATTCGTCGCGCAGCGCCCGCATCTCGTCGAGGTCGGCGTCGTAGCCCTGGCGCACGAAGCCGCCGTCGCGCTTCAGCAGCGGCGGCTCGTCGCCGAGCGCCGCTCCGAGATGGAAACGCAGCGACGCCGGCAGGGCGGCAAGGGCCGCGCGCGCCTGCACCAGTTCCGCCGGCAGCTCGGCCTCCGCCAGCAGCGCCGCGATTTCCGCGGCGACGCCGAGGCCCGCGGAGAGTGCGGCGAGGTCGCGCGGGCCGCCGCGGTTCAGCCCCAGCCGCGACAGCGCCCGCGGCATGTCGGGAACCCGCTTCAGGCAGGGCGCCAGCGCATTCGCAAGGCTCGGCTCGCCGCAGAAGAAGGAGACCGAGTCGAGCCGCTCGCCGATTGCGGCGGGATCGGTCAGCGGCGCAGTCAGCCGCTCGGCGAGCAGCCGGCCGCCGGCACCCGTCAGCGTGCGGTCGATCGAGCGGAACAGCGAGCCCTCGCGGCTACCCGACAGCGTGCGCAGCAGTTCCAGGTTGGCGCGCGTCGCCGGATCGATGAACAGCGTCGATCCCGCGCTCTCGCGCTCGGGCCGCGCCAGCGGCGGCCGTTCGGCCTTCTGCGTCTTCTCGACATAGGCCACCGCGCCCGAAATCGCCGACAGCTCGGCCCGCGAGAACGTGCCGAAGCTGTCGGTCGTGGCGACGCCGTAGAAGCGGGCGACGCGGCCGGGCGCGGCGGTGGAATCGAACAGCGCCGCCGGCTGCGGATTGACGATGCGGCCGATCAGGTCCAGCGCCGGCCGCAGTTCGCCGTCGTGGAACACCGGTTCGGCGACGATCAGCTCCTTCGGGTCGACGCGGAAGACGTCGGCGACCAGCCGGTCGGCGCTGGTCTCGGTCACCCGGAACGCGCCCGTCGAGATGTCGATCCAGGCCAGCGCAAGGGCCTGGCCGCCGGCGCCTTCACCGGCCCTGACGCGACCGAGCGCCATCAGGAAGTTCGCCTCCGACGGCGCCAGCAGCTTGTCCTCGGTGATCGTGCCCGGCGTCACCAGCCGCACCACGTCGCGCCGCACCACAGATTTCGAGCCGCGCTTCTTCGCCTCCGCGGGGTCCTCGGTCTGCTCGCACACGGCGACGCGGAAGCCGAGCCCGATCAGCTTCTGCAGGTAGTCGTCGGCCGCGTGCACCGGCACGCCGCACATCGGGATGTCGTCGCCATTGTGCTTGCCACGCTTGGTGAGCACGATGCCGAGCGCCCGCGACGCCTGCTCGGCGTCGTCGAAGAACAGCTCGTAGAAGTCGCCCATCCGGTAGAACAGCAGCGAGTCCGGATTGGCCGTCTTGATCTCGATATACTGTTCCATCATCGGCGTCGCGCCGGCAGTGGCCAGCGGCGCGATCGCCTCGGCGGGTTCTTTCGCAATCTGCACGTTCATCGCAAACGCTGTAGCAGATGCTGCCGGACGGTTTAAGCAGCCGGCGGCAAAAACCGGGGAATACCGCCGCCGTCCCCGGCACGCGGCCTGCCGCGCGGCCGCCGCGTTGCCGAGGCCCGCGAAGGCGGCTACGGGTGGGCCGGCGGGTTCGCGTGGAGCGATGCGATTGAGCAAGGTCGGCAGGATGTTTTCGGATGTCAGGCGCCTCATGCGTCCGCCTCTCCGCGCGCTGCTCGGGCCGAACACCATCCTCGAACGCCGCGGCGCCAACGGTTCGGTCCTGTCGGTCGATCCGCCGATCGTCTACACGACCCTGGCTTGGCCCGACGTGGCCGGCAATCTGTGGAGCTACGGCACGCGCCTGGGGAATCGCCGGGCGCTCATCCTGATCTACCTGTCCTGGCACTTCGGGCCGGATCCGTCGGGACAGGACAAGCTGCGCAGCATCCGCCGGTATCGCGCGGCCTTTCCCGAACACGAGGTCGTCTTCGCCTGCAATGCGCCGGACGAGGTCGCCACGCTGCGCGAGGCCGGGGAAGAGGCGCACCTCCTCAATCACAATCTGGCGGTGTCCGAACGCTGCTTCCGGCCGCTTTCCGAAGCGGAGCCGATCCTCGACGCCGTCTACAATGCGCGGTTGAGCGATACAAAGCGGTTGTGGCTGGCGGCGGATATTCCGTCGGTCGGCTACGTCCTGCGCAAGATCTCCGAAGACGATTCGGCGCGGGCCGCGGAGATCCTGCAGTCCGTCAGGCAGCTCGAGCCGGCTCACAGGATCTTCAACCGGCTGGAGGCCGGGCGGCCCGTGCTCCTCGACGGGGAGGCCGTCAACGCCGCCTACAACCAGGCCGCCGTCGGGCTCTGCCTGTCTGAGGTGGAAGGGGCCATGCTGTCCAGCATGGAATACATGCTGGCTGGCCTGCCGATCGTGTCGACACCCAGCCTCGGCGGCCGTGACCTCTTCTTCGATCCCGAATACTGCCTCGTCGTGCCTCCCGATCCCCGCCAGGTCCGCGATGCCGTCGCCGCCCTGCGGGCACGCGCGATCCCTCGTGCCTACGTGCGCGAGAAGACCCTCGCGCGGATCGAGGCGCAGCGCCGTTCCTTCCTGGCCGTGCTCGACGACTTCCTCGTCCGCAGCGGATACGAACCGCGGTTTGGCGATCTCTGGCCCTGGCTGGACAAGCGCAATCTGTGCGGAGGAGGCAACGCAAAGAGGCAGATCGCGCTCGCCGCGCTGCACGAAAAATCCCGGCCTGTGCGAGCGACGGCCGGTTCCTGATCGCGCGCCCCTTTACGGACGCGGGGAGTGGCCTTAATCCCTGTCATTCCACGAGAAGAAGAACACGCTCTGGGTAAGGAAACGCGCGCGACCATGGCTTCCAACAAGAAACCCGACAGTTCGGGACCGTCCGTCAGCGCCCAGGAAGCGCTCGAGTTCCACGCCATGGGCCGGCCGGGCAAGCTCGAGATCACGCCCACCAAGCCGATGGCCACGCAGCGCGACCTGTCGCTCGCCTATTCGCCGGGCGTCGCCGTTCCGGTCAGGGCGATCGCGGAAGACCCGAGCCGCGCCTTCGATTACACGACGCGCGGCAATCTCGTCGCCGTCATCTCCAACGGCACCGCCATCCTCGGCCTCGGCAATCTCGGCGCTCTGGCGTCCAAGCCGGTGATGGAAGGCAAGGCGGTGCTGTTCAAGCGCTTCGCCGACGTCGATTCCATCGACCTCGAGGTCGACACGGAGGACGCCGACGAGTTCATCAACTGCGTGCGCTTCCTCGGCCCTTCCTTCGGCGGCATCAACCTCGAGGACATCAAGGCGCCGGAATGCTTCATCATCGAGCAGCGCCTGCGCGAGATCATGGACATCCCGGTCTTCCATGACGACCAGCATGGCACCGCCATCATCTCGGCCGCCGGCCTGATCAACGCGCTGGAGATCACCGGGCGCGACATGAAGACGACGAAGCTCGTCTGCAACGGCGCCGGCGCGGCCGGCATCGCCTGCATCGAACTGATCAAGTCGATGGGTTTCGCGCCGGAGAACGTCACGCTCTGCGACACCAAGGGCGTCGTCTACCAGGGCCGCGTCGAGGGCATGAACCAGTGGAAGTCGGCGCATGCGGTCAGGACCGACGCGCGCAGCCTCGCCGAGGCGCTCGACGGCGCCGACGTCTTCCTCGGCCTCTCCGCCAAGGGCGCGCTGACGCCGGCCATGGTGCAGTCGATGGCGAAGAACCCGATCATCTTCGCCATGGCCAATCCCGACCCGGAGATCACGCCCGAGGAGGTCGCCGACATCAGGACCGACGCCATCATGGCGACCGGCCGCTCGGACTACCCGAACCAGGTCAACAACGTTCTCGGCTTCCCCTACATCTTCCGCGGCGCCCTCGACGTGCGGGCGACCACCATCAACGAGGACATGAAGATCGCCGCGGCGCGCGCGCTGGCCGAGCTCGCCCGCCTGGACGTTCCCGACGACGTCGCCGCCGCCTACCAGGGCAATCGGCCGAAGTTCGGTCCGAACTACATCATCCCCGTGCCCTTCGACCCGCGCCTGATCTCGGCGATCCCCGTCGCCGTCGCCCGTGCGGCGATGGACACCGGCGTCGCCCGCCGTCCGATCCTCGACCTCGACAAGTACGCCAACGAACTGTCGGCGCGGCGCGACCCGATCGCCTCGACGCTGCAGCGCATCTACGACCGCGTGCGCCGTCAGCCGAAGCGCATCGTCTTCGCCGAGGGCGAGGAGGAACAGGTGATGCGCGCCGCCGTCTCCTACGTGAACCAGAAGCTGGGCACGGCGATCCTGCTCGGCCGCGACGAGCAGATCAAGGAGACGGCCCGCCACGCCGGCGTCGACCTGAACCGTCCGGGCATCGAGATCATCAACGCCCGCCTGTCGCGCCGCAACGGCATCTACGCCGACTACCTCTACGAGCGCATGCAGCGGAAGGGGTTCCTGTTCCGCGACTGCCAGCGCCTCATCAACAACGACCGCAACCACTTCGCCGCCTGCATGGTTGCGCTGGGCGACGCCGACGGCGTCGTCACCGGCGTGACCCGCAACTACTCGACCGCGCTGGAAGACGTGCGCCGCATCATCGACGCCAAGCCCGGTCACCGCGTCATCGGCGCCTCGATCGTGCTGGCGCGCGGCCGCACGGTTATCGTGGCGGACACGGCCGTGCACGACATGCCGAATTCGGAGCAGATCGCCGACATCGCCGAGGAAGCGGCGAGTTTCGCCCGGCGTATGGGCTACGAGCCGCGCGTGGCGCTGCTCGCCTACTCGACCTTCGGCCATCCCGCCGGCGAGCGCTCCGAGCGGGTCCAGGAGGCGGTCAAGATCCTCGACAAGCGCCGCGTCGACTTCGAGTACGACGGCGAGATGGCCGCCGACGTCGCGCTCAACCCGCGCCTGATGCAGCAGTACCCGTTCTGCCGCCTGTCGGGTCCGGCCAACGTGCTGATCATGCCGGCATTCCACTCGGCCTCGATCGCCACCAAGATGCTGCAGGAACTCGGCGGCTCGACCGTCATCGGTCCCCTCCTCGTCGGCCTGAACAAGCCGGTGCAGATCGTGGCGCTCAACGCCAAGGATTCCGACGTCGTCAACATGGCCGCGATCGCGGCCTACACCGCGGGCACGTGACGCGGTGATCCGGCCGCTCGCGGAGCAGTGGCAGTTCTGGGCGGTCCTCTCCGCCGTGTTCGCCGCGCTCACCGCGATCTTCGCCAAGGTCGGCGTCTCGGATGTCTCGTCCGACTACGCCACGCTGGTCAGGACGGCGGTCATTCTGCTCGTCGCGGCGCTGGTGGTGCGGCTGACCGGCGCCTGGCAGCCGCCGTCGACGGTGCCCTTACGCACCTGGACGTTCCTGGTCTTGTCCGGCCTCGCCACGGGGGCGTCGTGGCTCTGCTACTTCCGCGCATTGAAGCTGGGCGAGGCCTCGCGGGTCGCCCCGATCGACAAGCTCTCGGTCGTCCTCGTCGCGGTGTTCGCCACGCTCTTCCTCGGCGAGCGGCCGTCGGCGGTGAACTGGCTGGGCATCGCCCTCATCGCCGCCGGCGCCGTGCTGGTGGCGTGGAAGGCGTGAACGCGCCGGCTCGACGCG
>CALFXR010000081.1 GCA_937958475.1 uncultured Mesorhizobium sp. | reverse complement strand
GGCGCCAGCGGGATCGCCGCCAAGGCCGCCGTCCATGCCGAAAAGCACATGGTCGTCGCCGCCAATCCGCTCGCCGCCGAGGCCGGCCTCCGCGTGCTGCGCGCGGGCGGCACCGCGGCCGACGCGCTGGTGGCGGTGCAGGCGATGCTCGGCCTGGTCGAGCCGCAGTCGTCGGGCCTCGGCGGCGGCGCCTTCCTCGTCTGGTTCGACGCCGCGACCGGCACGCTGACGACCTTCGACGGTCGCGAGACCGCGCCGGCCGCGGCGAGCGGAACGCTTTTCCTCGACGCCGCCGGAAAGCCGCTCGACTTCTTCGCTGCCGTCGTCGGCGGCCGCTCGGTCGGCGTGCCCGGCGTGCCGCGCCTGCTGGAAACGGTGCATGCGCGCTTCGGCAAGCAGCCCTGGGCGGAACTCCTCGAGCCGGCGGCGGCGCTGGCCGAGGCCGGCTTCCCTGTTTCGCAGCGCATGGCGGCGATGATCGCCGACGATGCCGGACGGCTCGACGCCGAACCCGCCGCCCGCGCCTATTTCTTCGACGCGGCCGGCGCGCCGCTTCCCCCCGGCGCCCTCCTGCGCAACCCGGACTACGCGGCGACGCTGCGCCTGCTGGCCAAGGGCGGCGGCGACGCCTTCTATGGCGGCCCGCTCGCCGAGGCGATCGTCGCCGCCGTGCGTGGCCATCCGACCAATCCGGGCCTGCTCTCCGCCGAGGACATGGAAGCCTATGTCGTGAAGGAACGGGCGGCAGTGTGCGCGCCCTATCGCGGCTTCGACGTCTGCGGCATGGGGCCGCCCTCGTCCGGCGCCATCGCCATCGGACAGATCTTCGGCATGGTCGAGCCGTTCCCTCTGCGCGGGCTGGGGCCCGACGATCCGGTCGCCTGGCGGGTGATCGGCGACGCCACCCGCCTCGCCTTCGCCGACCGCGAGCGCTACGTCGCCGACGCCGATTTCGTGCGCCTGCCGGCGGGCCTCCTCGACCGCACCTACCTGGCGGCGCGCGCGGCGCTGATCCGCCGGCCGACGGCGCTTCCGGCGGAGGCGGTGACGGCGGGCGAACCGCCCTGGGACAAGGCGGAACTCAGGATCGACGGCGTGCCGGCGGAAATCCCCTCGACGTCGCACGTCACCATCGTCGACGATCGCGGCAACGTCGCCGCCATGACGACCTCGGTGGAAAACGCCTTCGGCTCGCGGCTGATGGTCGCCGGTTTCCTGCTCAACAACCAGCTGACCGACTTCTCCTTCGCGCCGGCCGCGCACGACGGGACGGCGGTGGCCAATCGCGTCGAGCCCGGCAAGCGGCCGCGCTCGTCGATGTCGCCGACGGTCGTCCTGAAGGACGGCAAGCCGGTCTATGCGCTCGGCTCGCCCGGCGGCAGCCAGATCATCCCCTTCGTCGCCAACGCACTGATCGGCCTGATCGACTGGGACATGGACATCCAGGCGGCGGTGTCGATGCCGCATCTGACCAACCGGTTCGGCACCTACGATCTCGAGGAAGGGACCGCGGCTGCTTCCATGGCCGCCGATCTCGAGGCGCTCGGCTACAAGACCGCCGTGCGCGAACTCAACTCGGGGCTCCACGGCATCGCCATCGGCCCCGACGGGCTGAGCGGCGGCGCCGATCCGCGCCGCGAGGGCGTCGCCGTCGGCGACTGATTCCCCAGCCATGGCTCCTCGCCGCGAGCAGATCGGCCGGGGCGGACGACAGCTTTGCCGACGGCGACACGCCCCCGCCGTCTCAGATCCCGTGCCGCGCGGTCAGAACGCGCCGATCCACATCGCCATCGAGACGATGAACATGCTTACCGAAACCAGCGAAACGACGTCCTGCAGCAAGTCGGCCATGGAACTCTCCCGATTTGGTTATGTTCCTTTTATGTTCTGTTAATGTTCCAAAGTCAAGGCGCAAAGGACCGCCCCGCCCGCGCTGGTTAACCGTAGGTAAAGGGAATTCAGGCCGGCAGGCCGACGCTTTCCAGGGGCACGATCCTGCCGTCGAGCAGCGTGACGCGCCGATCCATCCGCGCCGCGAGATCGTGGTTGTGCGTGGCGATCAGCGCCGCCAGGCCCGATTGGCGCACCAGCGCCTCCAGCGCGTCGAAGACGTAGGACGCCGTCACCGGATCGAGATTGCCGGTCGGCTCGTCGGCGAGCAGGACGAGCGGCGCGTTGGCCACGGCGCGGGCGATGGCGACGCGCTGCTGTTCGCCGCCGGAAAGCTCCGACGGCCGGTGCTGGGCGCGCTTGCCGATCTTCATGTAGTCGAGCAGCTGCTCGGCGCGGCTCGCCGCGTCGGCCCGCGACAGGCCGTGCACGAGCTGCGGCATCATGATGTTTTCCAGCGCCGTGAATTCGGGCAGCAGGTGGTGGAACTGATAGACGAAGCCGATGTCGTTGCGCCGGATCGCCGTGCGCTCGTCGTCGGAGAGGCGCCCGCATGAGCGGCCGCCGAGGATCACGTCGCCGGCGTCGGGCCGCTCGAGCAGCCCCGCCGTGTGCAGCAGCGTCGACTTGCCGGCGCCCGACGGCGCCACCAGCGCCACCATCTCGGCGCGCTTCAGGGAGAAGTCGGCGCCGTTGAGGATGGTCAGCCTGCGCGGCCCCTGCACGTAGTGGCGCTCGACGCCCTTCAGTTCGATGACGACGCTCACTCGTACCTCAGTGCTTCGACGGGATCGAGACGGGCGGCCCGCCAGGCGGGAAGGAGGGTCGCCAGGAAAGACAGGACCAGCGCCATCAGGATCACCGAGACCGTCTCGCCGGGGTCCATCTTGGCCGGCAGGCGGCTGAGGAAATAGAGTTCCGGATTGAACAGCACCGTGCCCGACAGCCAGGAGAAGAACTGGCGGATCGACTCGACGTTGAGGCAGACCACGATGCCGAGCACGACGCCGGCGAGCGTGCCGGTGACGCCGATCGCCGCCCCGGTCATCAGGAAGATGCGCATGATGGCGCCGCGCGTGGCGCCCATGGTGCGCAGGATGGCGATGTCGGCGCCCTTGTCCTTCACCAGCATGATCAGGCCGGAGATGATGTTCAGCGCCGCCACCAGCACGATCAGGGTGAGGATCATGAACATGACGTTGCGCTCGACCTCGAGCGCGGAGAAGAAGGTCTGGTTGCGCTGGCGCCAGTCGGTGAGGAAGACCGGCCGCTGGGCGGCGGCCTCGACGGCGGGGCGCAGCGCGTCGATGCCGTCGGGATCGTCGACGAAGATCTCGATCGTCTGCGCCTCGTTCTCCATGTTGAAATAGAGCTGGGCCTCGGCGAACGGCATGAAGATGATGGTGGAATCGTATTCCGACATGCCGATCTCGAAGACCGCGACGATCGGATAGGCCTTCACCCGCGGCGTCGTGCCGAGCGGGCTGACGTCGCCGTCGGGCGAGATCAGCGTGATCGTGTCGCCCAGCACGAGGCCGAGGTTCTGCGCCATGCGGCTGCCGATGGCGACGCCTTCGCTCTGGTCGAAGCCGACCAGCGAGCCCTGGCGGATGTTGTTGGCAACGAGGTCGAGCTTGCCGAGGTCGTCGCCGCGGATGCCGCGGACCAGCGCCCCGGTGCCGGCGCCGATATTGCCGGAAGCGAGCGTCTGTCCTTCGACCAGCGGGATCGCCATGCGCACGCCGGGAACGCCGGCGATGCGGGCTGCAGTCTCGGCATAGTCGTTCAGCGCGCTGTCGACCGGCTGCATGATCAGATGGCCGTTGATGCCGAGGATGCGCGTCATCAGCTCGGCGCGGAAGCCGTTCATCACCGCCATGACGATGATCAGCGTGGCGACGCCGAGCATGATGCCGGCAAAGGAGATCGCGGCGATGATGGAGATGAAGGCTTCCTTGCGGCGCGAGCGCAGATAGCGCCAGGCGACCATGCGCTCGAAGACGGAGAACGGCCCCGCCCCGCCGGCTTTCTTCACCGCCGCCGCGTCGCTCACCGCGAACCCCGGAGCGTCCCGGCGACATCGGCGAGCGGCACGGTCGTGCGTTCGCCGCTGGCGCGGTTCTTGATCTCGACCTCGCCGGCCGCCAGGCCGCGGGGACCGACGATCACCTGCCGGGGCAGGCCGATCAGGTCGGCCGTGGCGAATTTGCCGCCGGCCCGCGCATCGGTGTCGTCGTAGAGCACGTCGAGGCCCGCCGCCGTGAGTTCGGCGTAGAGCGCCTCGCAGGCCTTGTCGCAGTCGCCGTCGCCGGCCTTCATGTTGATCAGCGCCACGTCGAAGGGCGCCACCGATTCCGGCCAGATGATGCCGTTCTCGTCGTGGCTCGCCTCGATGATCGCCGCGATCAGGCGCGAGGGGCCGATGCCGTAGGAACCCATGGAGACGAAGTGATCCTTGCCATCGGGGCCGGTCACCTTCGCCCCCATCGGCTTCGAATACTTCTCGCCGAAGTGGAAAATATGGCCGACCTCGATGCCGCGCGCCGAAACCCGGTCGGTATCGGAAATGCCGGACCACACCGTCTCGTCGTGCATCTCGTCTGTCGCGGCGTAGGGCGTCGTCCACTCCTTAACGATGCCGCCGATCTCGGCGTCGTCGGCGAAGTTCGTGTCGGCGCCCGGAACCGGCAGCGACAGGAAGTCGCGATGGCAGAACACCTGGCTCTCGCCGGTCTCGGCGAGGATGATGAACTCGTGGGAAAGGTCGCCGCCGATCGGGCCGGTGTCGGCGCGCATCGGGATCGCCTTCAGGCCCATGCGCGTGAAGGTGCGCAGGTAGGAGACGAACATGCGGTTGTAGGCGGCCCGCGCCCCTTCGTAGTCGAGGTCGAAGGAATAGGCGTCCTTCATCAGGAACTCGCGGCTGCGCATGACGCCGAAGCGCGGGCGCACCTCGTCGCGGAACTTCCACTGGATGTGGTAGAGGTTGAGCGGCAGGTCCTTGTAGGAGCGTACGTAGGAGCGGAAGATCTCCGTCACCATCTCCTCGTTGGTCGGCCCGAACAGCATGTCGCGCTCGTGGCGGTCCTGGATGCGCAGCATCTCCTTGCCGTAGTCGTCGTAGCGGCCGCTCTCGCGCCACAGGTCGGCCGACTGGATGGTCGGCATGAGGATTTCCAGGGCGCCGGCGCGGTCCTGCTCCTCGCGCACGATCCGGCAGACCTTGTCGAGGACGCGCTTGCCGAGCGGCAGCCAGGAGAAGGAACCGGCCGCCTGCTGGCGGATCATGCCGGCGCGCAGCATCAGCCGGTGCGACACGATTTCCGCCTCGCGCGGATTCTCTTTCAGGATGGGCAGGAAGTAGCGCGAAAGACGCATCGGTAATTCCGTCTGGAGGAGATCGGGCGCGTGAATCGACGACCGAGCGGGCACCCCGCCCGCATGCGCTTCATAGCCATTTCGACCGAGGATGGGAACCTCGCGCCGCGCCCGAATTCGCCCGGTTTTAGCATGGCTAAATTTGGGGCAAATCCTGCCCCGCGATTGTGCAACGCAGCGAAACTTAACGCAAATTCCGCGTGACAAGTCACGAAATGTTGTTCTAAGGTGCCGCCAATAAACGAGAGCGCGGAACCAAAATCTGCGCTCCTACGCGGTCAAAGTCTTGGGAGGATGCGATCTAGGCGCGGTCACTCGCTGCCGCCGGACACCGGAAATCAGATCGGACGCGTTCAATTGCAAGGCCTCGCGCCTTGCTTTTTTTTTGGGCATTCAGCAGCTTGCCCGGCTTTGTTGAAAAGCCGGCCCGGATGCATCCGGAACCCGATTCCCCCCCTCAGTCGAACGTCGGAACGATGCGCGGGATGTCGTCGAAGCTCAGCCCGAGCCCGCGCGTGACCGCATAGTAGGCGCCGAGAATGAGGGCGGAGACGATGGTCGTGCGCAGCATCGCCCGCAGCACGTGCGGACCTTTCGGCGCGCTGGAAACGGTGCCGAGGGTCACGTCCTGATCGTCGTCCTGCGTCTTCAGGCTGAAGGGCAAGGTGGCGAACAGGACGACCCACCACAGGATGAAATAGACGGCGAAGAGCGAAAACCAGCTCATGACTGTTCGAGCTCGACCAGGGTTCCCTGGAAGTCCTTCGGATGCAGGAACAGCACGGGCTTGCCGTGGGCGCCGGTCTTCGGCTCCCCGTCTCCGAGCACGCGGGCGCCCGCGGCTTTCAGGCTGTCGCGCGCGGCGATGATGTCGGCGACCTCGTAGCAGACGTGGTGCATGCCCCCCGACGGATTCTTGGCCAGGAACGCGGCGATCGGCGAGGCTTCGCCGAGCGGTTCGAGCAGCTCGATCTTGGTGTTGCCGACGTCGATGAAGACGACGGTGACCCCGTGCTCGGGAAGCGCCTGCGGCGGCGTCACCGTGGCGCCCAGCGTCTGGCGATAGACGGCGGCGGCGGCGGCGAGATCGGGGACGGC
>CALFXR010000080.1 GCA_937958475.1 uncultured Mesorhizobium sp. | reverse complement strand
CAGAACGGATTGGGCGACTTGATGCCGACGAAATTGTTGCGGATGTCAGCCATGGGTATGTTCTCCCTCGGGCTTGGATTGTTTCGAGCTTACACGTATTCTGGCGACAGAAGCCTCGCTGCCACGGAGGTAACCATGACGACGGAACGGCGCTACACGATCCACCTTCGACCCGAGCCGGAGGGTGGCTATACGGTGCTCGTTCCAGCCATCCCCGAGGTCGTCTCCTATGGCGAGACCTATGAGGAGGCGATGGCCATGGCCCAGGAGGCGATCGAGGCCGTCCTCGAAATGTACCGCGACCACGGCTGGGACATCCCGGACGATGTGGAGATGCGGATCGATCATCTGACCATCGCCGCCTGACCGTGAGCCCGAAGGCTCTGCCGACGATATCCGGAAAGCAGACCGTTCGCGCCCTGATGCGGCTTGGCTTCAAGATCGACCGCATTCGCGGAAGTCATCACGTCCTGCTTCACGACGGCCCTCCCGTTCGAGCCGTCAGCGTTCCGGTGCACGGCAGCAAGCCCCTGCCTCGTGGCACTTTGCATGACATCGTCAGGAAGTCGGGATTCACTGTCGAGGAGATCATCGCGGAACTCTGACGACAACGCTCCAAGCAGGTTCGGCGACTTGGTGCTGATGAACTTGTTCGAGGTGTTAACCATGGCTAGCGCCTCGGCGATGACTTTCCACTGAACAATCGAATTAAGTGCGGCTTCAGATCATATCCCACGCCCCACAACGAAGGCTTCAGTTGCAGGTTGTCCAAGAAGCCCCCAGGTCGCGCATCGGTCGAGGGTTCAGCAGCCACATCAAGCATCATTTTCTTCACTTTTTGGATTACACTCTCAGCAAGAGAGGGATCTTTCAGAAGCGGCGCAAAAGAAAGATAAAGGCATCGCTTTCCTCGCGCCTTCTCGCCCATAGTTTTTTCTAGAATTAGGATGCCAGGCAAATCTATTTTACCATAATTATTGTCCGCCAACCAATCATTGAATTCTCTCTCAATGGAGGCTCGATCGTCCTTCGATGGTACGAAAACATGTGCTTTATCACCAAAGCTGGAAGCGACTTTGGCAAGCTTCGGCAGGACTAGCGCTTCGACTTCAGCGTGATCATCGCGATACGACTCATACAAAAAGTAAGCCATCACAGAGCCATCAGCCCGCAAATTGCTGAGGTAGCTTTGCGAAACCCACATTTGCTTCTACCCCATCAACACCCGGTGGATGCTCTCCGCCGCGTCGCGGCCCGCGGCGACCGACGCGACGGTGAGATCCTCGCGGTCGTCGTTGGTGCAGTCGCCGCCCGCCCAGACCCCGGTCATCGAGGTGCGGCCTTCTGCGTCCACCGCGATGCGGCCGCCGTCGAGGCGGAGCGCCGGGCCGGAGCCGTTGAGCACGGCCGCGTCGAAGCTCTGACCGATGGCCTTGAACACCTGGTCGGCGGCGAGGTGTACGGTCTCGCCGGTTCCGGCGAGCCGGCCGTCGCGAAGCGCGGTGTATTCGAGCTCGATACCGGTGACCTTGCCGCCCTGGGAGACGACGCGCCGGGGCTGCAGCCAGTGGCGGATGCTGACGCCCTTGGCGGCGGCCAGTTCCTGCTCGAATTCGGAGGCGTTCATGTGCTCCTTGCCGCGGCGGTAGCAGATCGTCACCTCCTCGGCGCCGAGAAGCTTGGACTGTACCGCGACGTCGACGGCGGTCATGCCGCCGCCGATGACGACGACGCGGCGGCCGACCGGCAGGGCGCCGAGGTCGGAGGCCTGGCGCAGGTCGGCGATGTATTCGACGGCATTGTCGACGCCGGCGGCATCCTCGCCTTCGGCGCGCAGCGCGTTGACGCCGGCGAGCCCCAGGCCGAGGAACACGGCGTCGTAGGACGCGGCCAGGTCGGCGAGATGGATGTCGCGGCCGAGCGCGCGGCCGTGCTCGATGGTGATGCCGCCGATCGCGGTGACATAGTCGACCTCGGCCTGGGCGAAGTCGTCCGTCGACTTGTAGGCGGCGATGCCGTACTCGTTGAGGCCGCCGGACTTGGGCTTCGCCTCGAAGACGACGACGTCGTGGCCGTAGGTCGCCAGCCTGTGCGCGGCGGCGAGGCCCGCGGGACCGGCGCCGACGACGGCGATCTTCTTTCCGGTCGGCGCGGCACGCTCGTAGAACTGCCGGTTCTGCCTCATCGCCACGTCGGTGGCGTAGCGCTGCAACTGGCCGATCTTGACCGGCTTGCCCTCGGCGACCTCGCGCACGCAGACCTCCTCGCACAGCGTCTCGGTCGGGCAGACGCGTGCGCACATGCCGCCGAGGATGTTCTGGTCGAAGATGGTCTTCGCGGCGCCGAGCGGATTGCCCGTCGAAATTTCGCGGATGAACAGCGGGATGTCGATCGAGGTCGGGCAGGCCTGCATGCAGGGCGCGTCGTAGCAGAAGTAGCAGCGGTCGGACTCGACCAGCGCCTCGTGGGCGTCGAGCGGCGGATGGAGATCGGCGAAATTCTCCGCGTATTGCCCCGGCGCGAGGCGGCCGGCAACGATACCGTCCTTGTAGAGACCGTCGGCCATTCCAGTTCCCCAGTGTTGTTGCTTTTTTCGAAGGCTAGCACGTTTTGTTTTTTTATCAATCGGTCAAATTTCGGCCAAGCGCTTGAATCTTCGGGATAATAACTTGAGTAACCTACTCATGATTTGTGGCCGCGCGAGCTCTCCGGGCCGAGAATTGCGTCCCGCCGCAAACCACCCTTGACGGTGGGCCGTCCGCCTCGGCAGGTTCCGGCCGAGTCGCCGCCGCGAGTGGGTGCGGCGCGGCGGAAGCCGGAGAGCCGGGTGACGAAAAGACAGAGATCGGCATTCTCCGCCGCACTCGACCGCGCGAGGCGGTCCGCACGCGCCTTCGTCCGCCGGCCGCTGGTCTGGCGCGCGCGGCGGCGCGACGCGCGCCATGCCGCGACGGCGCCGCACGCGCTCGCCATCTGCGCCATCTTCCGCGAGGAGGCGCCTTTCCTCGCCGAATGGATCGAGTTCCATCGCGGCGTCGGCGCGACGCACTTCTACCTCTACGACAACTTTTCGACCGACGGTTTCCGCGCGGTGCTGGCGCCGTACATACGCGACGGAATCGTCACGCTCACCCACTGGCCGGTCAAGGTCGGCCAGGTTTCCGCCTACCGCGACTGCATGCGCCGCTTCTGGCGCGACGCGCGCTGGATCGCGCTGATCGATATCGACGAATTCCTGTTCTCGCCGGGCTCGGTCGACGTCGTGGCGATCCTCGACCGTCATCGCGACGCGCCGGGCGTTCACGTCTGGCAGCACTTCTTCGGCTCGTCCGGCCATCTGGTGCCGCCCGACGGCCCGCTGCTCGACGCCTACCGCATGCGGGCGCGGATCGAGACCAAGACCACCGCCAAGTCGATCGTGAACCCGCGCGCGGTTCGCCAGCCCGGCGTGCACCAGTCGAAATACTGGTGGGGCGACAGCGTCGATACCGACGGCGGCCCCGTGAACGATGCGGCGCCGAAGCCGATGGACCTGCTGCGCATCAACCACTACTGGTCGCGCTCGATCGCCGATCTCGAGACGAAGATCGCCCGAGGCGACGCCTCCACCGCCGCGCCGCGCGACCGCGACTGGCACATCGCCTTCGAAAGCAAGCTGAACGAGGTGGAGGACGACGCCATCCGGCCTGTGGCGAAGGCGATCCGGGAAAGGCGCGGAACCGAGAGCGGCGGACGCTGAGAAGCGGCGGCCGGGACGGAGACCGCGAACGCCGAGGAGCGGTGGCGCTGGCATCCGTCCGCCGACGCCTCCCCGCACCGGCGGTGCGACAAAGCGGCTTCAGCCGGCGGGGCGGCTTGACGATTGAATTGAATTCAATTCAAGTGACGACATGAAGACCGTCGCCCCTCCCCTCGCCGCCGAGAGCGGCGCCGCGAACGCGATGCCGGCGCCGCGGCGGAAGCGAAAGCCTGCGCGCGCCGCGCCCGCAGCGCCGGACACCCGCCGCCGGCTCCTCGATGCCGCCGCGGCCGAACTCGTCGAGACCGGCGGCGCGATGGAGATCGCCGCGGTGGCCCGCCGCGCTAGCGCCTCGGTCGGGCTGAGCTATCACTATTTCGGCTCCAAGGCCGGGCTGCTCGCCGCGCTGGTGGAGGATTTCTACGACCGCTACGACGCCGCGATCATCGACGCCAACCCGCTGCCGGGAGCAGCCTGGGCCGAGCGCGAGCGGCTGCGCGTCGAGCGCCTGGTCGACTTCATGCTCGCCGAGCCGCTGGCGCCGCTGGTGCTCTCGCGCCTTTCGGCCGAGCCGGAGGTCGCCGCGGTCGAGGCGCGGCGCCTGGCGCGGCATTTGTCGCTCGGCGCCGACAACATCGCCGGCGCCCAGGCCAAGGGGCAGCTGCCGGCTGGGCCCGACCCGCGGCTGAGGATCGGCATGATCATGGGCGGCCTGCGCCAGGCCATCGGCCAGGCGCTCGCCGGCCCCGAGGCGTGGAGGCGCGAGGCGCTCGTCGCCGAACTTTGGAGTTTCGTCGCCATGGCCGCCGGCCTGCCGGCCGGTGAAGACGCAACCGCGCCCGCCCCGAGCCGGCCGCGCATCAGGACACCTTGAGAGAACCCCCGGGAGGACACCATGCCGAAAGCCCTCTACGAAAAGCGTGGCAAGATCGCCTACGTCACCTTCAACCGGCCCGAGGCGATGAATGCCATCGACCGCGAGATGCACGCGCTTCTCTGGGAGATCTGGCGCGACTTCCGCGACGACGACGCGGTCGAGGTGGCGATCCTGACAGGTGCCGGCGACGAGGCCTTCTGCGCCGGCGCGGACCTGAAGTCTCACCTGCCCTACTGGGTGGAGAACGCCGACGCACTTCTGCCGCGCAGGAAGATCGCCGACGGGCTTGGCGGCATCACCCGCGGCCTGCACCGCATCTACAAGCCGATCATTGCCGCGGTGAACGGCTGGGCGCTCGCCGGCGGCTTCGAGAACGCGCTCGCCTGCGACATCCGCATCGCCTCCGAGAACGCCCGCTTCGGCTCCTTCGAGGTGCGCCGCGGCTTCCACCACGGCGACGGCGGCATCGTCCGCCTGGTCAACACCTGCGGCGCCGGCGTGGCGCTGGAGATGCTGCTCACCGGCGAGGCGATCGATGCCGAGCGCGCGCTCCGCTGCAACATGGTGTCGCGCGTCGTCCCGCAGGCGAAGCTGATGGAGGAGGCCGAAAAGGTCGCCGCGCAGATCCTGCGCAACGACCAGTGGGCGGTGCGCTCGGCCAAGGAGACCATCCTCAACGTCATCGGCCGCCCGCTCGACGACCAGCTCGCCTACGAGGCCTTCACCGGCTACTCGGGCGCGGCCAACGCCACCGTCAGCGGCCGCCTGGCGGAGTTCTACGACAAGACGGACGAAGGACGGGCGGGGAAGAGCGGGGGCTGACGGGGGCACACCCGCCCCTTCACGCCTTCACGATGTCGGTCAGCGCGAAGTCGCGGCCCTTGAAGAGCAGCGGGACGCCGAGACGCTTGGCGAAGGCGTAGGAAAAGCAGTCGCCGAAGTTGAGTTGTGCGGGATGGCCGGAGCCTTTGCCGTAGCGAAGATATGCCGCCAGAACGTCGTCATAGGCGTCGGCGTCGATGCCCGCCACGTTCACGCCGATCTCGTCCAGCAGCCGGGGCACCAGACGCCCGGCGCGTTCCCGGTCATCGAGGGCGCGCCCCACCGACAACGCCGCCTCGAAGGCCGCGACCACGGTGGTGCTCGGGTCGTCCGCGGCGGCTATCGCTTCCAGTAAAGCTGGACATTCCGGCTCGTCGAGAAGGATCGCGACGATGGCCGAGGTCTCGACGATCATCGATCGTCCTCGCCCCACATCTCGTCCATGAACGCCTTGTCATCCTCGGCGGAGTAGCTCGTCTTGCGGTGGGCCCGAGCCTCTTCCAGGATCGGCGCGATCCGCCGCAGCAACTCCTCTCCGCTGCGCTTCTCGCCGCTCCCCGCCTCCGTCACCGCAAGCTTGATCGCCGCTGTGATGCCGACGCCGCGCCGGCGCGCGAACTCGCGCACCAGGCGGTCAGTCTCCTCGTCCTGCACGTGGATCGCCATGGCCGGCCCCTTCCTTGTACAAACCGCAAGATAGTTTGTACAAGGAACGCCGGCAAGGACAGCCGCTTCCTACCCGCGCATCCGCTCGAAATTGGCGTCGAACAGCGGCGTTGCCTGGATCCGCGCCCTGTGCCGGCGGCCGAGCAGCTCGATCTCGAAGTCGCCGCTCTCGTCGGCGATCTCCTTCGGCACATAGCCCATGGCGACCGACGTGCCGGCATTGTGGGCGAAGCCGCCCGACGTCACCCAGCCGCGCACGGCGCCGCCGAACCAGATCGCCTCGTCGCCGATGACGTCGGCGTCGACGGCCTCCATGACGAAGGCGCGGAGGCGCAGCCTGCCGCCGGAGGCGCGTTCGGCGAGCGCGCCGGCCTTGCCGATGAAGTCGGCCTCCTTGGCGTAGGCGACGAAGCGGTCGAGGCCGGCCTCGAGCGGTCCGTAGATCGGCCGGTATTCGCGCGCCCACGAGCCGTAGTTCTTCTCCAGGCGCAGTGCGTTGAGCGCGCGGTTGCCGAACAGGCCGATGCCGAACGCGGCGCCTGCTTCCATCAGCGCGTGGAAGACGTGACGCTGGTACTCCGGCGCCATCCAGATCTCGTAGCCGAGATCGCCCGTATAGCTGACCCGGCCGACCAGGCAGGGCGCCATGCCCACATCCATGCGGCGGATCGACATGAACGGGAAGGCGGCGTTGGAGACGTCCTCGCGCGTCAGCTTCTCCAGCACGGCGCGTGCGTTCGGCCCGGCGATGGTGAGGCCGGTCAGCGACAGGCCGAGCGCCTCGACCGCAACCGAGCCGTCGGCCGGCAGGTGCTTCTCGAACCAGCGCATGTGGTACTCTTCGGCGATGCCGGAGCCGGCGACGAACCATTCGTCGACGCCGTCGCGGCCGGCGCCGAGGCTGGCCAGCGTGAAGTCGCCGATCAGCCTGCCGTCCTCCTTCAGCATCGGGGCGAGCGTCATGCGCCCCTGCTTCGGCAGGCGGCAGGCGAGCAGCCGGTCGAGGAAGGTTGCCGCGCCGGCACCTTTCACCCGGTATTTTGCGAAGCCGGAAATCTCGGAGAGGCCGACGCCGCCGCGCACCGTCGCGACCTCCTTCCCCACCTGCGAGAAGTCGGTCGAGCGGCGCCAGGAGAACTCGTCCTTCACCCCTTCCGGCGCGAACCACAGCGGCACTTCGAGCCCGTAGGAGGCGCCCCACTGCGCGCCCTTCGCCGACAGAAGGTCGTAGACGGGCGTGGTCCTCAACGGCCGCCCGGCGGGCAGTTCCTCGTTGGGGAAGCGGATGGAGAAACGGCGCGAATAGTTCTCGCGCACCTTGGCGTTGGTGTAGCGCATCGACGCCCAGTCGCCGTAGCGGGCGAGGTCCATGGCCCAGATGTCGGCGCCGGGGTCGTCGTTGATCATCCACTGGGCGAGCGACAGGCCGACGCCGCCGCCCTGGCTGAATCCGGCCATGACGCCGCAGGCGACCCAGAAGCCGGGCAGGCCGCGGACCGGGCCGACCAGCGGGTTGCCGTCGGGGGCGAAGGTGAAGGGGCCGTTGATGATCTGCCTGATGCCGGTGCGCTGGAAGGCGGGGAAGTGGCGGAAGCCGACCTCGAGCGACGGGGCGATGCGGTCGATGTCGGGTTCGAGCAGCTCGTGGCCGAAGGTCCACGGCGTCGACTGCTCCGACCACGGCTTGCCGGCCTTCTCGTAGGTGCCCATCAGCATGCCGCCGCGCTCCTGGCGCAGGTAGAGCTCGCCGTCGAAGTCGACCGCGTGGATGACCTCCTTGCCGGTCGAGGCGTTGACCTCGGCCACCTCGGGCATGTCCTCGGTGATCAGATACATGTGCTCCATGGCGAGCACGGGCAGTTCGAGCCCGACCATGCGGCCGACCTCGCGCGCCCACAGGCCGCCGGCATTGACGACGTTCTCCGTCACCACCTCGCCCTTGTCGGTGATGACCCGCCACAGCCCGTCCGGCCGGCGCTGGATGTCGACGACGCGGGTGAAGCGCTCGATCGAGGCGCCGAGCTTGCGCGCCGCCTTGGCGTAGGCGTGGGTGACGCCGGACGGATCGAGGTGGCCGTCCTCCGAGTTCCGCACCGCGCCGACGAACTGCTTCGGATCGAGCAGCGGCATCAGCCGGTGCGCTTCCTCGGCGGAGATTTCTTCCAGGTCGAGGCCGAGATAGCGGCCCTTGGCGACGACGCCGCGCAGCCAGTCCATGCGCGCATGCGTTGCCGCTAGCAGCACGCCGCCGGTGATGTGCACGCCGGTCGCCTGGCCGGACAGTTCCTCGATCTCCTTGTAGAGCTCGATCGTGTACTTCTGCAGCTTGGCGACGTTGGGATCGCCGTTGATCGTGTGCATGCCGCCCGCGGCATGCCAGGTGGAACCGGAAGTCAGCTCGTCGCGCTCGAGCAGCACCACGTCGGTCCAGCCGAAGCGGGCGAGATGGAACAGCACCGAACAGCCGACGACGCCGCCGCCGATGACCACGACCTGTGCATGCGATTTCATGATTTTCTCTGTCGGTTCAGATGGTTGGAGTGGTTTGGGGAATCAGGATCGAAAGCGGTTGAATCGGATCGTGAACGGGCCTCACGGCTCGCCTCCGCCGATCTCTTCCTTGCGCTTCGCCACGTAGGCGTCGAGT
>CALFXR010000079.1 GCA_937958475.1 uncultured Mesorhizobium sp. | reverse complement strand
CGGCCGAGCTTGACGTTGTGGCCCCTGACCGCGATCTCGCCGTGGCCCTTGTGGGCGTGGATCTGGCGCTTGATCGAATGGACGTCGGCGATCGCCGCGTAGTCCATGTACTTGCGCCAGACATAGGGCTGGATCTCCTTGAGGAAGCGCGCCGCGGCCGCCCTGTCGCCGGCTACCGGCCGCGCCTTGATCATGGCGGCGCGTTCCCAGTTCTGTCCCCTGCTCTCGTAGTAGATCAGAGCCGATTCGACCGGGATCGCCAGCGGCGTCGAGCCGGGATCGGGGCGCAGCCTGAGATCGGTGCGGAAGACGTAGCCGCCCTCGGTGCGATCCTGGAGGATGCGCACCAGCCGCCGCGTCAGGCGCGAGAACAGGTCGACCGCCTCGTACGGATCGGGGATCGCCGGCGCCTCCGGCTCGAAGAAGACGACGAGGTCGATGTCGGAGGAGAAGTTGAGCTCGTGGGCGCCGAGCTTGCCCATGCCGAGCAGGATCCAGCCGGAGCCTTCCGCCGGGTTCTCCGGATCGGGTAGCCTGAGCTTGCCCTGCCGGTGCGCGTCGCGCAGCAGGAAGGCGACCGCGGCGCCGACGCAGGCGTCGGCGAGGTCGCTCAGCCGGCGCACGGTCGTCTCGGTCTCGACCGCGCCGGCAAGCTCGTCGAGCGCGATCAGCACATGGGCTTCGAGCTTGAGGGACCGCAGCTGCACCATCAGCCCGGCCTCGCTCGCTTCGGTGTCGAGCCCGGCGGCAACCGCCGCCGCGTTGATCGCAGCGAGGCGATCCGCGACCGTGTGATCGAACAGGCCGTCGAGGATCGACGGGCGGCGGCGCAAGGAATCGCGCAGGAAGGGCGACAGGTCGAGAACGGCGGCGAGGAACGCCTGCATCCCGCCCTCCCCGTGAAGCAGCGTGGCGAGCCGCGGCAGGTCCGCCTCGCGTGCCTCGTTCGCGAGATCGGCGAGCTGCGCCGCAGCCGCTTCCGCGTCGAGCGGCGTCAACGTCTTCGGCGCGGCGCCGAACCAGCCGGTCGCGAGCTGTCTGGTCGGGGCGGCTGCCGTCATCCGTTTTCCTTCGCGTCGGGGAACACCATGGCGACGGATAATCCGGGATCGCGGGCGTCGAGATCAAGCCTGCCGCCATGGAAACGCATCACCGCCTTGGCGAGGCTCAGGCCCAGGCCCGAGCCCGGCTGAGACCGGCTCTTCTCCAGGCGGACGAAGCGTTCGGTGGCGCGCTGGCGGTCGGCGGCGTCGGGAATGCCGGGGCCGTTGTCGTCGACGGAAAGGCGCAGGCCCGCCGCCTCGCGCGCCAGGCGCACCCGAACGCGCGGCTCCTCGGCGCCGTCAGTATACTTGATGGCGTTGTCGACGATGTTCGACAGCGCCTGGGCGATCAGTTCGCGGTTGCCGTCGACCACGGCGGGACCCGTCGTCTCGGCTTCGAGCACGACGCCGACCTCCTCGGCCGCCGGCTCGTAGAGCTCGACGACGTCGCGCACCAGTTCGGCGAGATCGACCTTCGACAGCGCTTCCGTCGAATAGCCGGCCTCCAGCCGCGAGATCATCAGGATGGCGTTGAAGGTGCGGATCAACTGGTCGGATTCGGCGATCGTGCCGTCCAGCGCCTCGCGATACTCGGCGCTGTCCCTGGCGCCGGCAAGCGCGGCCTCGGCGCGGTTGCGCAGGCGGGTCAGCGGCGTCTTCAGGTCGTGGGCGATGTTGTCGGAGACCTGGCGCAGCCCCTCGTTGAGGCTGGCGATGCGCGCCAGCATGGCGTTGAGGTTCTCCGACAGGCGGTCGAACTCGTCGCCCGCCCCGGAGACCGGCAGGCGGCCGGAGAGGTCGCCGCCCATGATGCGCACGCTGGCTTCCGAGACGCTGTCGATGCGCTTCAGCGCGCGGCGGCCGACGAAAAACCAGATGAGCAGCGCGCCGACGCCCATGATGCCGAACGCCACCATCAGGGCGCGGCGCACCACGGCCCGGAAGCGCTCCGGCTCGCCCAGGTCGCGCCCGACCAGGATGATCATCTGGTTGGGAAGGCGCAGGACCAGCGCCAGCGCGCCATGGCGCATCTCGGTCTCGCCCGCGCGCTGCGCCTGG
Source organism: uncultured Mesorhizobium sp. (assembly GCA_937958475.1). Taxonomy (GTDB): domain Bacteria; phylum Pseudomonadota; class Alphaproteobacteria; order Rhizobiales; family Rhizobiaceae; genus DUSC01. The sequence continues at coordinate 25,438 of CALFXR010000079.1, read as the reverse complement.
CGGTCCTGCCCGGCGCTGCTCTCGCCGTAGCGCTGGTAGGAGAAGGGCCGCTCGGTCCAGCCGTCGATGTCGAGCACCCCCGGCTCCAGGCTTTCGACGTTGCCCGACAGGATGCGGCCGTTGGGGTCGGCGATCAGATAGAGGTTGGCGCTGGGCTGCCGCGCCCGCCGCTCGATGGTGCGCACCAGAAGCGGCAGGCCGCCGCGCTGGTAGGCGGCGGCGAGGCCCTGCACCTCCTCGTTGATCGTCTCCTGCGTCTGCGCCGTCAGCATGCGCACCGACAGCGAGGTCATGTAGAAGACGAGGAAGACGGCGCAGATGCTGAACAGGATCAGATAGAGCGCCGACAGGCGCGCCGCCGTCGTGTTCATGATGGCGAGCAGCCGCCGGCCCATCGCTCAGCCGGCCTTCAGCATGTATCCGGCGCCGCGCACGGTGTGCAGGAGCGGGCTGTCGAAGCCCTTCTCGATCTTGCTGCGCAGCCGAGAGACGTGGACGTCGATGACGTTGGTCTGCGGGTCGAAATGATAGTCCCAGACGTTTTCCAGCAGCATGGTGCGCGTCACCACCTGGCCGGCGTGGCGCATCAGGTATTCGAGCAGGCGGAACTCGCGCGGCTGCAGCACGATCTCGCGCCCGGCGCGCTTCACCGTGTGCGACAGCCGGTCGAGCTCGAGGTCGCCGGCGCGGTAGACGGTCTCGACCTCACGGCTGCCGCCGCGGCGGTTGAGCACCTCGACGCGGGCGAGGAGTTCGGAGAAGGCGTAGGGCTTGGTCAGGTAGTCGTCGCCGCCGGCGCGCAGCCCGGTGACGCGGTCGTCGACCTCGCCCAGCGCCGACAGGATCAGCACCGGCGTGGTGTCGCCGCGGGCGCGCAGGCCGGCGATCACCGACAGCCCGTCGCGGCGCGGCAGCATGCGGTCGACCACCATGACGTCGTATTCGCCGCCGTCGGCCATGGCGAAGCCGGCCTCGCCGTCGGCGGCGAGATGAGCGGTGTGGCCGGCCTCGGCGAAGGCCTTGGAGAGATAGTCGGCAGCCTCGCGGTCGTCTTCGATCACCAGAATCTTCATGGCCGTCTTATACGCGGTTTCGCCTGGGGCTGAGAGCATGTCGTCCTCCGGATGTCGGGTGCGGTCCCGCACAAGACAAGAGCGGCAGCAGGAGATGGGGCCTGCTGCCGCTGGAACCGATGCGAGAACTGACGAAAGGCACCGGTCCCGGGCTTCTCCCGGCCGGCGGCCCGGGGGTGTTACGGCCGCCGCTCGGGATCGCCTTTCGGGATCAGCCCTTGGCGACTGGAAGCGCCACGAAGCGGCTGGTGTCGTCGCGCATGATCTGCATCAGCACCGCCTTGCGGCCGGCCTTGGCAGCCTCGGCGACCGCCGCGGTGACCTCGTCGCCGCTGCCGACCTCCTTCGAGTTGACCGCCACGATCACGTCGCCGGGCTGGATGCCGCGGGTCGCCGCCTCGCTGTCGGGATCGACGTCGGTGACGACGACGCCCTTGCCGTCCTCGGCGCGGGTGACGGTGAGGCCGAGATCCTCGAGCGCGTTGGCGTCGGCCGGAGCCGGCTGCTCGACCTTCGCCTGCTTGTCGGCGCCGGGCAGTTCGCCGAGCTTGACCGTGACCTTCTCGGTCTTGCCGTCGCGCCACAGCGAGACGTCCACCGCCTTGCCGGGCTGGATGTTGCCGATCAGCCGGGCGAGTTCCTTCGGCGAGGCGACCGCGCGGCCGTCGACCGCGGTGATCACGTCGCCCGCGGCGACGCCGGCGGCTTTCGCCGGTCCGTCGGCCTGGGCTTCGGAGACCAGCGCGCCCTTGGCGTCGGCGAGGCCGAGCGATTCGGCGATGTCCTTGGTGACCGGCTGGATCTGCACGCCGAGCCAGCCGCGCTCCACCGTGCCCGACTGCATCAGGTCCTGGACGACCTCCTTGGCGGTCGAGGCCGGGATGGCGAAGGCGATGCCGACATTGCCGCCGGACGGCGAGAAGATCGCCGTGTTGATGCCGACCACCTCGCCGTTGAGGTTGAAGGCCGGGCCGCCGGAATTGCCGCGGTTCACCGCCGCGTCGATCTGGATGAAGTCGTCGTAGGGGCCGGCGCCGATGTCGCGGCCGCGGGCCGAAACGATGCCGGCCGTCACCGTGCCGCCGAGGCCGAACGGATTGCCGACGGCGACCACCCAGTCGCCGACGCGCACCTTCGAATCGTCGGCGAAGGCGACGTAGGTGAACTTGCGCGCCTCCTCGACCTTGAGCACGGCGAGGTCGGTGCGCGGGTCGGTGCCGACCAGCTTGGCGTCGAGCTCGGCGCCGTCGTCCATGACCACGGTGAAGTTCGAGCCGCCCTCGACGACGTGGTTGTTGGTGACGAGGTAGCCGTCCTCGGAGATGAAGAAGCCCGAGCCCTGCGACACGGGGCGCGGCTCGGCGTTGCGGCGGTCGCGGCGGTTGTTGCGGCCCTGGTCCTGACGGTCGCCGAAGCCGCGGAACTCGCGGAAGAAGCGCTTCATCGGATGGTCGTCGGGCAGGTCGTCGAAGCCGGGGCCGGAGAACAGCTGGGCGCCGCGGTCGGACGCCGGCTCGACCTTGGCCTTCACCTGCACGCTGACGACGGCCGGGGAAACGCGCTCGACGACGTCGGCGAAGCCCGGCGCCTGGGGCGCCTCGACGCGCACGGCTTCGGCGAAGACAGGCGCGGTGCCGGTGGTCACGGCGCCGAGGCCGATCGCGCCGGCGATGGCGACCGAAGCGGCCGCGGCCATCAGGCGCCTGCTGGTCCGCGATACGGAACGGGGGGCATTTGTCATGGGTCCAAAATCCTCTTGGCTCTGGACGCGCTCGTCTGCGTCCGGTGCCAGGAGAGATAGAGAGCCCGACATTACGGCGCCATTTCCGGCGGATGAAAGTTTGGTAATGTTGGGGGGCGGGGCGGGATGCGCCTAGGCAGATCTCGCGCCCTTCGTTTCGCCCATGGTTGGTCAGTACGGCTATTGTTGCGCCGTGGTCGGCGTGGACTATATGCTGGTGATCACAGGAGCCGCGCCCAGGGAGGGCATCCGCATGAGCAAGCGTGCCTTCACCGTCAAGGCTGTTTGGGATGACGAGGCCGGCGTCTATGTCTGCGAGAGCGACATTGTCGGCCTGCACATCGAGGCGGCTACAGTCGACGAATTCGAGGAGCTCATGATGGAACTCGCACCCGAGTTGATCGTGGCGAACCACATGACCCCCGCCGAGATCGTCGAGAAGCCGTACAAGGATCTGGTTCCAACCATTATCTGGAACCGTCCCGACAAGGCCGTGGCCGTGGCCTGATCCGTGGCCGAGGGTTTCTACGCCGACGTCGTCAAGGAACTCACCAGGCTGGGATTCGCGTTCTTGAAAGGCGCGAAGGGCTCACATGAGAAATGGCGTTCCGACGAGACCCGCGTGATCCTCATCGTGCCGAGGACGCTGAAAAGCCGGCACACGGCCAACGCTATCCTCAAGGACGCTGGATCGAAGAAAAAGTTGTGACGCGAGCGGCTTGAGCCGCCTACCCCTCGCCGTCGAGCACCTTCGCCAGCGCGTCCTTCTCCTCCGCGTTCAGCACCTGCCCCGCCGGCCTTTCCCGCCGCCGCGTCGACACGACCAGCACCACCCCGCCGATGACCAGCAGCACCGCCGGCGTGCCCCAGAGCAGCGCGTTGCGCAGGCTGAAGCGGGGCTTCAGGAGCACGAACTCGCCGTAGCGCGCGACGATGTAGGCGAGCACCTGCTCGTCCGTGTCGCCCGCGGCGATGCGCTCGCGCACGAGGACGCGCAGGTCGCGCGCCAGCGAGGCGTCGGAATCGTCGATCGACTGGTTCTGGCAGACCATGCAGCGCAGTTCGGCCGAAAGCGCCCGGGCGCGCGCCTCGAGCGCCGGATCGGCCAGCACCTCGTCGGGCTGCACGGCAAACGCCGCGCCCGAAAGCGCGAGAAGCGCGGCGACGACGAGCGCCCGGAGCGCGGCGAGCCTCACGACGGCGCTCCCGCGGCGGCAACCTTGTCCCGCCGCTTGCGCGCCGCCGGCGCGCCGACCCTCAGGCGCCGGTCGAGCAGCGAGACGACGCCGCCCGCCATCATCACCAGCGCCCCGCCCCAGATCAGCGTCACCATCGGCTTCCACCAGATGCGCACGACGATGCCGCCGTCGCTGGTCAGGTCGCCGAGCGAGACGTAGAGCTGGCTGGCGCCGAAGGTGCGGATGCCGGCTTCCGTCGTCGGCATCTGGCGGGCCGGATAGAGGCGCTTCGCCGAGACGATTTCGCCGAGGTCGCGGCCTGCCGCCGTGCCGAGCGCGAAGATGCCCTGGTCCTCGGTGAAGTTCGGGCCCTTCACCGTGCGCATGCCCTCGAAGCGCAGCGTGTAGCCGGCGAGTTCCGTCGTGTCGCCCTGGCGCATGGCGACGATGCGCTCGCCCTGGAAGGACGTCACGCCGACGATGCCGAGCACGGTCAGGCCCAGCCCGAGATGGGCGAGTGCGGTTCCGTAGGTCGAGCGCGGCAGGCCGGCGAGACGGCGCAGCGCGACGGCCGGCCCGACGCTGCCGATGCCGGAGCGCAGCGCGAGGTCGGTCAGCGCGCCGAGCACCAGCCAGACCGCGAGCCCGATGCCGAGCGCGGCCGCCACCGAGGCGCCGTCGACCACGACCAGCACGGCGAGCACGGCCAGAAGCGCGCCGCCGAAGGCCGCGAACAGGCGCTGCGCGGCGGCGTAGAGGTCGGCCCGCTTCCAGGCGAGCAGCGGCCCGAACGGCACCATGGCGAGCAGCGGCACCATCAGGGCGCCGAAGGTCATGTCGAAGAACGGCGCGCCGACCGAGATCTTGTCGCCGGCGAAGGCTTCGATGAACAGCGGGTAGAGCGTGCCGACGAAGACGGTCGCGGTCGCCGTCGTCAGGAACAGGTTGTTCAGCACCAGCGCGCCCTCGCGCGATATCGGCTGGAAGACGCCGCCCGGCGTCAGCGCGTTGGAGCGCCAGGCGAACAGCGCCAGCGAGCCGCCGATGAAGAAGGTGAGGATGGCGAGGATGAAGACGCCGCGGCTCGGATCGGTGGCGAAGGCGTGCACCGAGGTCAGGACGCCCGAGCGCACCAGGAAAGTGCCGAGCAGCGACAGCGAAAACGTCAGGATGGCGAGCAGCAGCGTCCAGATCTTCAGCGCCGAGCGCTTCTCCATGACGATCGCCGAATGCAGCAGCGCCGTGCCGGCGAGCCAGGGCATGAACGAGGCGTTCTCGACCGGATCCCAGAACCAGAAGCCGCCCCAGCCGAGCTCGTAATAGGCCCAGTAGGAGCCCATGGCGATGCCGCCGGTGAGGAACACCCAGGCGGCCAGCGTCCACGGCCTCACCCAGCGCGCCCAGGCGGCGTCGATACGCCCGTCGATCAGCGCCGCGACGGCGAAGGAGAAGCACACCGAGAAGCCGACATAGCCGAGGTAGAGCAGCGGCGGATGGATGGCGAGGCCGACATCCTGGAGGACCGGATTGAGGTCGCGGCCCTCGATCGGCGCCGGCACCATCCGCGCGAAGGGATTCGACGTGACCAGGATGAACAGCAGGAAGGCGGCGCCGATCAGCCCCTGCACGGCCAGCACGTTGGCGCGCAGCGTCGCCGGCAGGTTCCGGCCGAAGGCGGCGACCAGGGCGCCGAAGAAGGTGAGGATCAGCACCCACAGCAGCATCGAGCCCTCGTGGTTGCCCCAGACGCCGCTGATCTTGTAGATCATCGGCTTCAGCGAGTGCGAGTTCTCCCACACGTTCGCCACCGAGAAGTCGGAGACGACGTAGGCCTGGGTCAGCGCGACGAAGGACAGAGCCGTCAGCGCGAAGCCGGTCACGGTCACCGGCCCGCCGACAGCCATCAGCCGGTCGTTGCCGCTCACCGCCCCGAGAAAGGGAATCGTCGACTGGACGAGCGCCAGCGCGAAAGCCAGCACGAGGGCGAAATGGCCGATCTCAACCATGGCGGCTTCCCTTCGCGACGTCGGTCATTCCTGCCACACGCCCTTCTCCTTGAGGCTGTCGGCGACCTCCTTGGGCATGTAGGTCTCGTCGTGCTTGGCCAGCACGCTGTCGGCGGTGAACACGCCGCCGGGCCCGAAGGCGCCTTCGGTGATGACGCCCTGGTTCTCGCGGAAGAGGTCCGGCAGGATGCCGTTGAAGACGACCTTCACCGTGTCGGTGCCGTCGGTGACGGCGAAGTCGACTTCCGTCCCGGCGCCGCGCTTGATCGAGCCTTCGGCGACGAGGCCGCCGAGGCGGATCCTCTGGCCCTCCGCCACCGGGTTCGCCGCGACGTCGCCGGGCATGTAGAAATACGACGCCTTCTGCCCGAGCGCGTAGAAGGTGAGCACCATGGCCAGGGCGAGGAAGCCCATGCCCCCGGCGATCACCGACAGTCTCTTCTGCTTGCGGGTCATGGTCTCACTCTGTGCTGCCCAGTCCGAGTTCGGCGGCGAGCGCGGCGATGGCGCGAGCCTCTTCCGTGCCGGCAGGGAACGCCTCGCCGGCGCGCTTCAGCGCAGCCAGCGCGTCGTCCTTGCGGCCGAGCACGACATAGGAACGAATCAGCCGCTGCCATCCTTCCCGGTCCGCGGGATTCTGTCGCAGTTTCTCGTCGAGGCCGGCGACCATCGTCTCGATCATGGCCATCCGGTCGGCGGGCGCCATCGATTCGGCGGCGGCGACGTCTTCGGCCGAGGGCCCGGACGGCGCCTCGCCCGCTGGCGTCGTCGTCCCCCCCGCGAGGCGGCGCGTAGCCTCTGCGATCGCCTGCTCGGCGGCGGCGCGCCAGGGCGAATCCGCGGCGCTGGTCGCGGCCAGCGTCGTCCAGTCGGCGACCGCCTCTTCCAGCCTGCCCTCCTGCGCCTTCGCCGTGGCGAGGTAGAAGCGCGCCTTCGGATAGTCCGGCTCGAGCGCCAGCGCCCGGGTGAATGCGGCGGCCGCGTCGGCGGAGATGATGCCGCCGGCCTCCGATGCGATCGCCTCGCCGAGCCCTGCCTCGCGGGCGGCGCTCGCGCCTTCCAGGCGGATCGCGGCGGCGAACGCCTTCGCCGCTTCGGGATAGCGGCCCATCCTGAGATAGATCGGACCGAGCACGTCCCAGCCCTTGCCTTCGTCCGGATTGGCCGCGAGGTGGCGCTCGGCGCGGGCGACGAGTTCTTCCATCGTGTTCTGGGCGGGATTGCCGGAGAGGCGCGCCTCCAGCGGCTGCGGCGGCACGTCCGGCGAACCGACCGCCGAATAGACCGCCCAGCTCACCAGCGGAACCGCCAGGACGGCCGCCATCGCAGCGAATCGCGCCGTCGCGCCGTCGCGAGCCTTCGCCGGATCGGCCGGGGCCGCGCTGCCCGAAAGCCTCAGGATGCGGCGGCCGATCTCGGCGCGGGCCTCCTCGGCCTCCGTCCGGCCGATCAGGCCGCGGCCGAAATCGCGTTCGACCTCGCCGAGCTGGTCCTTGTAGACTTCGAGGTCATGGTCGCTCGCGTGCGGCGCCTGGGCCGGCCGCCGGGCGAAGGGAAGCAGCACCGAAAGGCACGCGCCCGTCGTCAGCAATGCTGCCAGAATCCAGAACAACATGACGACCTCAATAGTCTGCGCAGTCGCTTGTGCCAACTCCGGCACCCGCGGCGATTTGCCGGACCGGGAGCCGGGCCGCACTGATTTAGGTCAAGGGCGTCCAGCTGCCGTCGGCGTTGCGGCACGCCGTGCCGCGGGCCTGGCCGGTCTGTCCGCCGATCGTCACCTTGTGGGTATACTGCCGGCAATCCTGCGAGCCGACGCGATAGGGCTGCGCGGCGACGACCTCGCCCGACCTGCCGGCATCGCCGTTCCAGGCGACCGCCTGTCCGCTCGGCGTGTATTCGAGCGCGCGGTATTCGGCCTCCAGCGCGGTGCGGCGTTCCCGCTCCGTCAGGCCCGATCCGATCGTGCCGCCGATCAGGCCGCCGGCCATGTTGCGCAGGATCGCCGCCCTTCCCGCCTCGCCGGACAGCGCCGGGAGACCGCCGGATTCGGATCGGTCGAGCGCAGTCGACGAGCAGCCCGCCAGGACCGAAAGCGCGGCAAACAGCGCTATCTTGGATTTCATATCGGATCTGGCCTCGGACGGCTTGAAGGCGGACGAACGAACGACCGCCGGATAGGTTCTATATTTGACCGAAGTTGGGCCGCGAAGGAAAGCACCATCGCTGCACGCCGACGCCGGGCTGACTTTTCGGTGTTAGCCAAGAAGGGCCTTCAACGCCAGACGCTGGGCTTCGTCGAGCCGCCCGATCGTGATGTTCCGCGATCGGAGGTAGTCCGGCGCGAGGAAGTACTCCTCGCACCATATCAGCCGCTTCGGGCGGCCGACATCGAAGCGTGTCGGTTTGTGGAGGCCGAGAGAAGCAGCCTCCGCGCGCGTCGGAACCAGAAAGTCGCCCGGGCGGGCATCTTCCACGTTGCCGGTTCCGTAGCAGACGACCGCGGCGCCGAACTGAACGCCATCATCGTCTCGCTGGTGGACCGACGTCTCGAGGACCAGTACTGGCCTTGCGGCCTGACCCGGAACACCTGGCTTCTCCCGCAGCGGCCACCGGCACCACAGTATGTCGCCCGGTTCGGGCAAGTCTTCGACAGGAAGAAACGTCCACCCCATAAGGAGTGGCTATCACAACCGCTTGCTTGATACCACTCGGCTGCGAGCCAGGAGCGCTTCACTGTCTTCGTCTGCTGTGGCCAATTCATCTTCACTCGGCTCTGTATAGTCGGCCTCGTATTCGCCGACCATGTCCCGAGAAGAGCCGTGCTTGGCGGTCACGGCGTTTCGGCTGCGCCAGCTGCCGCTCCATTCGCTGAATGCTGCGGTGATCCGCTGCAATGCAGCTACCATCAACCTCTCCCTTGAAGGGTGCGTTATTCTTGTGCGACTCGACGGTTAAGCCGTCGTTACGACGCGCGCGACTATCGCGTAACGCTCTTCTTGGCCGAAAACATTGGCACGAAAGAGACGTCGACGCCAGCGCGAGAATATAGGTCTGCGACAGCGCTCCGGCCACCCTCGTCGTCTTGCGCCCGATTGACGCTGGCACGGGCACGCGGAGCCGCCTTCGCCGGTCGGTCCCGTCCGAGCGCGCCGGCGCCCCCGGTCACACCGCCCGTTTCAGCTCGACCACCGCACGCAGGCCGCCCAGCCCCGACCGTTCGAGGCCGAGGCGGCCGCCGTACTCGGCGACCAGATCGGCGACGATGGCGAGGCCGAGCCCCGTTCCCGGCTTGGTCTCGTCGAGGCGGCGGCCGCGCCTCAGCGCCTCGCGGGCCTTGTCCTCGGGAATGCCCGGCCCGTCGTCCTCGATCGTCAGCGCGAAGGCGCGTTCGCCGGCCGCCGTGGTCGGCGCCAGCGATACGCGGATCTCGCCCTTCGCCCATTTCGCCGCATTTTCCAGGAGATTGCCGACGATCTCCTCGAAATCCTCGCGCTCGCCGGCGAACAGGATCTCCTCCTGCGGCAGGGCGAGGTCGATGCGGGCGGCCGGATTGAGCTTGCCGACGACGCGCACCATGCGGGTCAATGCCGGCGCGATCGGGGTGCGATAGATAACGCTGTCGCGCTGGGCGGCGATGCGGGCGCGCTGAAGGTAGTGCTCGAGCTGCTTCTGCATCGCCGAAGCCTGGTCGACGATCAGCCGGCCCTTGTCGCCGCCGATCAGGCGACCCTCGTTGGCAAGCACGGCGAGCGGCGTCTTCAGCGAATGCGCCAGGTTGCCGACCTGGGTGCGCGAGCGCTCGACGATGCGCCGGTTGTTCTCGATCAGCGCATTGGTCTCGTTGGCCAGCGGTTCGATCTCCAGGGGAAAGCTGCCGTCGAGCTTCTGCGCGGTGCCCTCCCGCACCAGCGCCAGCGCCGCGCGCACCCTTTGCAGCGGCCGCAGTCCGAGCAGGATGGCGATGGCGTTGATGCCGATCATGCCGGCGCCGAAGATCGCCAGATAGGTATAGAGACGGCGCTGGAAGGCCTCGATCTGCGCTTCCAGCTCGCTTAAGTTGCCCATCACGCGGAAGCGGGCGACGCGGTTGTTGGAACCGAGCACGAACTCGCTCTCGAAGACGGCGATCTCCTCCCCGGCGATGCCGTCGGCGGCGTAGCTGCGCTGGAAGCCGGAATCGAAGGGAACCTCGGCGACCGGCGGCGAGGCGATCGGGCCGGTCATCGACGGGGACCGCAGGACGCCGGTCAGGTCGCCGGCCACCGGCTCGACCGACCAGTACCAGCCCGAGCCGGGTTGCGAGAAGCGCAGGTCGCCAAGATCGGGGCTGCCGGTCAGCGCCCCGCCGGCAGAGACCCCGACCGAACCGATCAGGTTGAACAGATGCGCCGACAGCAGGCTGTTGAAGCCGCTTTCGCTGGCCTGGCGGTAGAGCGTGGTGATCACGGTGGCGATGGCGATCAGCGCGATCACCGCCCAGACCGTGGAGAAGGCGATGACCCGGAAGGTCAGCGAGCGCGGCATCGTCTTCACGAGGCGCGGCTCCCGTCAGCCGGCGCGCTTCGCGGCGGCCTCGCGCGGAAGCGGGGCCTCACGCATCGGGCTCGCGCATGCGGTAGCCCATGCCGCGCACCGTCTCGATCATGTCGATGCCCATCTTCTTGCGCAGGCGTCCGACGAACACCTCGATCGTGTTGGAATCGCGGTCGAAATCCTGGTCGTAGAGATGCTCGACGAGTTCGGTCCGCGACACGACCTGGCCGGCGTGGTGCATCAGGTAGGCGAGCAGGCGGAACTCGTGCGACGTCAGCTTCAGCGGCACGCCCTTGACGTCGGCCTTCGACGCCTTGGTGTCGAGGCGCAGCGGCCCGCAGGTCAGCTCCGACGAGGCATGGCCGGCGGCGCGGCGGATCAGGGCGCGCACCCGGGCGAGCACTTCCTCGATGTGGAACGGCTTGGTGACGTAGTCGTCGGCGCCGGCGTCGATGCCGGCGACCTTGTCGCTCCAGCGGTCGCGCGCGGTGAGGATCAGGACGGGCATCTTGCGGCCGGCGCGGCGCCAGCGCTCGACGACGCTGATGCCGTCCATCTGCGGCAGGCCGATGTCGAGCACGACCGCGTCGTAGGGCTCGGTGTCGCCGAGGAAATGGCCTTCCTCGCCGTCGAAGGCGCGGTCGACGACATAGCCGGCGTCGATCAGCGCGTCCGAAATCTGCCGGTTGAGATCCTTGTCGTCCTCGACAACCAATATCCGCATCTGGACCGCCCGCCGGCTGTTGTTTTCAGGAGTGAACCTATAGGCCGATTTGCCCGCCGCGGGAAAGCGCGGCGGTCAGTTCTGCGGCACGACGAATTCGGCCCGCCGCGGCCGCTGGCCGTCCTTGGCGGGCAGAAGGACGACGATGCGGCAGACCGGCTGGCCTCCCTCTGTCGCCGGGCTCGCCTTGGCCAGCGTCCCGCCCTCCTGGGCGGCCACCTGCTGGCCGATGGCGTAGCAGTCGGCTGCGACGAGATGGAATACCGCCGCGGTCGGGCGCGCGTTCGGCACGGGAAGTGGCGCTGCGGCGGCCGGCGCGACATGGGCTGCGACATGGGCGAGGACCACGCCCGCGACGGCGGCGGCGGTCCGTTTGATGTTTGGCGCGTGTCTCATGGCGCCTTTTTAGCGCGTTCCGTCTGAATGCGGAATGAACGTCTTCGCGCGCGCTCGCCGGTCGGCCGATTTCTCTTCAGGCAAGGCGGAGACCGGGGATCGCCCCGGCCGCTGCCGAGGACATCCGGAGCCGGATCGCGACGGTTTTCGAAGAGCCAGGCGTCGCGGGCTGACCGGGCGAAGCTCCGGAGTTGATCCGGCGGGACGCCATCCGGTGTCTGCAGAGCGCATCGTTTGTATTGTCGCGTCTTGAAGTCGTTCGCGGCACTCCATAGAAGATGGGCTGGGGACTTCCAGTCGCGCCGGGGGCGGCATTTGATGAAGACTGCAATGCGTTACCAGCGCAACCGTTGGCGCGACCGAAGACTGCAACCGCCGGGCGGACGCTCCGGCCGGCCGTGGGGAGCCTGAGCCCCAGCGCATGCCCGCCCCTCAGCCACCTGCGCCGCGGCTCTCCGTGGTGATGCCGGTCAGGAACGGCGGCGACTATCTCGACGCCGCCCTCGCCAGCATCCGCCGGCAGACCTTCGCCGACATCGAGATCGTCGTCGTCGACGACCGGTCGACCGACGGGACGGCTACGCTGCTGGCGCGGCACGCTGCCGAGGACGGCCGCATCCGCGTCCTTTCCGCGACCGGCGCCGGCATCGTCGATGCGTTGAACCAGGGGCTCGCCGAAACCCGCGCCGATCTCGTCGCCCGCATGGACGCCGACGATATCTCCGAACCGGACCGCCTGGCCCGCCAGGTGGCGGAAATGGACGCGCGGCCCGAGCTGGTCCTCCTCGGGACCGGGGCAGTCGTCATCGACGCGCGCGGCCGCGTCGGCGAGGTCGTCGCGGTCGAGACCGACCCCGCGCGCCTCGCCGAGCGGCTTCGCCTGGAAAATCCCTTCCTTCACCCCACCGTCGTCATGCGCCGTGGCGCGGTCGCGGCGGCGGGCGGCTATCGCCGGCAGTTCGCCCTGGCGGAGGACTACGATCTGTGGACCCGCCTGGCGCGGCAGGGTGCCGTCGCCAATCTCGCGGACCCTCTGCACAGGCTGCGCCGGCACGCGGACCAGTCGTCGCGGCGACACCGCGGCGAGCAGCGCGCCGTCTACGCTCTGGCGCGGCTCCTCGCCTACGGTCCCAAGGTCGACTTCCCGCCGATCGAGAGCCTGCCGACGTCGCTCGACGCCATCACGGCCTTCCTTGCCGCGCCGGGAAGCCTCGGCCCCGGCCTGTCGCAGCGCGAGCGGCGCGACGTCGAGATGATGCTGCGCTGGTGCCTCGCGGTGGGCGCGCTGTCGCGCGAGCGCCGCCGCGAGATCGCCGCTATGCTCCACGGCGGCGCGCCGAACCTGTCGTCGGTGCTGCTGCAGTTGCGCCTGAGGTTTTCGCGTTGAGCCGTCTGTTCGTCGATCTCGCCAGCCTGATCCAGTGGTACGGCCCGCCGGTCGGCATCGCGCGCTGCCAGGAGCGCTTCGCGCTCTACGCAAGGGAACACCTGCCCGGAACGGTGTTCACGGTGTACGATCCGCGCATCAACCGGCCGCGGCCGATCCGCGAGGAATTCGTCGACGGCGTCCTGGCCGGGCGGATCAGGCTCTACATGGGCTTCTTCCCGATCCCAGGCGCCGCGCGCGGCCATTCGGCCGACCGGGTGCCCGCTTCGCTGCGGCCGCTCTACTGGTGGATCACCCGCTTCCGCCGCAAGCTCGCCCTGTCGGTGGAGCTGCGGCGGCTCGCCGCGTCGACGCCGCGGGCTGGCGTCCGATGGGCGGCGATCCAGGATAGGCTGCTGACGCCGAAGCTGCGCCCGCTGTTCGAGGGCGCCGGAGGCAGCCGCATCGACGTTCCCGACATCGACGACATCCTCCTGCCGCCGGTCGAGCTTCGCCCCGACGACGTCACGCTCGCCATCCAGTCCGACTGGATCCACATCGACGTCGCTTCCGTGCTGGCCCAGCGCGACGCCGCGGGCTCGCGCTTCGTGGCGCTCTGCCACGACATCATCCCGCTGCTTTTCCCGCAATGGTTCGCCGAAAGCGACGTCCACGCCTTCCGCCGGTATTTCGAGCAGGTCTTCGCCCGCGCCGACCGGGTGCTGTTCACGTCGCGGCGGACGGCCGAGGACGTGTCGTCCTGGTGTGCCGAGAACGGCATCGCCTGCGCCGACCACCGCATCGTGCCGCTCGGCGCCGACCCGTTCCCGGAAACGGCGCCGGCCGACCTGCCGCAGCCGTTCGAGGCCGGGCGATTCGCCCTCTTCGTGTCGACGATCGAGCCGCGCAAGAACCACGCCATGCTCGTCGAGGCCTGGCGCGGGCTCGTGCGCGACGGCACGGTCGCGCGCACCGGCTTCAAGCTCGCCTTCGTCGGCCGCAAGGGCTGGATGATGGGGGATTTCTTCGACAGGATCGCCGCCGATCCGGAGCTTTCCGGCACGTTGATCCATCTCCAGGGGATCGGCGACGACGTGCTCGCCGCGCTCTACCGCGACGCCGCCTTCTGCCTCTATCCGTCGATCTACGAGGGCTACGGCCTGCCGCCGATCGAGGCGCTGGCCCGCGGCAAGGCCTTGATCGCGTCGACCGGCGGGCCGATCCCCGAACTCGTCGGCGACTTCGCCGTCTGCCTCGATCCGCAGGACACGACGGCGTGGGAAACGCGCATGCGTGCGTGGATGACGGGCGCGGACGAGCCCGCCCGCCTCGCCGCGCGGGCCTTGCGCGACTACCGCGCAATCACCTGGGAGGAATCGTCGCGGTCGCTGTTCGACGCGACACTTTCCGCAGAACGCCGCTCCTGAGCCCGGCCGCCCGGAAAAGGCAGGGCGGCCGGGCCCGGTCCCGCCGGCCTCAGCCGATGCGGCTGCGCGCGGCGAAGCGGCCGGCGATGGCGACGGTGCCGGAGACGGCGGTGACGACCTGCAGCAGCGTGTCGGTCAGCGCGCCCTCGTCGACGCCGTCGAGGCGCAGGCCGGCGATGTTGCCGCCGGCGAGCAGCACGGTCACCAGCGACGCCCAGATGGTGCGCGAGGTGTACCAGGGCTTCATATCGATCATGTCAGGCTCCTTTCTCAGTTGAAGGTCATGCGGGCGACGCCCGGCAGGCCCCAGCCGCCGGCGCCGAGCTGGCGGACGGCGATCTCGGCTTCCGCCGGCAGGCTGGCGAAATCGGCGGCGAGGTGCGCCGCCGCGTAGATCCAGCCCGGTTCCGCAGCTGTCGCGCTGCGCAGTGTCGGACCGCCGGGCGGGCCGATGTCGATCCGGTAGGACTCGGCATTCTCGCCGAGCGGGATCTCGGCGCCATCCCAGGCGTCGGCGTCGACGCGGCCGCGGCGGATCCACGACAGCGTCCAGTCGCCGGCCTCCGTCCGCGTCGCGCGGATGTGCACCGGCGACAGCGGCATGCGCGCGCGCACGCCGCCGGCGATCTGTTCCTCGACGCAGTGCGCCGGCGACAGGTCGCGGCCCGAGGGGCCGACGCGCCAGTTGAGCAGCAGCCCGACCTCCGAAGCCGCAAGGCCGGCCGGCACCACCGCCGCGTCGAGCAGCACGAAGGCCGCCCCCTCCGGAGCGCCGGTCGCCGCCTGGTCGCCCGTGCCCGACTGGCCGCGCAGCAGCCCCGTCAGCCGCCACACCGACGCCGAGATCTCCTCGGCGCTCTCGAACTGCAACACTTCCCATCCGCCAGCGCCGGCGCCGACGGCGGCGGCATTGGCGCCGTTGAGCAGCCGGGCGCGTGAAACGCTCGACAGTTCGCCGTCGTTCAGGCGCACGATCAGGTCCGCGCCGCGCATCACCCTGCCCTCTAAACCCGGCGCCAGCGGCGCGACGAGTTCGCCGGTCGTCGCCGGCCTGGCCGCGGTGGCGCGCCTGACGAAGCCGGTCGTCTCCGGCGATGCGTGGATCGCCTGGCTGCGCCAGGGTTTCGCCCAGGCGGCGATGCGCAGGCCGCGTTCGGCCGCGTCGCCGCCGGGCGGCGCCGGCAGGTCGAGGAACTGCACGGCGGGAGCCCCGAACACCGCCGGAGCCGCCCGGTCGGCGGGGATTTCCGGATCGTCCGCGGTCGGCACGAGACGCGCGATGCGCCGCGCCGAGACCCGCCGCACTAGGCCCTGCTCGACCGATTCGACGAGGAACTCGGCGTCGCCGGCATGGCCGGGAAGCTGCACCGAACGTCCGGGGACGACGCCCACTTCCGTCGGCGGCAGGTCGAAGGCGACCGTGTCCCTGGCCGCCCACAGGCGGCGCAGCCGGTCGTCGGCGAGGCTGCGCGCCGCGCCCGCCTCGATGGCCCCGGGAAAGGCGATCGTCTCCTGCCTGAGCCCCCCGGCGCCGAGGCGGACGGCGCGCGCCGTGCGGGCCTGGAAATCGCGCAGCGGGTCGTGGAAGGCGACCGAGAGCTCGGTGGGAAGCTGGTGGTCCGGCGTGCGTTCGGCGCGAAACACGGTCTCGCCGTCGGCGATCAGGAGGTCGGCGACCACCGGCGCGCCGGTTGTCGTCTCGCTGGAAAAGCGCAGCGTGCCGCCGTCCTCGGTCGCCGCCAGCCCGAACAGGTCGGCGACGGGTTCGAGGGCCGAGCGCGCCGACTGCGGCTCGGCGATCACATAGCCGTGCAGCGTGCCCTCCGCCCTGTCGACGTCGGCTTCCGGCAGGCCGTGGTCGGCGAGGATCGCCTGGACGAGGTCGCCGGCGGTCGCGCCGCCGAGCCGGCCGTTCAGCCAGTGGCCCTTCGCCCAGTTGCCGCCGTCGCGCCACACCGCGCCGACCAGCGGAAAGGCCGGAAACGGCCGTGCGTCCCAGGCCCACAGGTAGATGCGCTCGGCATCGACCATGCGCCCGTCATACCGGTCGGACACCGGGTTCGCCTCCGCCGCGAAACCGGCCGCCGCCGCATCCCAGTGCGCCTGGTGGGCGGCGATGAAGCGCTGCTGGGCGAGGTCCGAGCGACCGCCGCTGGAAAAATGCGGGACGGCGCTTTCCGACGATTTCGGATCGGGGAAGACGTTGGGCTGGTTCGGCCCCTTGTCGACGGCCGGGCAGCCGAGTTCGGTCAGCCAGATCGGCTTGCTCCGCGGCTGCCAGGCGGTCGGCGTGCCTGTCTCGACGCCGCCGACGCGGTCGAAATGTTCGTTCGACCACCAGGACACGAGGTCCTTGCTGCGGAACACCCAGTCCTTGCCGTAGGCGCTGTCCTCGATCGGCGTGCGCAGCCGTGCCGCACGGTCCGCCTCGCTCGCGTAGAACCAGTCGAAGCCCTCGCCGCCGGCGATGTTCCTGCGCAGGCCGGCAGCGTCGTAGGGACCCGAGAACCCGTCCGGATTGCCGCCGGCATAGTCGCCGTCGCGCCAGTCGGCCAGTGGCAGGTAGTTGTCGATGCCGACGGCGTCGATGTCGTCATGCGCCCAGAGCGGGTCGAGATGGAAGTGGACGTCGCCGCTGCCGTCGCCCGGACGATGGCCGAAATACTCGCTCCAGTCGGCGGCGTAGGTGATCTTCGTCTCGGCGCCGAGCAGCGCCCGCGCCTCGCGCGCCAGGTCGCACAGCTGCTCGACGAAAGGAAAGGCGTTCGCCCCGTCGCGCAGCGTCGTCAGGCCGCGCAGTTCCGAGCCGACGATGAAGGCGTCGACGCCGCCGGCAAGTGCCGCGAGCCGCGCCATGTGCAGGACGAAGCGGCGGTAGCTCCAGTCGTCCGCCGGCCCGGCATAGGTCACCGCGCCGCCGGAGACCGAGAAATCCGCCGCCACCGCGTCGCCGCAGAAGGCGTCGACCTGCGTGCGCGCCGCGGCCGTCGCGTCGGCGCTGCCGTCGCGGCCCGGTGCCGGATCGCAGGTGATCCTGCCGCGCCACGGATACGGCGCCTGCGCCGCGCCGCCATAGGGATCGGGAAGCTCGTTGTCGGCCGGGACGTCCATCATCACGAAGGGATAGAGCGTCACGCCCAGCCCGCGCCCACGGATTTCTGCGATCGCCGCGACCACGCTGGCATCCGACGGCGTGCCGCCATAGGCCGCGCCCTCGCCGTCCCACGACACCGTCGGCGCACCAGCGCGGCCGAGCCCCGCCGCCCGCCATGGCGCGGAGAAGCCGTCCGTCGCCGGGTCGGCGAGCGCCGGCCTGATCCGGCAGTGTCCGGCACGCAGGTCGGTGCCGAACCAGGCGACGACCAGGCCGATATTGGCGAGGTTCGGGCACAGCGCCTGCAACTCGTCGAGCGCCGCCGTCATGTCGGTCTCGCCGTGCAGGACGTGGCGGTTGAGCGAAACCGTCTCGCCGTCGCGCGGCGTCTGCGTCACCGGCGTCGGCGAAAGCCCGAACTCCGTGGCGCCGGGGATCAGGCAGGCCGCGCGCACGTTCCTCGCCAGCGTGCCGACGGCGCGGATCGTCTCGAACTGGAACTGCGGGATGCGGTTGCCGTATTCCTCGAGGGGAAACCGCTCGAACACGATGTAGGCCGTGCCGCGATAGGCCGGCGCATTGTCGGCGCCCTGCTTGGCGGCGATCAGCGGATCGGGGTCCTGGTCCTCCGTTCCGCGATGGACGCGGATCTCGAAGAGCGTGCGGTCGAGTTCGCGCCCGTCGGCCCAGATCCGCCGCACGCCGGCGATCTCGCCCTCGCACAGCGCAAAGGCTGCGCTGACGAAGTAGGAATATTCCGTCAGCCGCGGCCCGCCCTTGAAGCCCTGGCGCGTCGTCGTCGACGCCTCCTCGAAGCGTGTCACCCAGATCAGCGTGCCGCCCAGCCGCGCCGTGCCGTAGAGCCTGGGCAGCGGCGCGCCGTCCTCCGCGGTGAAGGGCGGCGCCGAGGCGAGCCGGGGACCCTCGATGCGACGGGTCGAGTTGATCAGCGCCCGGTCGAGCGTGTAGCCGGCGATGGCGCCGACCGCCGTGCCGATCGCCGCGCCCGTCGAGCCGAGAAAGCCGCCGAGGAAGGCGCCGGCCGCCTGGAGCAGGATCGTGGCCATGTCTCGTCGCCTCGTTCGGTCGGGGAAGGTTCGGCCTGTGAAAGGCCGGCCGTGGAAAGGCCAGTCGGGGAAAGGTCAGCCGGGGAAGACGAAGACGGCTGCGATCCTTTGCCGCCATTGCGGCACCAGCGCCGAGATCGTCACCGCGTGGCCCTCGTAGGCGTGCAGGAAGCGTCGCTCGTCGAAGAGGATGCCGGCATGCTTCGCCGGCAGGTGCGCCCGCCAGCGGAACAGCAACAGGTCGCCCGGCCGCGCCTCGGCGACCGGACGTTCGCGGCAATGACGGCGCGCCGCCTCGACCAGCGGATCGCCGCCGCCGGCCTCCGCCCAGTCGGGCGCATAGGGCCCGGGCATCTCCGGCTCGCGGTCGTACACCTCGCGCCAGATGCCGCGCACCAGGCCGAGGCAGTCGCAGCCCACGCCCTTCTGGCTCGCCTGGTGGCGATAGGGCGTACCGATCCAGCCGATCGCCGCCTCGAGCACGCGCCGCGCCGGCTCTTCCACCGTCGGCGGCCAGGGCAATCGCACATGGAATTCGTCGATGCGTCTCGGCTGGAATACCCCCTCCCCTACCCCTCCCCACAAGGGGGAGGGAGGCGTCGAATTTTCCGCTTCTGCCATGGATTCCGCTTTGGGGAGACAGGCGGCAAGTCCGGCAAACTCCCCCTTGTGGGGAGGGGTAGGGGTGGGGGTGTTCACGCGCGACAGCCCGATGCGCCGTGGTTGATGGCCGGGCGCAGCGTCTCCCCTCCCCGCGCAAAGGCAGGGGTAGCCCGAGGGGCCAGTTGAGGGGCCAGTAGAGAGGCCGGTGCGAGGGTGCTCCGACGCTCCATTTTCCCCTTCCCGTCGCTCCCCGGTCGTCGTCACGGCACCAGCGCCCCGCCGTCGAACTGCCCGCCCTCGGCGACGTAGCCATAGGCGGCGTCGTTGCCGGGCAGATGCGGGAAGCCGCGGAAATTCTCGGTGTTGAGGAACTTTTCCCGGCAGGTGGCGAAGCGCTTGTCGCAGCCCGCAGCGACCGTGAACGTGTCGCCGGCCACGGGCGGCGTTCGTCCGGGATCGCGCAGGATGAGGCGAACCGTCCCGCCGCCGGGCCGGTGTTCTGCGACGCGCGCGGCGCGTCCCGCATCGGCGCCGCTCGTCCAGGTCAGCACCCCGCCGGCGAACCAGCCGGCTTCGTATCCGGCGAGCCCGTCGACGAGAAGCACCAGCGGCGCTTCGGTCGCGACCACCGCCCCGCTGGCGGAAAATCCCGGCTGGCCGAGGTCGAAGCCGCAGCGGCCGTCGCCCAGTTCGGCGTCGCAGTCGCGGCGCAGGATGCGGCCCGCGGGCCGGTCGAGCCTGTGCATCGGGCTCTCCAGCTCGGCGACGAAGCGCCCGTCGCTCATCGTCATCCGGCCGATCGTGGCGGCTCGGATCCGGGCGTGCTGGTCCGGCGCGCGCCAGTTGACCAGCAGCGTCTCGACGCTGGCGCCGTCGTAGAGCCCGGCGGCGATGTCGTCCTCGGCGATGTCCGCCGACGAGAGCGCGCCCTCGACGTCGACCGTGTCCACGGCCATCCCCAGCGTGTCGCGCGCCTCGCTGGCGGAGAAGCCCGAGCGCGGCTCGAACGGGGTTCCCTCGATGGTCAGCGGCCGGTCGTGGTCGGTGAAGCCGGACACAGTCCCGTCCCGCCGCGTCAGGCGCCAGCAATGGCAGAGCGTCGTCACCTCGCGCGCCAGGTGCGCCAGCATGTCTTCGGAATAGTCGGTCACGGTACCACCTCGACCAGCGGGATCGTCGGGATCTGCCCGGCGCGGAACGCGGTCAGGCTGACCGAAAGGTGCGCGATGTCGAAGCGCACCGGCACGTCGAACGCGAAGCCGGCGCTGATCGCGGCGCCGTCGGCCGGAGCCGCGTCGAAGACGATCTCACCGCTTTCGGGATCGAGCGAGAACGCCGCCGTCTCGACGCCGTCGACGGCGACGCGCACGCTCTCCGCCACCGGCTTGTCGATCGGGCGGCGATAGGCGTCGTCGCCTTCACCATAGGTCTTGGCCAGCGAAAACCGCAGCGTCGCGCCGTCGCCGGTGCCGATCGCCTGGTCGAGCGGCGACGGCGTCGCCGAGTAGGCGCAGGATTTCATGTCGAACGGGTCGCGGAAGCGGAAGGCGTGCAGCGAGCCGCGCCTGGCCTCGAAGAAGGCGACCACCTCGGCGAGATCGTCGGCCGAACGTACGCCGGTGCCGGCATCGTAGCGCCGCCGCGACAGGGCGAAGCGCGCATTGCGCCGCTCGCGCCCCGAGGTCAGCGTGACGACCTCGTTCAGCCGCTCCGGCCCACCCGTGGCGCCGAACGACACGGCGGCGGGAAACCGCACGTCGTGAAAGGATGAAAACTCGCTCATGGGCTCCTCGGTTGATCGCGGAAAGGGCTATCGAACACGGAAATCGAGGCCTGTTCGGCCTGCTGGACCCCAACCCCTACCCTCCCCACAAGGGGGAGGGAGTCGCCGACGACGCCGCTTCTCCTGCAATTGCCGCTTTCTGGCGACGAGCGCGAAGCCGTGCAGGATCCCCCTCCCCCTTGTGGGGAGGGGTGGGGGTGGGGGTACTCGTGACCTATCGCCTGCGTTCCCAAAGGAGGGGGTGCACGATTTTCTGCTCCCCCCTGCCGCTCAAAGCGTCCGCGCCCCGCGCGACACCGCCCGGGCCAGCATGCCGGTGACCTGCGCTTCCGACTTGCGGAACGAGGCGGCGTCGGCGGCGGTGACATTGAAGACGACGTTGACCGGCGTGCCTCCGCCCGAAGCGGCCACGCCGAGGCTGCCGTCGGCGCCGCGGCGCAGCGGCAGGATCGCCTCGGCGCCCGCCTCGCCCATCAGGCCGATGTCGCGTCCCATCGGGAAATAGCTCGGCCGCGACACCACGCCGCCGGCCGCGAACGGCACGATGCGCCCGGGCACGCCGCCCTCGGCGAAGGGAATGATCGAACTCAGCGCCGAGAAGATGCTCGAGAACGCATCGTTCGCCAGCCCCTCCAGCGGCTTCAGCCCCTGGCCGAGCGCCATGCCGGCGAGGTTCATGCCGATACCGCGCAGCACATCCTCGAGGTCGCGGCCCTGCACCACCGCGCCGCGCAGGGCCCCGGTCAGCTGCGCGCCGAACGAGCGCGACAGGCCCTCCAGGCGCTGCAGCGCGTCGGCGACGGGGCCGACGTCGACGTCGATCGAAAACGTCCCGCCGGCTTCGCTCTCGGCCATCTCGGCACTCCTCTCAGGCGTTGGCTCGGTTCATGTCCGGGAAGGCGCGCATCAGCGCTTCCAGCGCCGCGCGTCCCGGCGGCTCGCGGCGCGGCCCGGAAAAGGCCGACAGCGCCCGTTCCAGCTCGCGCGGCGTCATCGCCCAGAAATGGGCCGGCGAAAGCCGCAGCAGGCCGAGCCCCGCCGCCATGGCGGCATCCCAGGGGAAGGCGTCGGGGCGGCCGGCTGCGGCGTTCAAGGGTTTTGCGGCGCGGCGCCTCCACGCGCCGTTTCGCCCCCCGCCGTTCCCCCGAAGGTGGCGACCAGAAGCTCCGTCGCGATGCGGGCAAAGCCCGCCGCGCCGTCGTCGCAATGCATGGATGCGACCTCCTCGTCGGTGACCGCCTCGCCGCCGCCGCGCAGGCCGGCACCGATCAGGCTGATCAGGTCGCGCGCCGAAAGCCGTCCGCCGGAAAAGCGCGCGGCGAGTGCGGAAAGGTCCTCCGCGCCCAGCCCCGTCTCCAGTTCCGCCAGCGCCCCCAGCGTCAGGCACAGCCGCCGGCCGCGCCCGTCGAGTTCGGCGACGATCTCGCCGCGTCGTGCGTTCGCGCGCATCACGCCGCCGCAAAGCCGATGGCGCCGGCCGATTCCAGCGCCAGCTCGAAGGTCACCTCGCCGTCGTGCTCGCCGCCATATTCCAGCGCGGTGATCTGGAACGGCCCCTCGACCGTGCCGAAGCCCGGCACCACCACCTGCCAGTCGCCGATCTCGCCGGCGAAGAAGCGGCTCCTGATCAGGGCGTCCGACTCGGCGTCCTTGAAGATGCCGGTGCCGGCCACCGCCGCCCGCTGCACGCCGGCGCCGGCGAGCAGTTCGCGCCAGCGTCCGGCTGAATCGGCGTTGGTCACGTCGACCGTCTCGCTGTTGAAGGAAAGCCGCCGGGAGCGCATCCCGGCGACGGTGGTGAAGGCGCCGAGCCCGTCGGCGTCGATCTTCAACAGCAGGTCCTTGCCCTTCTGAGCGACCATCTCGTTCTCCTCATGACGAATTGGGATGCGGCCCGCCGGCGGTGCCGGCGCGGCTCCTTCGCTGCGCGAATGGAAATGCCGCCTAATGCATGTCGCCCAAAAGTGCGCAGCGGTTTTGGGACAACGACATGCATGAAAATAAGGACTTAAAGCACGTCGCCTGAATCCGATCGGTCGCGACGTGCTTTAGGCGGCCTCGGTCACGGCGCGGAAGCGCGCCAGGCCGTGGTAGAGGTCGAGATCCTCGTCGTGGCGGACGTCCGCGAATTCCCGGCGCAGGTTGACCAGCGCATGGCCGTCGAGGACAAGCGGCTGGTCGTGGAGGATCGCGCCGATCAGCTCCAGGACCGCCAGCGCCTCGGCCTTGCCGCGCGCCTTCGACCAGACATGCAGCGTGAACAGCTGCTCGGTGCCGCTCTCCGTCGCCGTGCTCCAGTCGTAGACGCTGGTGCGTCCGAAGGTGACGTAGGGAAACGCCGTTCCCGCCGGCACATGGTCGAAGACCTTGCCGCCGCCGAGCGCGGCGAGCAGCGCCGCGTCGCCCGAAAGCGCGGCGAAGACGGCCTTCTGCAGTTCAGCGGCCGGGGCGGTCATCGCGCGGCTCCTCGATCTTCGCGTGGGGTCTTGCCGGGCGCTTCGCGCCGCGCCTTCGCCGGGCCGGCTCCACGCCGCGACGGTAGCCGCCTTCGGCCTCTTCCGCCAGTGCATGGGCGCGCCAGCGCAGCGCGTTCACCAGCCCGGCCAGCGTCAGTTCGATGGCCGCCTTCATGCGCCCTCCTCCCGCGTCCGCAGCACCAGGTAGCGGCCGCTCTCGTCGGGGTCGTGGATACTGACGATGGCAAAGCGCCGCGCGCCCTTGCCGAGCCGCATGCCGCTCAGAATCCCGTCGCGGCGGCGGATGGTGACGCGGTGCGTCAGCGTCTCCAGCGCCTGGCCGGCGCCGAAGCGGACGCCCGCCGTCACCGGCTCGATGCGGCCGAACAGGGTGGCGACCTCGTCCCACTGTTCGACATGCCCGCCCATGCCGTCGCCGACGGGCGTCGCCTGTTCGAGGGAAAATTCCGTGCGCAACTGGCCTGGGTCGATCGTCGTCGTCAGCATCACAGCCGCGCCCTCCGCCATGCCGCGACGAGGCGGTCGTATCCGGGCGGATGGCCGACCGGCTGGTCGGCGGCGCCGGCGACGCCGCGGAACTCGAACCAGTGCGCCACCAGCATCAGGATGGCCCGCTTCAGCAGGTCCGGCACGTCGGTGCCGGCCTCGCCGAAGCCGGCGCGGAAATCGACCTCGATACCGTTCAGCGCCGCACCCGGTGCCGGGCGCTCGGCGAGCCAAAGCCGCGCCGGCCGCGCATGGCCGTCCAGCCGGCACGCGCCCGGATCGATCGGCGAGGCCTCGCCCTCGCTGCCGTAGACCGTCACCGACAGGATCGCGCGCACCGGATGCGGCATCAGCGCCAGCGTGCCGCTCCGCGGCCAGGCGTCGAGCACCAGCCGCCAGTCCTGCTCGATCAGGGCGGTGCCGGTGGCGCGCTCGACCTCGTCGCGCGCGGCGCGGATCAGCGCGGAGATCAGTTCGTCCTCGCTGTCGTGGGCGAGCCGCAGATGCGCCTTCGCCTCGACCAGCGTCACGGGCTCGAGCGCCGGCTCGACGGTTCGAAACAGGGTCATGGGAAGCTCCGTCTGGAAGTGTCTGGAAGGCCGGCGTCCTTGCCCGCGACCCGCCCCCGGCGATCCTCGCACCACGGGCGCGAGGCACCGGATACCGGACGACACCGGCTCGGCGTGCCGGACCCCCACCCCTACCCCTCCCCACGATGGGGAGGGGATCGCGAAGGCCGAAGCTTCATTCCCGTACGGCGTTCGGCGGTGGAGTGGCGCAGCGTCGGAACGTCCCCCCCCTTGTGGGGAGGGGTAGGGGTAGGGGTGGGGGTCCTCACATGCGAATGCCGGCCCGCATTCGGAAAGAAGAACCGCTGCGAAGTGCCGGCGGGAAGACCACGGCCAAAGGCCGAAAGGGTACGGCCCCGGCAGCGCGAACCGCCGGGGCCGCGGCGTCCCGGACGGGAGGAGGTCGGCCCGCCCGGGACGGTCGGCGACCTACTCGGTACCGAACTTCACCAGCTTGATGGCGTCGAAGTCCTGGATGCCGCCGCCGACGCGCTTGGTCGTGTAGAACAGCACGTAGGGCTTCGCCGTGTAGGGGTCGCGCAGCACCCTCACCCCGGTGCGGTCGACCACGAGATAGCCGCGCTGGAAGTCGCCGAAGGCGATCGGCGTGGCATCCGTTCCCGCATCCGGCATGTCCTCGGCCTCGACGACCGGGAAGCCCATCAGCATCGCCCGCTGTCCGACGGCAGCCGGCGGCTGCCACAGATAGTTGCCGTCGGCGTCCTTCAGCTTGCGGATCGTCGCCTGGGTCTTGCGGTTCATCACCCAGCCGGCGTTCTGCCGGTAGCCGGCCTTCAGCGCGTAGATCGTGTCGATCAGCGTGTCCGACGGGTTCGACGCCGGCAGCGCGCCGTCCACCCCCGTGGCGATATAGCCGACCTTGTCCCACGCCCAGCTCGCCTCGGCGACCTG
>CALFXR010000078.1 GCA_937958475.1 uncultured Mesorhizobium sp. | reverse complement strand
GCCTTGCCGTGACCGAAGCCGACGCGGCCCTTCTGGTCGCCGACGACGACGAGCGCGGCGAAGCCGAAGCGGCGTCCGCCCTTGACGACCTTGGCGACGCGATTGATGTGGACGAGCTTGTCCACCATGCCGTCATCGCGTTCCTCGCGATCACGGCCGCGGTCGCGGCCGCCTTCCCTACGTTCCTGTGCCATGTCCTGATCCTTGTTCTTTTCCGGAAGCACGGTTGATGTTGTGCGGGGCCGTCATTTGCGGCCACCACGGCGAAAATCAGAAGTCGAGGCCGCCCTCGCGCGCGGCGTCGGCGAGCGCCTTGACGCGGCCGTGATAGATGTACGGCCCGCGATCGAAGACCACCGCCTTGACGCCGGCCTTGGCCGCGCGCTCGGCGATCAGCTTGCCGACCGCAGCCGCCGCGGCAACGTCGGCGCCCGTCTTCAGGCCGCCGCGCAGATCCTTCTCGAGGGTCGAGGCGGCGGCAACGGTATGGCCGTTGCTGTCGTCGATGACCTGGGCGTAGATGTTCTTCGACGAGCGATAGACGGAAAGACGCGGACGCTCGCCCGCGACCTTCTTGATCTGCCGACGGACGCGCGCGGCGCGGCGCTGCGTTGAATCCTTGGAAGCCATTTTCTTCGTTCCTTGCCTTGAAAAACGGGGGACGCCATGTGCGGTAGGTCAACCTCCCGCGGCGGCACCCCGTGGCGTTGCGACTGCTACTTCTTCTTGCCTTCCTTGCGGACGATCTTCTCGCCGGCGTACTTCACGCCCTTGCCCTTGTAAGGCTCGGGACCGCGGTACTCGCGAATCTCCGCGGCGACCTGGCCGACCTGCTGCTTGTCGATACCGGTCACGACGATCTCGGTCGGCTTCGGCACGGCGATCGTGATGCCTTCCGGCGTCTGGTAGACGACGTCGTGGCTGAAGCCGAGGGCGAGCTGCAGGTTCTTGCCCTGCATGGCGGCGCGATAGCCGACGCCGCTGATCTCGAGCTTCCTCTCGAAGCCGGACTTCACGCCCTCGATGATGTTGACGATCTGGGTGCGCGACATGCCCCACTTGGAGCGCGCCGCCTTGGTCTGGTCGCGCGGTTCGACGGCGATGCTGCCGCCTTCCATCTTGACCAGGACCTCGTCGTTGACGACGAACTCCAGTTCGCCCTTCGGGCCCTTGGCCGTCACGGTCTGGCCGTTGACGGAGGCGGTCACGCCTTGCGGCACCGCTACGGGTTTCTTGCCAATACGAGACATCGTTCTGCCCTCGTTTCCTTTGCTTGCGTCCGGCCGATCAGAAGATCTGGCAGAGGATTTCTCCGCCGACGTTCTGTTCGCGGGCCTCGTGGTCGGTCATCACGCCCTTCGGCGTCGAGAGGATCGAAATGCCGAGGCCGTTGGCGACGTGCGGGATCGACTTGACCGACACGTAGACGCGGCGGCCGGGCTTTGAGATGCGGGCGATCTCGCGGATCACGGGCGCACCCTCGTAGTACTTCAGCTCGATCTCGATTTCCGACTTGCCGTTGTCGTAGTCGACCTGGCTGTAGTCGCGGATGTAGCCTTCCGACTTCATCACGTCGAGAACACGGGCCCGCAGGCGCGAAGCCGGCGTCGAGACCTTGGTCTTCTTGCGGCCGATCGCGTTGCGGATGCGGGTCAGCATATCGCCGAGAGGATCATTCATGGACATGTTCGGTCCTCCTTACCAGCTCGACTTGACCAGGCCCGGGACCAGGCCGCTATTGCCGAGTTCGCGCAGGGCGACGCGCGACATCTTGAGCTTGCGATAGTAGGCGCGCGGCCGGCCGGTGATCTCGCAACGGTTGCGGATGCGGGTCTTGGCCGAGTTGCGCGGCAACGCCGACAGCTTCAGCTGGGCGCGGAAGCGCTCGTCCATCGGCTTGGACTGGTCCATGACGACGGCCTTCAGCGCCTTGCGCTTCGCGGCGTACTGGTCCACGAGCTTGCGGCGGCGGTTGTTCTTCTCGACTGAACTGGTCTTTGCCATATCAGATTGTTCCTTTTTCGCTGCCGTTACTGCCGGAAGGGGAAGTTGAAGCCCTTGAGCAGCGCCCTGGCTTCTTCGTCCGTCTTGGCAGTCGTACAAACGACGATGTCCATTCCCCAGATCTGGTCGACCTTGTCGTAGTTGATCTCGGGGAACACGATGTGTTCCTTGACGCCCATGGCGTAGTTGCCGCGCCCGTCGAAGCTCTTCGGGTTCAGGCCGCGGAAGTCGCGGACGCGCGGCAGCGCGATCGTGACCAGGCGGTCGAGGAACTCGTACATGCGCTCCTTGCGCAGCGTCACCTTGGCGCCGATCGGCATGTTCTCGCGAACCTTGAAGCCGGCGATCGAATTGCGGGCGCGCGTCACCACGGCCTTCTGGCCGGCGATCATGGCGAGATCCTCGGCCGCGACGCTGGGCTTCTTGGAATCGCCCGTCGCTTCGCCGACGCCCATGTTGATGACGATCTTGTCGAGACGCGGCACCTGCATCTCGTTCTCGTACTTGAACTGCTCGAGGAGATCCTTGCGGATCTTCTCCTCGTACTGCTGCTTCAAGCGCGGCTGGTATTGAGCCTTAGCCATTGATCACTTCTCCCGACCGCTTCGCGACGCGAACCTTGCTGCCGTCCTTCTCGATGCGGAACCCGACGCGGGTCGGCTTGCCGTCCTTCGGGTCGACGAGCGCGAGATTCGACAGATGAATCGGCGCTTCCTTGGTGATGATGCCGCCTTCCTGGGACTGGGTCTGGCGCTGATGGCGGCGTATCTGGTTGATGCCGCGGACCACGGCCTTGTCGTCCTTCGGCATGACGCGCAACACCTCGCCGGTGCGGCCCTTGTCCTTGCCGGAAAGCACGACGACTTTGTCGCCCTTGCGAATCTTCTGCATTGTTCCGGCTCCTTACAGCACTTCGGGCGCGAGCGAGATGATCTTCATGTGGTTCTTGGCGCGCAGTTCGCGCGGAACCGGGCCGAAGATACGGGTGCCGATCGGCTCTTTCTTGTTGTCGACCAGAACGGCCGCGTTCTTGTCGAAGCGGATGACCGAACCGTCGGGACGACGAATGTCCTTGGCCGTGCGCACCACGACCGCCTTCATCACGTCGCCCTTCTTCACGCGGCCGCGCGGGATCGCTTCCTTGATCGACACGACGATGATGTCGCCGACGGAGGCGTACTTGCGCTTCGAACCGCCGAGCACCTTGATGCACATGACACGACGGGCGCCGGAATTGTCCGCGACGTCGAGGTTTGTTTGCATCTGAATCATGACTGGCCGCCTTCTTCATTCGTGGGGATGGGCTGGCGCCCTCCCCGGCATGTCCATTGTTTCGCTGTCGCGCCTGTCTCTACTGAGACGGAGCGTCGGTGACGACGACCCAGCGCTTGTCCTTCGAGATCGGCTTCGATTCCTGGATGGAAACGATGTCGCCCACCTTGAAGGCGTTGTTCTCGTCGTGCGCCTTGTACTTCTTGGTCTGGCGCACGGTCTTCTTCATCACCGGGTGCGTGAAGCGCCGTTCGACCTTGACGACGACCGTCTTCTCGTTCTTGTCGCTGACGACGACGCC
This sequence comes from uncultured Mesorhizobium sp., assembly GCA_937958475.1. Lineage (GTDB taxonomy): Bacteria > Pseudomonadota > Alphaproteobacteria > Rhizobiales > Rhizobiaceae > DUSC01. Next base: position 6,184 of record CALFXR010000078.1, on the reverse strand, counting down.
CTGCAGAATGCGCTTTGGCATGGTCTTGTCCTTAAGCCTTCTTGCCGGCCGACTTCTCGGCGGCGATGGTCTTGATGCGCGCGATGTCCCTGCGGACCTGCTTTACGCGCGCGGTCTTCTCGAGCTGACCGGTGGCCTTCTGGAAGCGCAGGTTGAACTGCTCCTTCTTCAGGCTGGCCAGTTCGTCGTTCAACTGGTCGATCGTCTTGGCGCGGACGTCGGAAGCATTCATGATCGGCCCTTCCCTTACTCTGCGATGCGCTGGATGAAGCGCGTCTTGACCGAGAGCTTGGCCGCGCCGAGACGCAGCGCCTCGCGGGCGGTTTCCTCGGGCACGCCATCGATCTCGAACATGACGCGGCCCGGCTTCACCCGGCACGCCCAGTAGTCGACCGCGCCCTTGCCCTTGCCCATGCGGACTTCGGTCGGCTTGGAGGTGACCGGAACGTCCGGGAAGATGCGGATCCACACCCGGCCCTGGCGCTTCATCTCGCGGGTGATCGCGCGGCGGGCCGCCTCGATCTCGCGCGCCGTGACCCGGTTCGGCTCCATCGCCTTCAGTCCGAAGCCGCCGAAATCCAGGTTGGTGCCGCCCTTGGCGACGCCGTGGATGCGGCCCTTGAACTGCTTGCGGAACTTTGTGCGCTTTGGCTGCAGCATCGTTCTAACTCCAGATTCCTATTGCCGCTCAGGCGTTCTCGCGGCGACGGCCGCGTTCGCGCTCGCCGGCATGCGAATGGTCGCCTTCGGTGGCACGACGTTCCGAGGCCATCGGGTCGTGCTCGAGGATCTCGCCCTTGAACACCCACACCTTGACGCCGCAGGTGCCGTAGGCGGTCTGCGCCTCGGCCGTGCCGTAGTCGACGTCGGCGCGCAGCGTGTGCAGCGGCACGCGGCCCTCGCGGTACCACTCCATGCGCGCGATTTCGGCGCCGCCGAGACGGCCCGAGCAGTTGATGCGGATGCCTTCCGCGCCGAGACGCATGGCCGACTGCACGGCGCGCTTCATGGCGCGGCGGAAGGCGATGCGGCGCTCGAGCTGCTGGGCGATCGACTGGGCGACGAGGGTCGCGTCGGTCTCCGGCTTGCGCACCTCGACGATGTTGAGGTGCGTCTCGGACTTCGTCATCTCGGTCAGCTTCTTGCGCAGCTTCTCGATGTCGGCGCCCTTCTTGCCGATGATCAGGCCCGGACGCGCGGCATGGATCGTGACGCGGCACTTCTTGTGCGGGCGCTCGATCACGACCTTGGAGATCGCGGCCTGCTTCAGTTCCTTCATCAGGTAGTCGCGGATCTTGATGTCCTCGTGCAGCAGCTTGCCGTACTCGCCGGTGTTCGCATACCAGCGCGAATCCCAGGTGCGGTTGATGCCGAGACGGAGACCAATCGGATTGACTTTCTGGCCCATCAGGCGGCCTCCCCTTTCTCTTCGACTTCGCGAACGACGATCGTCAGATTGGCGAACGGCTTCTCGATGCGGCTGGCACGGCCGCGACCGCGGGCATGGAAGCGCTTCATGACGATCGACTTGCCGACGAAAGCCTCCGCGACCACGAGCGCATCGACGTCGAGATCGTGGTTGTTTTCGGCATTCGCGATCGCCGATTCCAGCGTCTTGCGCACCGTACCGGCGATCCGCTTGCGCGAGAATTCGAGATCGGCGAGCGCTGTCGCGACCTTCTTGCCGCGGATCAGCGCGGCAACGAGGTTCAGCTTCTGCGGGCTGACACGGATCGTGCGCAGAACGGCGCGCGCCTCGTTGTCGGCGAGCCTGCGCGGAGCTTTGGCCTTGCCCATCGTTACTTCCTCTTTGCCTTCTTGTCCGCGCCGTGGCCGTAATAGGTACGGGTCGGGGCGAATTCACCGAACTTGTGGCCGACCATGTCCTCGTTCACCGAGACCGGGACATGCTTCTGGCCGTTGTAGACACCGAAGGTGAGGCCGACGAACTGCGGCAGGATGGTGGAGCGACGGCTCCACATCTTGATCACCTCATTGCGGCCGCCTTCACGAACCTTGTCCGCCTTCTTGAGAAGGTAGCCGTCGATGAAGGGGCCTTTCCAAACTGAACGAGTCACCTGGCGTTACCTCTTATTAGCTCTTGCGCTGGTGGCGCGAGCGAAGGATGAACTTGTCGGTCGCCTTGTTGGACCGCGTCTTCTTGCCCTTGGTCGGCTTGCCCCAGGGGCTGACGGGGTGACGTCCGCCGGACGTGCGGCCTTCGCCGCCGCCGTGCGGGTGGTCGACCGGGTTCATGGCGACGCCACGGTTGTGCGGACGCTTGCCGCGCCAGCGGCTGCGACCAGCCTTGCCGTCGTTGATGTTGCCGTGATCGGGGTTCGACACGGCGCCGACGGTGGCGAAGCACGAGCCGTGGACGACGCGCTGCTCACCCGAGTTGAGGCGCAGGATCGCCAGGCCCTGGTCGCGACCGACCAGCTGGGCGTAGGCGCCGGCCGAACGGGCGATCTGACCGCCCTTGCCCGGCTTCAATTCGATGTTGTGGATGATCGTGCCGACCGGCATGGCGCTGAGCGGCATGGCGTTGCCCGGCTTCACGTCGACGCTCTCACCGGCGACGACCTGGTCGCCCGCGGCAAGGCGCTGCGGCGCCAGGATGTAGCTGAGCTCGCCGTCCTCGTACTTGATCAGCGCGATGAAGGCCGTGCGGTTCGGATCGTATTCGAGCCGCTCGACCGTCGCCGTCATGTCGAACTTGCGGCGCTTGAAGTCGATGATGCGGTAGGCGCGCTTGTGTCCGCCGCCGACGAAGCGGGCGGTGATCCGGCCGTAGTTGTTGCGGCCGCCCGACTGGGTCAGGCCTTCGGTCAGGCCCTTGACGGGCTTGCCTTTGTAGAGGCCCGAGCGGTCGACGATCACCAGCTGGCGGGTCGACGGCGTGACCGGATTGAATTTCTTGAGTGCCATTGTCCTGTCCTCGCGCCTTGGATCAGAGGCCGGTGGCGACGTCGATCGACTGGCCGTCGGCCAGCGTCACAACCGCCTTCTTGACATCGCTCAGCCTTCCGGCGGTGCCGCGGAACCGCTTCACCTTGCCCTTGCGGACGAGCGTGTTGACGCCGGTCACCTTGACGCCGAACAGCGCCTCGATCGCGGCCTTGATTTCCGGCTTCGACGCCTTCCTGGCGACGTTGAAGACGACCTGGTTCCGTTCGGAGGCCATGGTCGACTTTTCGGTGATGACCGGGCTGACGATCACGTCGTAGTGGCGAAGATCGGTCATTTAAAGCGCTCCTCGAGGGCCTCGACGGCGGCCTTCGAAAGGACCAGCGTGCCGCGGCGCAGAATGTCGTAGACGTTGATGCCCTGCACGGGCAGCACGTCGATGTTGGGGATGTTGGTCGCCGCCAGCTGGAAGTTGCGGTCGACCTCGGCGCCGCCGATGACGAGCGCGTTGGTCAGGCCGAGCCCGGCGAGGCTCTGCGCCAGCACCTTGGTCTTGGTGTCGCCGATCGCGAGATCGTCGACGACGATCAGGCTGGCGCTCTTCACCTTGGCCGAAAGGGCATGCTTGAGGCCGAGCGCGCGGACCTTCTTGGGAAGGTCGTGCTCATGGCTGCGGACGACCGGGCCATGGGCCTTGCCGCCGCCGCGGAACTGCGGGGCGCGTGCCGAATGGTGACGGGCACGGCCCGTACCCTTCTGCTTGTACATCTTGGCGCCGGTGCGCGCCACGTCGGCGCGGCCCTTGGCCTGGTGCGTGCCCTGGTGCTTCTTGGCAAGCTGCCAGCGCACGACGCGCTGCAGGATGTCGTCACGCGGATCGAGACCGAAGATCTCGTCCGAGAGCGAGACATTGCCGGCGTCCGCGCCGGAGAGCGTGGTGATCTTGATGTCCATTATTCCGCCCCTTCATTGGCCACGGCGCCGTTGCCGGCGGCGCGAACCGCGGCAGGCTTCGGTGCGTTGTCCGGCAGCGCAACCTTTGCCGCGTCGCGCACCAGGATCCAGGCGCCCTTGCTGCCCGGAACCGCGCCGCGGATCAGGATCAGCCCGCGACCCGTATCGGTGGAAACCACCTCGACGTTCTGCGTGGTCACGCGGGTCGCACCCATGTGGCCGGCCATCTTCTTGCCCTTGAACACCTTGCCGGGGTCCTGGCGCTGGCCGGTCGAACCGTGCGTACGGTGCGACACCGAGTTGCCGTGGGTGGCTCGGCCACCGCCGAAATGGTGACGCTTGATGACGCCCTGGAAACCCTTGCCGATCGAGGTGCCGGTGACGTCGACCTTCTGGCCGGGCACGAAGTGCTCGACCGTGATCTCGGCGCCGACGTCCAGCAGGTTGTCGGGGGAGACGCGGAACTCGGCGACCTTCGCCTTGGGCTCCACGGAAGCGGTCGCGAAATGGCCGCGCATCGCCTTCGACGTGTTCTTCACCTTGGCGAGGCCGACGCCGAGCTGGACGGCGGTGTAGCCGTTCTTCTCCTGGGTCCGCTGGGCCACGACCTGGCAGTTCTCCATGCGGAGAACCGTGACCGGAATGTGCTCGCCGGCGTCGTTGTAGACCCGGGTCATCCCGATTTTTTGTGCGATTACACCTGAACGCATCGGTTCATCTTCCTTCAGAGGAGCCTTGGCAGCTTTCGCCTGGCGGCTCTTGGTTCAGCTCTCAGAGCTTGATTTCGACGTCCACGCCGGCGGCGAGGTCGAGCTTCATGAGGGCGTCGACGGTCTGCGGCGTCGGATCGACGATGTCGAGCAGGCGCTTGTGCGTCCGCATCTCGAACTGCTCCCGGCTCTTCTTGTCGATGTGCGGCGAGCGGTTGACCGTGAACTTCTCGATGCGCGTCGGCAGCGGGATCGGGCCGCGGACGTTGGCGCCCGTGCGCTTGGCGGTCGATACGATTTCGCGCGTCGAAGCGTCGAGCACTCGGTGGTCGAACGCTTTGAGGCGGATGCGGATGTTTTGGCCGTTCATGCGTCTTTTCCTTTTCTGCCGCGGCGCGGGAGCGTATCCCGCGCCCGCGTCAGATCCGTCCTGTTCGTTATTCCGTGATCGAGACGACGATGCCGGCGCCGACGGTGCGGCCGCCTTCGCGGATGGCGAAGCGCAGCTTCTCCTCCATGGCGATCGGCACGATCAGCTCGACGTCGACCGTCACGTTGTCGCCCGGCATCACCATCTCGGTGCCTTCCGGCAGCTGCACGATGCCCGTCACGTCGGTGGTGCGGAAGTAGAACTGCGGACGGTAGTTGGTGAAGAACGGCGTGTGCCGGCCGCCCTCTTCCTTGGTCAGGATGTAGGCCTCGGCCTTGAACTTCTTGTGCGGCTTCACCGAACCCGGCTTGCACAGGACCTGGCCGCGCTCGACGCCCTCGCGGTCGACGCCGCGAAGCAGCGCGCCGATGTTGTCGCCTGCCTGGCCCTGGTCGAGCAGCTTGCGGAACATTTCCACGCCCGTCACCGTCGTCGACGTCGTCGGACGGATGCCGACGATCTCCACCGTCTCGCCGACCTTGACGATGCCGCGCTCGACGCGACCCGTCACCACCGTGCCGCGGCCAGAAATCGAGAACACGTCCTCGATCGGCATCAGGAACGGCTGGTTGATCGGACGCTCCGGCGTCGGGATGTAGCGGTCGACTTCCGCCATCAGCTTGCGGATCGCCATCTCGCCGATCTCCTTGTTGGAGTCTTCGAGGGCGGCCAGCGCCGAACCCTGCACGATCGGAATGTCGTCGCCGGGGAACTCGTTCTTCGACAGAAGCTCGCGAACCTCGAGCTCGACCAGCTCCAGAAGCTCGGCGTCGTCCACCTGGTCGACCTTGTTCAGGAACACCACGATCGAGGGAACGCCGACCTGGCGCGCCAGCAGGATGTGCTCGCGCGTCTGCGGCATCGGGCCGTCGGCCGCCGAAACCACCAGGATCGCGCCGTCCATCTGCGCCGCGCCCGTGATCATGTTCTTCACGTAGTCGGCGTGGCCGGGGCAGTCGACGTGGGCGTAGTGCCGCGCCGCCGTCTCGTACTCGACGTGGGCCGTCGAGATCGTGATGCCGCGCGCCTTCTCTTCCGGCGCCGCGTCGATCTGGTCGTACGGCTTGTACTCGCCGAAATACTTCGTGATCGCAGCCGTCAGCGACGTCTTGCCATGGTCGACGTGACCGATCGTGCCGATGTTCACATGAGGCTTCGTGCGCTCGAATTTACCTTTGGCCAT
>CALFXR010000077.1 GCA_937958475.1 uncultured Mesorhizobium sp. | reverse complement strand
TGGTCATGCCGGCGGCGTAGGCCATCGGCAGGAAGGCGTTGTTGATGCCGTGGCGATTGGGCAGGCCGAACGAGATGTTCGAGGCGCCGCAGGTGGTGTTGACGCCGAGTTCCTCGCGCAGGCGGCGGACCAGCGTGAACACCTGGTGGCCGGCGGTGGCCATGGCGCCGATCGGCATGACCAGCGGATCGACGACGATGTCGTGGGCGGGAATGCCGAAATCGGCGGCGCGCTCGACGATCTTCTTTGCCACGGCGAAGCGGACGTCGGGGTCTTCCGAGATGCCGGTGTCGTCGTTGGAGATGGCGACGACGGCGACGTTGTACTTCTTGATCAGCGGCAGGACCCTCTCGAGCCGCTCTTCCTCGCCGGTCACGGAATTGACCAGCGGGCGACCCTTGGCGGTCTGCAGGCCGGCTTCGAGCGCGCCGGGAACGGAGGAGTCGATGCAGAGTGGCGTATCGACGGCCGCCTGCACGGTCTCGATCAGCTTCGGCATCAGCATCGGCTCGACGAAATTGTTGTCGGCATAGCGCGGATCCTGCGCCATCATGTTGGAGAAGACCGCGCCCGAGTTGATGTCGAGCACGGTCGCACCGGCCTCGGTCTGTGCGACGGCGTCGGACGCGACGCGCGAGAAATCACCGCGTTCCAGCTCCTCGTTCAGCACCTTCCGCCCGGTCGGGTTGATGCGCTCGCCGATGACGCAGAAGGGCTGGTCGAAACCGATGACGATTTCGCGGGTCGCCGAGGCGACGATCGTGCGGGTCATGAGATCCTCTCTGAAGATATAAAGACTTCTTTATATCGTTATCTGATGCGGTACAAGCGCTCGCGGCGCGGTTCAGTGCGCCGACTTCACCATGTCGACCTGGCTCTCGGTGATGTCGTCCTTGAGGATGCGGTCCAGCCGGTCGGCGACCATCCGGTCGTCGCGACGCGATTCGCGCTTCCACGGCCGGCGGCCCTTGAGAACGCCGGACTCATCGACGATCTCGGCGACGTATTCCTCCTGGCGGTAGGCCATCACGTGGATGCCCGCGACACCGGGGATTTCCTTCACCTCGTTGATGATGTCGATGCAGAGCTGCTTGCCTTCCTTCTTCTGGTCCTGCGCGCCTTCCAGCCGCTTGATGACCGAATCGGGGATGTGGATGCCGGGAACGTTCGAGCGGATCCACTTGGCGGTCTTGGCCGAGGCGAGCGGCCCGACGCCGACAAGGATGAATACCTTGTCGGTCAGGCCGAGGTCGCGGGCGCGGTCCATGAAGGCCTTCAGCATCGGCACGTCGAAACAGTACTGGCTCTGCACGAACTGGGCGCCGGCGGCGATCTTCTTGGCCAGGTGCATGGCGCGGAAGTCGTGCGGCGGCGCGAACGGATTGACGGCGGCGCCGAGGAAGAGCTGCGGCGGCGTCGTCAGCTTGCGCCCCGACAGGAACTTGCCGTTGTCGCGCATGATGCGGATCGTTTCGAGAAGCGACATCGAATCGAGGTCGAACACCGGTTTTGCGCCCGGCTGGTCGCCGGCCTGGACGCCGTCGCCGGTGAGGCAAAGGATGTTGGCGACGCCCATCGCCGCGGCGCCGAGCACGTCGCCCTGGATGGCGATGCGGTTCTTGTCGCGGCAGGCGATCTGCATGATCGGCGCGTAGCCCATGCGGGTGAGCAGGGCGCAGATGCCCACCGACGACATGTGGCAGTTGGCGCCCGATGCGTCGACCGCGTTGATGCCGTCGACCCAGCCGTCGAAGATCCTGGCGCGGTTGTAGACGTCTTCGGGATCGGCGCTGTCGGGCGGGTTCAGCTCCGTCGTCACGGCGAACTCGCCGCGGCGCAGCACGCGCTCCAGGCGGCCGCGCGAGGTGTGGCCGGGCAAGCGATCGAGCGGCAGGTGGGGGCCTGCCGGATTCTCGTCGACGTGGACGGGGTGGGCACCGCTCATCGGGCATCTCCCTTCGCTGCGTTCTCGCGCGCCGTGGCGGCGAGCGCGGTGACGCGCAGCCATGCCGAGGTCTCGCGCAGCGACTGGTCGACCGGCTTCTGCACGGCGAGGATGGCGTCGCCCTTGACCATGTTGCGCGAGCCCTCCCAGGCCTTCACCCAGACGCAGGGCATGTCGGGTTCGACCTCGCAGTTGCCGTTGGCGCGCACGCCGCCGCAGGGGCCGTTGCGCAGTTGCTTCGGGCAGTTCATCGGGCACGACATTCCGGTCGACGACAGGATGCACTGGCCGCACATGCGGCAGTCGAACATGAAGCCCTTGACGCGCTTCTCGACGAACTTGACCGGGGTCTCGACGCGGCCGTAGCCGATGCCCTTCCACAGCGGGTGGAGCATCAGGAACAGGTCGGCGAAGCGAGCATAGAACCATTCCAGCGCCCGCGAATGGCGGATCGACCACAGTCGCACCGTGTAGCGGCGCTGCACGCGCCGCTGCGGGGAGACGTCCGCCGGCTTGTAGTCGCTCTTCGGCGCGGTCTTCTTGACGATCGTCGCCTGGGTGACGCCGCCCGCCGTTGCCGGGGGCACGGTCTGCGTCCCTCCGGCCGGACCCGCGGCGGTCGTCGAAGTCGGCTGGGTGTCAGTCATTTTCCTTGCCGCCTGCCTTGGCGAGAGCGACCAGCCGCTCCCGGTCGTATCGCGCGTCGAGTTCCGCCGCGGCTTTGTCTGCCTCCGCCTCGAGATCGTCGCCCACCGGGATCGGGTCGGCCTTGCGCCATTCGGCGAGATAGGCGTCCGTTTCGGCCGCGCCGGAGCGCATCGCCGCCATGTCGATCGCTTCGGTGAAGCGCAGCGGCAGTTCGCGCTTGGCGTTCTGCCGGCCCTTCTTGACGATGACCTGGGCGGGGATGTCGCGCCAGTAGACGACGATGAGATCGGCCATGCGAAACCCTCTGCGTTCTTTCGCCGGAGCATTGCCGCAAGCGCCGGAACCCCGCTTCTCATGGGACGACGCGCGCGCATTCAAAAGCGACGCGGGCCGATGTCGCAAATCGCAAACCGCCAGCCGGCGCGGGGAATCGCCGGGTCGCATGGCATCGGCCGCCTCGGCGGAGTTCTGAGCGATGTCGCCGCGAGGACGGTCAGAACGCCCAGCCGAGGGCCGCCTGCGCGGCGAAGCCGGCGGCGCCGACCACCGCCACGACGATCCCGATCGAGACGAGGCCGACGAGCACGCCGATGGCCAGAAGGACGCCGTCGCGCTCGATCAGCGACAGGCCGATGAGCGCGGTGGCTAACGCCGGCAGCCAGTTGCCGAAGGGGATCGGCAACGTCACCACGATGGCCAGCACGAAGGCCGCGGCGCCGACGATACGTTCGCCGCGGCGCCGCCAGAACGGCCACAGCCGCGGCCGGACGTAGCGTTCGACGCTCGCAAGGCGCGGCAGGATCCACTCCATGGCGGCGCGGAACCGCTCGGCCGACAGCGATCGCCTGAGGATGAAGCCCGGCAGCCAGGCGCGCCGCGCCCCGATCAGCATCTGCGCCGAGACGATGATCAGCGGCAGGCCGAGGATCGCCGAGGCCCCCGGCGGCGCCGGGATGAGGTTGAGCCCGGCGAAGAGCACGACGAAGGCAGCCAGGCTGCGCTCGCCGAGCGCTTCGCGGATCGCGGCCACCGACACCGGGCCGTTGGCGTCGCGGGCGAGCTGGGCGAAGAGTTCGGACAAGCGTCGCGGCCGACGCTGGCGCGGCGTCGCGACCGTCACGGTCTCGGCATAGCCGCCGGGTTCCTGTCTCATCCGCGCGCGCCACCCAGTTTCCTGCCGGACCCCCGGCGCGACGACGCCGGATCCGCAGACCCGATTGTGCGTGCCACCGGTAAACCGATGATGACAGAAGGCGTCAGCCGCCGGGCCCGCGTCAGCGCCTGAACTCCATGATGTCGAGCTTCGATTCGTAATATGGCGACGGCAGCTCGATCCGCCACGCCTTCTCCCCGGTGCGGAAGGCGTAGCCGACCTGGTCGCTCTCCGGCCCGCTGCCGTAGGGTCTCTGCGTCTCGCCGGCGACGAAGAACGAGCCGAGATAGATCAGTCGCCGCTCGCCGTCGTCGTAGAACCGGCCCTTGGTACGCTGCGAGCCGCTGGTCTTCTCCATGAGCCAGCCCGAGCCGTCATCGCTGACCTTGCACTTGAACCAGCCGTAGACGACGAGCGCGCCGAGGCCGCCGACCTTGGTGGTGCGGCACTGCCAGTTGCCGGTCATGTCGAGGTCCGTGAACGCGATCTGCGGCGCGACCAGGATCGCGTCGAGCACGGCGAGGTCGGCCGGCGCGCCGCCGGCGCGGGCTTCGGCGATCGCCTCGGCGCGAACGGGTCCATAGCCGGCGAGGCGCGACCTGTCGGCCGGCGTCATGATCTTGTCGACGACGCCGTCGGCCGAGGCAGGGAGGGCTCCCGTGGCGAGGAGCAGGCAGGCGAACAGGATCTTGCGCTTGGTCGGCATCCGGACCTCCTCTTCGTCGCCAACGAACCCGGAAATCGGGCTCTTTCGTGTCAGACCTGACTGTTCGCCGCGCCGACCAGCGCGGCCGTGAGGTCGCCATAGCCGGTGCTGCGCCGTTCGTAGACCAGTCCCAGCATCGCCGCCGCGGCCTCGGCCACCTTGTCGAGTGCGGGGTCGTCGGTCTGCGCCAGGTAGATCAGCTTTTCGTAGTTGCCGAAATAGTCCGGGATCAGCTCCGGATGCCGGTCGAGGCCGAGGGGGCGGACGAAGAAGGCGTCGAACTGCCGGCAGAGAAAGTCCGTCATGTAGAAGGCCATCATGTCGGCCTCCCCGGAGGCCGTGAACGCCGCGTTGCCCTGGTAGAAGGCGAAGCAGTGCGGTCCGGCGACCCGCTCCACGCCGTGGCGGGCAAGTACGGCATCGAGCAGTCCACCCGTGCCGCAGTCGCCGTAGCCGGCGAAGACCTGCTCGAAGCCTTCTGCGCGCGCCTCGATGATCGCCGCCTCCATCGCCGCGGGGATGCGGTCGGGATAGAAGTGGAACTCTGCCGGCAGGCACTTCAGGTCGAGATGCTCGAGGCCGTTCAGCGCCTTCACCGCCAGCACCTCGCGAGCGATCATGCCGCAGGCGATGACGCGCAGGCGCGGCGTCGCGGTGCGGGTGCTGTCCGGCCGGTCTCCCATCATGCCCGCCTTTCGTCGTTGTCTGCCGCGAAACGAAAATGGGCGGCAGCGCCGCCCATTTCAATGCGTCCGGCTGCGCTGCCGCCGGGCGTCAGGCCGTGGCGCGAACGTTGTGGCGACGCTTCATGTAGTCCTTGGCGGTCTCCACCGCCACCGCGGCATCGCGGCAGTAGGCATCGGCACCGACCGCCTTGCCGAATTCCTCGTTGAGCGGCGCGCCGCCGACGAGAACGACGTAGTCGTCGCGGATACCCTTTTCCTTCATCGTGTCGATGACGACCTTCATGTAGGGCATCGTCGTGGTCAGCAGCGCCGACATGCCGATGATGTCGGGCTGGTGCTCCTCGATCGCCGCGAGATACTTCTCGACCGGGTTGTTGATGCCGAGGTCGATGACGTCGAAGCCTGCGCCCTCCATCATCATGCCGACGAGGTTCTTGCCGATGTCGTGGATGTCGCCCTTCA
>CALFXR010000076.1 GCA_937958475.1 uncultured Mesorhizobium sp. | reverse complement strand
GGCCGGTCCGCCCTGCGCTCGGCCGCGTAGAGGCAGAGCGCGGCGAAGCGGTAGATCCCGTGGACGAACTTGCCGTAGGGCATGGTCAGGAACAGCGCGAAGACGATGCCGAGATGCAGCGCCAGCATGGCGCCCATCGCCGGCGTGTCGCGCAGGAGCATCAGCGCCAGGCCGCTGGCGCCCGCCGCGAACATCATGGCGAGGAACGCCGTGTCCATGCCGAAGCGTTCCGGGTCGAGCAGTTCCGGCTCGCGCTTCATCTTGGCGCGCATCAGCCCGACGGGGCCGACGACCAGCCCGATCCCGCCGGGAATGCCGAGCAGCTTCGGCAGGTCCAGCCAGCCATACGGCGCCGGCCAGTCGAGCAGGTAGTGATAGGCCGTGCCGGAGACCGTCGCCGCGAAGCACAGCATGAAGCCGTAGAAGGTCAGGTGGTGGAACAGCCGGCGATTGTCCGTCGGCCGCTCGTCCTCGTTGTAGCAGCCGACCCCGCCGCCATCGAGATAGCGCAGCCGGCCGGCGTCCCTTGCCGCCTGCCAGAGCGATACCGGCGAACCGGCGTTGACGCTGCCGGCGCCGATCTCCTTCCAGAAGCTGCGCAGCCCCATGACCAGCGCCACGACCGCGTAGACGCCCACCGCGCCGAACAGCCCGGCCATCGCGGTGTGCGGCATCAGCCGGTAGAAGTCGCCGCCGGAAGCGACGATGGCCGCCGGATCGTGCGAGACGGCGAAACCGAGGATGAAGGCGGCGACGCTGAGGGCCGCGACGATCGCGATCGCCAGTCCGTTGCGGTCGAACATCGGCCGGGCGAAGCGCGGCCAGGCATGGCTCTTCCACGAATCGGCGCGCACCTGCGCCAGCGTCCGCGGCACGTTCACGGCGAACTCGTGCGGCGGCGCGAACTGGCAGTCGACATGGCAGGCGCCGCAGGCGTGGCAGAGATTGGCGAGGTATTCGAGGTCGCCGTCGGCGAAATCGCGGCGCAGTTCCATCGCCGGGAACACGGCGCACAGGCCCTCGCAGTAGCGGCACGAGTTGCAGACGGTCATCAGCCGCTCTGCTTCCTTCAGGTGCTCAGTCGCGTGCATGCCGGGCCGCCCCCTCTCCCGCGATCCGGCCGAAGACGCTGCCGATCGTCATTCCGATGCCCGCGGCATATCCCTTGCCGAGGACGTTGCCGGCCATGATCTCGCCGGCCGCATACATGTTCTCGGCGCCGCCGCCGGACGCCATGCGCATGCGCGCCTCGCGGTCGACCCTTGTGCCGAGATAGGTGAAGGTGATGCCCGGCCGGACCGGATAGGCGTAGAACGGCGCCTCGTCGATGCGCCGCGCCCAATGGCTCTTCGGCGGCACGAGCCCCTCGGTGCGGCAGTCGTCGAGCTCGGTGTGGTCGAAGCGGCCCGGCCGCGTCGCGGCGTTGAAGCGCGCCACGGTGGCCTCGAGCGCCGCGGCCGGCAGTTCGAGCTTCGCGGCGAGTTCGCCGATGCTGCCGGCCTGGATCGGCGGGTAGAGCGACGGCATGAACATCTTCAGCGATTTCGCGTCGAAGACGATGTAGGCGATCTGATCGGGCTGCGCGGCGACCAGCCTTCCCCAGATGGCGTAGCGCTTCGGCCAGAAATCCTCGCCCTCGTCGTAGAAGCGCTCGGCGTCGCGGTTGACGACGATGCCGAAAACCACGCAGTCGAGCCGGGTGATGATGCCGCCGTCGAACTTCGGCGCCCGCGCGTCGATGGCGACGGCATGGCACTGGGTCGGGTCGCCGATCGCCTCGACGCCGCTCTCCAGCAGCATCTTCAGCACGTCGCCGCGATTGTACGGCGTGCCGCGGATCAGGAAGTTCTCGGCCGGAGGACCCCAGCTCTCCTTCAGCCAGTCGATGTTCGCCTCGAAGCCGCCGGCCGCCGCGACGAAGGCCTTCGCCCGTATCGTCTGCTGCGTCCCGTCGACGCGTACGGTGGCCGAGCGGAAGGTGCCGCCCTCGACGTCCAGGCCGGCGACGGGCGCGTCGTAGAGGACCCTGACGCCCAGATCCTCGGCCATCCGGTAGAGCGCGTTCAGCATGGCGCGGCCGCCGCCGAGAAAGAACGAGTTGGTGCGCCCGAGGCTCAGCGTGCCGCCGAGCGAAGGCTGGAAGCGCACGCCCTGTTCGGCGATCCAGCCCAGCATCTCCTTCGACCGGGCGATCATGAAGCGGGCGAGATCCTCGTCCGTGTTGCCTTCGGTCACGCGCAGGAGGTCGTCCCAGAACTCGTCCTCGGTGTAGGGACCGGTGAGATGCTGGGTGGCGCTGTCGTGCGCGCAGCGCATGTTGCGCGTGTGCCGGGTGTTGCCGCCGCGGTAGAACTTCGGCGCCCCCTCCACCACCAGCACCTTCGCGCCCTTGCGCCGCGCCGCGATCGCCGCGCACAGCGCCGCGTTGCCGCCGCCGGCTACCAGGACATCCACCTCGCCGGGCGGAACACGCATGACGGCCTCCATGCCGGATCCTCGAAGTCACTATCGCATACAGCTGTACACTACTGTATACAAGCGTATCCGAGTGGTTTTCGCTGCGAATTTTCGCGTAAGATGGGCGGGCTATTCCGCGCGGTGGAGGATTCGGGAAGGACATGGCGGAGGAAGGCCAGGCATTGCGCGGCCGCGGCGAGGCGTCGCGCGGCAACAGGGTGTACCGGGACCTCGTCGAGCGGATCCGCTCGGGCGAGATCGCGCCCGGTTCCCGCCTGCGCGAGGAGGACATTGCCGCCTCGCTCGGCGTCAGCCGGACCCCGGTGCGCGAGGCGTTTGCCCGGCTGCAGTCGCGCGGCCTCATCGACACGATCGGCGGCGGTCTGTCGGTCGCCTCGCTCGCCCGGCCGCAGGTGATGGAACTCTACGCGTTGCGCGCAAGGCTCGAAGGGTCGGCCGCCGCCTTCGCCGCCGAGAATGCCTCCTCCGCCGAGATCGCCAGCCTGCGCCACGCCGCTGCCCTGTTCGAAGCCCAGGACAACAGCGCCGACGCCGCCCGCGCCAACACGCTGTTCCACGAGGCGATCTACGAGGCCGCGCACAACCGCTACCTGATGCGCATGATGGAAGACCTCAACGATTCCCTGGCGCTGCTGCCGGACACCACCTTTTCGGTGCCCGGCCGCGCCGAGGCGGCCCGTGCCGAACACCGCGCCGTCGTCGAGGCGATCGAGAGACGCGACCCCGCCCGCGCCGAGGCGGCCGCGCGCGCGCACATCGCCGGCGCGCTCGACGGCCGCCTGACGATGCTCTTCTCGCTGGGCTGACTGCCGGTCGGGTGCGTTGCCGGTGGCCGGCGGGCCTATCTGATGAACTGGTTTATGTAGTCGGCGCCGAGGCCGACCTTGATGTAGTGCTCGCGGCACATGTCGATGCGCTGGAAGACGTCGGCGTAGCCGGTCAGCTTGCCGTCCTCGTCGACATAGAGCATGGCGCCGTTGACCATGAACCAGGTGATCATCTCCTCGACATGCTCGTCGACGACCAGCGTGTGGGTCTCGCCCGGCGGCTCGAAGACGTAGCTGCCCTCGGTGGCGATCCAGTCGTGCTCGAGGTAGCGCCAGCTGCCCTTGATGACATAGCCGTGCACGGGCGCGGGATGGCGGTGGCAGCTGACCACCCCCGAGGCGCGGACGCGCAGCAGGCTCGTCCAGTAGCCCTCGACCGTGTGCAGGAGCAGCGGGCGGAACCAGGTGCTGTTGCCCATCGGCACCCAGACGCGCTCGTCGTCGGGCTCGGCCTTGAGCACGATGTCGGCCGCCATCCCCTGCGGCTGGCGCTCCGGCGGAACCGGATTCGGAAACTTGGCCATGCGAAACTCCTCCCGCGGACGCCGCGGCGCGCCCGGATCGTCGGGCGCTCGGCAGTCGTACCTGCCCCGACTCGGCGCCCGACCGCAAGACCGGCGGGGCCTCGAGCCGGATGCCGCACCGTCAGGCGGGACGGCGGCCGGACAGGCTGAAGAAGCCGGCCGCGACGATCGTCGCCGCACCCACCAGCCAGTACTGCCAGGCGTCGCTGATCTGCAGGAACGGCGTCGCGCTCATGATGGTCTGCACGAGGAGCGCACTCGCGAACACGGCGAGGAACGAGCCGCGGCCGCCGGTGATCTTGGCGCCGGAGAGAACCGCTGCCGTGATGCCCATCAGCGTGTAGTTGACGCCGGTCGTGGCGGTTCCGATGCCGACCTGGCTGGCCAGCACCAGCCCGCCGCATCCCGTCAGCAGGCCGGCCAGCGCGAAGGCGGCGAGCCGGACCCTTCCGCTCCTGACGCCGAGCACGTGGCTGGCCCGCAGGTCCGATCCGGTCGCGCGCCAGGCGCGGCCGAAGCCCGTGCGCGACAGCGCGGCCTGGAGCGCCACGACGACGAGCGCGGCCGCGGCGATGCCGGCGGGAACCGCCAGCACCGGATAGGCGATGGCCTCGCCGAGCAGGTCGCTGATGCGCCCGCCCGCCTGCGGCCGCAGGAGAAGGGAGACGCCCTGGATGCCGCTGAACGTCGCCAGCGTGATCACCATCGACGGCAAACGCATCAGTTCGACCAGCGCGCCCTGGGCGAGGCCGAACGCGCCGCAGAACAGGACGATGGCGAGGCTCGCCGCCGCGACGCCCGCGGCCGACTGCTCGGTGCCGACGAGGAACGAGCACAGCACCACGACCAGGCCGGCGAGCGGCCCAAGCGACAGGTCGATCTCGCCGACCAGCATGACGCAGAGCTGGGCCGCGGCGACGAAGACGAGCGCGCAGACGAACACCATCAGCATCGACAGGTTGAAGCTGGACAGGAACAGCGGATTGGCCGCGTTGGCGGCGGCCATGATGCAGCCGGCGACGGCCAGGTTGGCCAGCGCCGGAACGTGATCGCCGAGACGTTTCCACAAGCGCGAACCGGCCATGCGCGCGCTCTCGCCCGACGCTTCGCGAAGCTGGGTCGCGTGGAGGTTGGCCCCGGTGATCGCCGCGTCGCTGACCTCCTCGCCGGCGAGTTCGCGGACGATCCTGCCGCGCGAGAAGACCAGGACGCGGTCGCACAGGCCTTCGAGTTCGATGCCGTCGGACGACGCCACCATCACGGGCGTGCCGCCGTCGGCGACGTCGCGCAGCTGCCGGTAGATCTCGCTGCGCGCGCCGATGTCGACGCCGTGGGTCGGCTCGTCGACCAGGAGCACGGCGGGCGCATGGGCGATCTCGCGGCCGATCAGCACCTTCTGCTGGTTACCGCCCGAGAGCGCCGAGACGGGCGTCTCGATGGAAGCCGCCTTGATGCCGAAGGTCGCCGCCGTCTCCTCGCTGATCGACCGGTCGAGGCCGCGGTCGATCACGCCGGACCTGGCGATGCGGCTGAAGATGCCGAGGCCGATATTCTCGCGGATCGACATGGGCAGGAACAGGCCCTCGCGATGACGATCGTCGGGGACGAAGCCGATGCCGGCCGTCCGGCTGGCGGCGACGCCGTCCGCCGACAGCCTCCGGCCCTTGATCGCGACGACGCCGGCCGTGCGCGGCGCGACGCCGGCGAGGCTGCGCAGGAACTCGCGCTGCCCCTGCCCTTCGACGCCGGTCACGCCGACGATCTCGCCCGCCCGCAGCACGATGCCGACGTCGTGGAAGCCCGGGCCGCTCGCCCCGGCCGCCTCGAGCACTGCCGCGCCCGCCGCGGAACCGGCGGCCTTCGGCGGAAATACCTGGTCGAGCGGTCGCCCGGCGATCAGCGTGACGATCTCGCCCGGCGTGTAGTCGGCGGCCGGCCGCGTCGCGATCATCCTGCCGTCGCGCAGGACCGAGATGCGGTCGGCGATCTGCACGACCTCGTTCAGCCGGTGCGAGATGTAGACGATGGCGACGCCGTCGTCGCGCAGCGACGCGATCAGCGCGAACAGCCGTGCGACCTCGGCCTCCTGGAACGGCTCGGTCGGCTCGTCGAAGACGACGACGCGCGGCCGCGTCGCCAGCGCCCGGGCGATCTCGACCACGTGCCGCTGGGCGAGGTTCAGGTCCTCGATCCGCTCGTCGGCGTCGATGAGAAGAGCCTCGGTGGCGACGCGCCGCAGGAGCGTCTCCAGTTCGGCTGCATTCATCTCCGGCGCCGCGAGCAGGATGTTTTCGCGCATCGTCAGGTCGGGCGCCAGCGCCGGATGCTGGTTGGCGACGGAGACGCCGGACTGCCGCATCGTGCGCACGCGCGGATCGTCGACCGTCCGTCCGTCGACCCTGATCTCTCCCGCGTTCGCCTTCTGGATCCCGGCGGCGATCGAGATCAGCGTCGACTTGCCGGCGCCGTTCTCGCCGACGATGGCGTGGACCTCGCCGGGGCGGACGTCGAAATCGACCCCGTGCAGCGCGGTCACCGCGCCGTAGCTCTTGCGGATGCCGGTCAGCTCGAGGATCGGCGCGGCGTCGGCGGCGCGCCTGGCCGGCCCGGGAAATTGCGCGACGTTCATGTTGCCAGCCTCTCGCATCGGTCAGCGGCTCCGCACGCGCCGCGCGATCTCGGGCAGCGCGACGCCGAGGATGATGATCCCGGCCTTGATGACGTCCTGCATCGCCCGTTCGAAGCCGATCGAAAGCACCAGCTGGCCGAGATAGGTCAGGAAGAACGCGCCGAGGATCGTGGCGGGAACGCTGGCGCGGCCGCCGGTCAGGGCATTGCCGCCGACGACGACGGCGGCGACGGTGGCCAGCATGTACTCGTCGCCGCACATGATCGTCGGGACGCTGACGAAGCCCGCGAGCAGCACGCCGGCGAGTGCGAAGAACAGCCCCGCGACCGTGTAGGTCATCCAGCTGTAGGCGACGACGCGGATGCCGAGCGCGCGCGCGGCGGCGGGATTCGTCCCGATCGCGACGAACTGCCGGCCGATGACGGTCCGCCGCTCGACGAAGATGACCACCGCGGCGACGGCCAGCATGACGATGAAGGTGTTGGGCAGGCCGAGCGTACGCCCCAGCGCCAGCTTGCCGAGCGCGTCGGGCACGGCCCGCGGCACGCCGCCGGAGACGTAGACGGTGGCGCCGATGGCCAGCGCGTTGATGCCGATCGTCGTCACCAGCGGCGGCACGCGCATCAGCGTCACGATCAGGCCGTTCACCGCGCCGACCGCCGCGCCGGCGGCGAGCGCCAGGAACACCGCGAGCGCGATGTCGGAGGTGCCGGCCTTCCGTTCGGCGACGTTGGTGACGATCATCGCCGACAGCGAGATGATGCCGGCCACGGAGATGTCGAAGCCGCGCTGCTGCACGACGATGTGCTGGCCGATGGCCGCGACGCCGAGGATGGACATGAACGGCAGCATCGTCAGCAGCGCCGACGACGAGACCGACTGCGGCGCCAGCAGGCCGCCGATCAGGACCAGCGCCAGGGACGCCGCCGCGACATAGGTCAGCTGCGGCATCTCCAGACGCCTGGCGGCCGCGCCGGAGCGGACGCCGCCTCCCGTTGCCTTGCTGTCCATGACGTCCCCCGGAGAAGCGAAACCGTCCGCGACGCGTCGGCGACCGCGCGACATTGCTGCCGCGCGGTCGCCGGGACCGCGGGTCCTACTGGTTGAACAGCTCGCGGAGCTGGTCCGGCGTCAGCATCGTCGAGGAGAGCAGCGCGTCCGGCGGCAGCGACGGGTCGCACTTCGGCCAGATCGCCTCGTCCGTGGACGTGCTGTCTTCCTGGGTGTCGAGCAGGATGATGCTCGGCTCGGTGTTGTCGATGCCCTGCACCGCGGCGACGGCCTTGCGCAGCGCCAGGCGGCTCATCCAGTTGCGTCCCGACGTCGTCGACAGCTTGAAGTCCGGATTGGCGCCCTTGTGCTCGCGCCAGAAGCAGCCGAGCTCGTTGGCGTCCTCCGCGGTGATGATCGGGATCGGCTTGCCGGCGGCTTCGTAGGCGCGCAGGGCGCCCATCACGCCGAGGCCGTAGTCGGCGTAGATCGCGTCGATCTTCGGATACTTGGCGAGCAGGCTGGCCATGATCTTCTGGTACTGGGAGGGGTCCCAGTTGGTGTCGATCGGCCCTTCGAGCACCTTGACGCCCGGATACTTGTCGAACACCGGCCGCCAGCCGCGCTCCTCGGCCTGAACGATCGGATTGCCCGGCAGGCCGCCGAAGGCGATGACGTTGCCTTCGTAGTTCAGCTGCTTGGAAATCCACTCGGCGCGGTTGCGGGCCGTGTCCTCGATCGATTCCGTCACGGTGAGCAGGTAGTCCTTGCCGCGCTCGCCGGGGAAGTTGAGGCCGACCGCCCACGGGACGACGGCGACGCCGGCGGCGGTCGCCTGGCGCATCGCCTTGAGGATGGCCTCGCCGGCGTCCGGGAAGACGACGATGACGTCGAAGCCCTGGGCGGCCAGTCCGAGGATGTCGGAAATCTGCTTCTGCGGATTGCCCTGGGCGTCGGTGTAGGCGAGTTCGGTGATGTTCGGGCACTTCGCCGCCTCGAGCTCGAACTCGCGCCGCGTGATCTTGCGCCAGGCGGTCGCGCCGTAGCCGTCCGAATAGGCGACCTTCATCGGCTTGGTGCCGCAGAAGGCGGTGATGTCGAGCAGTTCCGAAACCGCTCCCCGCTTTTCGGGCGCGAGATCGACGCCGGCGAACTTGCCTTCCTCCGAGGCGGCAGGCGAAGCGGTCAGCTGTACGGCCAGGGCGGCGGCCGCGGCCAGCCCAAGCGCCCCACGACGCGAGGCGCTGGCGCAAGAGATTGTCTTGTCCATGGTTTCCCTCCGGGTTGTTCTGGATTTCCGCGCCGCCGGCTCGATTGCCGGCGGGCGGGTCGTTCTTTCAGGCAATAGTCGTCCTGCGCCGGCTCGCCTGACGGCATGAGCCTGCTGTCTGCGGCCGTTGCCGGCGCAGGACTGCGCTGGGTGCGCTGCTGTCGGCTATGCTTCGCCGAAGCCGGCTTCGGTCATTTCGCGCCGAAGGTCGCCGGATCCAGCTTGGAGTATACCTCCTGGTAGAGGATGTCGTAGAGGGCCTGCGGGTTCTCGCGCTTGCCTTCGAACAGCTTCTCGTACTTGCCGAGCAGATCGACGTAGGTTGCGACGATAGCCGACGTGTCCTCCGCGGAGAGGCCGCGCTTGCCGCCCGCCTCGACGATGGCGGTCTTGTCCTTCTCGAAGAAGTCGGCCAGGCCCTTCTTCATCTCGTCCGACGGCTGGATCAGGGTGACGCCCTTGCCGCCGGCTTCGCCGACGACCCTGATGTCGTTCTTGATGTAGTCGAGGCCGGGCCCGAGGGCCATCATCGGGGCGTTCTTGAGAAGCAGCGCGCGCTGGTCGGTGGTCAGGCCGTTCCAGAAGTCGCGGCTGAAGCCGACGCCGCTGTCGGCCTTGAACGAGCCGACGTTGAGCAGCGTCACGTAGGGCGCGACGTCCCAAAGATTGTAGGCCGACAGGTCCGCGACCGGCAGCATGACCGCGTCGAGCGTGTTCTTCGACAGGCCGTCATAGGCGTGGGTCGCATCGACGTTCACCGCCACCGCGCCGAGGCTGCTCAGCCAGCGGTCGATGGCGCCGCCGAAGGAGCGCACCTTCTTGCCGCGCATGTCTTCCAGCGAGTTGACCGCCTTGACCGACATGATGTTGTAGGCCGTCGTCGCGTAGGCACCGAAGAACAGGAAGTTCTGCGCCTTCGCCTCGGTCTCGCACGGCTTGCAGTGCAGCAGGATCGTCTCCGTCACCGCCGCGGCGGCGGTCAGCGAGTCCGTGCCGACCATCGAGAGGTCGGAGAAGGTCGTCATCGCCGGGAACTCGGCCGGATGGAACGAGAGCACGACGAAGCCGCCCTCGACGACATTGTCACGAATGCCCGGCAGGGTGCCGCGGCTGTCGAGCAGCGAACCGCCGAGGAACAGCTTGAAGTCGATCTCGCCGTTGCTGTCCTTCTTGACGGCGTCGATGAAGGGCACGTAGCCGCCGGTATTGAGCGGATGCGTCGGCCCGAGCCAGGAGTTCAGCTTGTATTCCGCGGCGAAGGCAGCGCCGCCCGCCGCCACGGCCATGCCGGCCGCGATGGCGGTCGACATCAGCGCAAGCCGGATGTTCTTCTTGATGTTGTTCATTCCCACTTATTCCTCCCTTTGAATGGAAACGGATATTTCACGTCGTCGGCGCCTCGGCACGCCCGCGATTGCGGGTGCGTTGCCGGTAGCCGGCGGGCCTATCTGATGAACTGGTTTATGTAGTCGGCGCCGAGGCCGACCTTGATGTAGTGCTCGCGGCACATGTCGATGCGCTGGAAGACGTCGGCGTAGCCGGTCAGCTTGCCGTCCTCGTCGACATAGAGCATGGCGCCGTTGACCATGAACCAGGTGATCATCTCCTCGACATGCTCGTCGACGACCAGCGTGTGGGTCTCGCCCGGCGGCTCGAAGACGTAGCTGCCCTCGGTGGCGATCCAGTCGTGCTCGAGGTAGCGCCAGCTGCCCTTGATGACATAGCCGTGCACGGGCGCGGGATGGCGGTGGCAGCTGACCACCCCCGAGGCGCGGACGCGCAGCAGGCTCGTCCAGTAGCCCTCGACCGTGTGCAGGAGCAGCGGGCGGAACCAGGTGCTGTTGCCCATCGGCACCCAGACGCGCTCGTCGTCGGGCTCGGCCTTGAGCACGATGTCGGCCGCCATCCCCTGCGGCTGGCGCTCCGGCGGAACCGGATTCGGAAACTTGGCCATGCGAAACTCCCCCAAGTCGTTGTCGAAATTCGGAAAAGCCGCGCTTCCGGCCGCTCCGCGGGGCTTGACCACAACCTTTGTCAGGCCCTAGTGTTCTAAAAACGCGATTTTCAGAACATCGTTCTATTATTAGGCGTTCACGGCACAGCGTCAAGCCCAATTGTGATTGCCCGGAGGAAATGGATGATCGACGGCCTCATGATGGACGCGCCCCTGCTGCTGTCGTCCATCATCGAATACGCGGCCAGGTATCACGGCCGCACCGAAGTCGTCTCGCGCACGGCGTCGGGAGAGACCGTGCGTTACGGCTACGCGGAAGCCCACATGCGTATCCGGCGGATGGCCGCGGCCCTGAAAGGGCTGGGAATGGAAGAATCCGACCGGGTCGCCACGCTCTGCTGGAACACGCGGCAGCATTTCGAGCTGTTCTACGCCGTTCCCTGTGCGGGCGGCATCCTGCACACGGTCAATCCGCGCCTTTCGATCGATCACATCGCCTACATCGTCGCCCACGGCGGCGCCCGCATCCTGGTGTTCGACGCCGCCTGCGCCGGCATCGTCGCGGACCTCCTGCCGCGGCTGGGCGGCGACATGACCCTCGTCCTCGCCGACGACGGCGGCAGCGAGGTCCCGGATCTCGGACGGCCCGTGCTCGGCTACGAATCGCTGGTCGCCGCGACCGATCCGCTGCCTGCCTTTCCCGAATTCGACGAGAAGGCGGGCGCCGTGCTCTGCTACACGTCGGGGACGACCGGCAATCCCAAGGGCGTGCTCTATTCGCACCGCTCGCTGGTGCTGATCGCCATCGCCAGCATCGCCAAGGACTTCTTCGGCGGCTACCGCAACGGCGACCTCGACTGCTACATGCCGATCGCCGGCATGTTCCACGCGACGGGATGGAGCTTCCCGCACACCGCTCCGATCTGCGGCGCCAGGCTCGTCCTTCCCGGCCGCCAGCACGACCCCGAATCGCTCTGCCGCCTGATGGCCGAGGAAGAGGTCACCATCGCCGGCGCGGTGCCGACGGTCCTGCTCGGCCTGCGCGACTGGCTCGACGGGCACGGGGAGGAGCTGCCCGCGCTGCGTTCCTTCCTGTCCAGCGGAAGCCTGGTGCCGCGGCAGCTGATCGAGCGCTGGGAGCGCAAGGGCGTCGACGTCGTGCAGACCTGGGGCATGACCGAATCGCTCTGCTCCAGCAAGGGCTCGCTGATGCCCGGCTTCGGCCGGCTCGACCCGGCCAGGCAGGCCGCCGCGCGACGCAAGACCGCCCGCGTCAGCTGGGGAACGCGGTTGAGAATCGTCTCCGACGAGGACGAAGTCCTGCCGCACGACGGCCTCGCCGTCGGCCACCTCCAGGCGCGCGGCCCGTGGACCGCCTCAGGCTACTTCAACGAGGAGGCCAGCCCGACGACCGCCGACGGCTGGCTCCGGACCGGCGACATGGCCACCATCGACCCGGACGGCTACATCGAGATCAAGGACCGCTCGAAGGACATCATCAAGTCCGGCGGCGAGTGGATTTCCACCACCGAACTCGAGGCGGCGGCGCTGAGCCACCCCGGCGTCAGCCACGCCGCGGTGATCGGCATCCCGCACCCGCGCTGGCAGGAGCGGCCGCTCCTCGTCGTCCAGCCCGATCCCGGCGCGAAACCCCTCGACGCGGACGCCCTGATCGCGCACGTGGCGTCGCAGGTCGTGAAATGGTGGGTGCCCGACAGGGTGGAGGTCGTCGACCGGATGCCGCTGTCGGCGACCGGCAAGATCCTCAAGTCCGAGTTGCGCAAGGCTTTCCCCACATGAGCGAGGCGGCGCCCCGGCAACTTTTCGGCTTCGAGACGGCCGGCGACGGCGACCTGCTCGTCATCCGCGAGACGGTCCGCGAGGATTGGCTCGACCACAACGGGCACATGAACGTCGCCGCCTACCTGATCGCCTTCGATTCCGCCGTTCGCACCCTGTGCACCGGCCTTGGCATCGGGCCCGACCAGATCCCGCTGAGCGGCAAGACGATCTTCGTCGGCCAGGCGAACATCGTCTACCGGAACGAACTGGTCCGCGGATCGCGGATCCGCATCACGGCGCGGATTCTCGCGGTCACCGACGGCCGCGCCCATGCCTGCCTGTCGATGTTCGACGAGGACCGCGACGTGCTCGCCGCCTTCAACGAGCAGCTCTTCGTCTGCGCCGACATGGCGACGCGCCGTCCCTGTCCCTTCCCGCCGGTGCCGAACGAACGCTTCCGCGTCGTCTTCGACGCGCAGCGACGTTTCCCGGTGCCGAAGTTCGTCGGCCGCCGCATCGGGCTGGAGCACGATCCCGCCAGGCACGGAGGGGACGTCTCGTGAGCTACCGCGACGACGCGACCGCGCTGCCGGTGTCCGGCTATGCCTGCGAGCCCGCGGGGATGGACCGGCCGTCCCCCGGCGACAGTCTCGCCCCCGAAGTCGACCCGAGGCTGTTCGACTACGTCGTCGCCGCACAGGGCCGTTTCGACGGCCTGCGTCAGTGCGCCGCGCAGATGGCCGGCCTGCTCGTCCTCGCCGCGGCAGGCGGGCGCACCGACCCCGGACACCCGATGCTGGAACTCGCGCGCAACGCCCATGGCGCCGCCGCGGACGCCACCTACGCCGCCAGGGTCCCGGCCGGCGCGGAACATCACCACCGCCACATGGCCGCCGCCGTGAAAGCCCTTTCGGCGGCGCTGAAGGCGATGCCGGACGCCCTGGCCCGGCGGAACGAGGAAGCCGTCGACAGAGCCTACGATCCCCTGCAGGCGGGCTTTCGCGAGTTGCAGAACGCCTCGCGCTGCCTGCCCGGCTTCGAGATCGTCGATTTCGAGCAGGGATGCTGCGCCGAGCATGTGGGCTTGAAGCGTTCGAAACGGATCCTGTTGGAGCAGTAGGAGGAGAACCATGGCTGACTATTCGATCTGGGTGCTCGAATATGCCGAGTGCAACAAGAACCCGGTGGCCGGCGTGGTCTACGGCGCCCACGACAAGGGAACGTGCCGTCTTCCCTATGCCTACGCCCTGATCAGGGGCAACGGCGTCAACGCCATGGTCGACGTCGGCTACAACCACAGCGAATACGGCGCGGCGATCGCCGACGAGTTCGGCGTCGGCAACTGGCATTCGGCGCGCGAGATCCTCGCCCATGCGGGGATCACGCCCGAGGACATCACGCACATCTTCATCACCCATGCGCACTACGACCACATGGGCGGCATCGCGGCATTCCCCAACGCCACCTTCTACATCCAGGAGCGCGAACTGTCGAAATGGGTCTGGGCGATGTCGCTCGACCAGCGCTTCAAGGTGCTTCAGGCTGCGCTCGACCCCGGCGACATCCTCCGCGCCGTCGGCCTGGCCAGGAGCGGCCGCCTGGTCTGCGTGCAGGGCGACATGGCCGACGTCCTGCCCGGCATCGACCTGCACGCCGCGTACGACACCCACACCTGGGGCTCGCAATACGTCCACATCCGCAACGACCGCAGGAGCGACAGCGAGGACGGCTGGATTCTCGCAGGAGACCTGGTCTACCGTTTCGAGAATCTCGAGGGCTGGGACGCGGCGAAACCCAGCTACGTCCCGATCGGCTTCTACGTCGGCAGCACGACCAACAACGTCCTCGTCCTCGACGAGATGTCGAAGCGCGTCGGCGGCGACCACCGGCGCATCGTCCCGATCCACGAGGACAGGCTGCACCAGCGCTTTCCGTCTCGCCAAACGGTCGACGGGCTGCGAATGACCGAGATCACGCTCGCCGACGGCGTTTCCAGCAAGGTCGCATGAGCCGGCAAAGAGAATTGGGGACCACGGTGAACGACATCAGCATCGCGGGCTTCCCGCACATCTACATCCAGGGACCGGGGGCGCTGGAGCGCCTTCCCGGCTGCATCCAGGACATTGCGCCCGGCGGTCGCGTGGCGATCGTCGCCGATCCTATCGTCGTCGCGCGCTTCGGCGAAATCGCCGGGCGGCTGCGCGAGGCGGGCTGCCAGGCCATCGTGCTGCCGTTCGGCGGCGAATGCACCCGCGCCGAGATCGGCCGCCTCGCCGGCCTCGCCGGCAGCTCCGCGCCGGACGTTGTGGTCGGCGCCGGCGGCGGCAAGGCGCTCGACACGGCGAAGGGCGTCGCGCTCGAGCTGGGCTGCGCGATCATCATCGCTCCGACGATCGCCTCCAGCGATGCGCCGACCAGCCGTCTGATCGCCATCTACGACGAGCACCACCGCATCGCCGAGACGCCCAGCCTGAAGCGCAACCCGCACGCCGTCATCGTCGACACCACCATCCTGGCGGCGGCGCCACGGCGCTTCCTCGCCGCCGGCATCGGCGACGCCCTGACCAAGAAGTACGAGGTGGCCTCGACCATCCGCTCGGGCCGGCTCAACTATTTCGGCGGCCGGCCGCCGGCGCTGGCCGGCGTGCTTGCCGACCGCTGCTACGAGGTCATCCGCGCCGACGCGATCGAGGCGCTCGCGGTCGCCGGCACGGGCACGCCGAACGCCGCCTTCGAGAGGGTGGTCGAGGCCTGCATCCTCTATTCGGGCCTGTCCTTCGAGAGCGGCGGCCTGTCGATCGCCCACGCCATCCTGCGCGGCCTCGGCCCCTTCCCGGAGACCGACCGCTACCTGCACGGCGAAGTCGTGACCTACGGCACGCTCCTCCAACTGGCGTCGATGGGCAACGACGACGCCGAAATCCTAGACCTAATCCCCTTCTGCCGCGCGGTCGGCCTGCCCACCCGCCTTGCTGAACTCGGCGTGAAGGAGGTCGACGACGGCAAGCTCGCGCTGATGGCGGAGCCGATCTCCCGGGTACCCTATGTGATCCACAACGACCCGCCGATTTCGATGGAGATGATCGTCGCTGGCGCGAAGCGGCTGGAGCGGCTCGCCGCCCTGTGAGGCGGCCGGGTCCGCGCCCGGCTCGTCAGTCGGACGAATGGAGCTTGTGGAAGACGGGGAAGTAGAACTCGCCGAGCCCGCGTTCCTGGGCCTGGCTGAACACCTCGTCGAGAAGCTGCGCGCCCTTCGGCGCAATGCCGACGGAAGCGGCCAGCGCGATGGCGTAGGCGTTGTCCTTGCGGGCGTAGTCGGTGGAGAACGCTCGTGGCGGGAAGTCGCCGGGCAGCAAGGCCTTCAGGCCGTGGTTGCGCAGCGCGAAGCTGTCGGCCGAACCCTTCGAGAAGATGTCGAAGAGGATTTTCCCGTCGACGCCGGCGAGCGATCCGATCGCCAGCGCTTCGGACAGCGCGTGAACGGTCTGGAACAGCACCATGTTGTTGAGGATCTTGACGACCTGGCCGCTGCCGACCGGTCCGCAATGCGAGACTTCGCTGCCCATGCAGCGGAGCAGCGGCAGGACGCGGCCGAAGGCATCCGCCTCGCCGCCGACCATGATGCTGAGCGTACCGTTCTCGGCCGCCGCCCGCGTGCGCGCGATCGGCGCGTCGAGGTAGTCGCCGCCCGCCGTCCGAATCCGCGCCGCCATCTCCCGCGTGACGTCGACGGGCGAGGTCGACGTGTCGATGACGATCGTCCCGGGGCGGATGCTGCCGATCATCGTGTCGATGACCTGGCGCACGGCGTCGCCGTTGGGCAGCGACAGGAGGACGATTTCGGCGCGCCGCGCGACGTCCTCCAGCGACGCCGCCACGTCGGCGTTCTCGCCAGCGACCGCCTCGATCGCCTCGGGCGACTTGTCGAAGACGACCACGTGCGCCCGCGGCATCTTGCGGATCAGGTTGCGGCACATCGGTCCGCCCATGACGCCGAGGCCGATGAAGCCGACGGTGAGTTCCTTGCTGGAATCCATGATGGTCTGCTCGTCCGGGCGGGTTTGTTAGGCGATGGCCAGGTAGATGCTCTTGGCCTGCTGGTAGAGCCGCATGCCTTGCGTGCCCTTCTCGCGTCCGATGCCGCTCTCCTTGAAGCCGCCGAACGGCGCCCCGATGCTGAGCTGCTTGTAGGTGTTGATCCACACCGTGCCGGCATCGATGGCGCGCGCCAGCCGGAGCGCCCGGCGGTAGTCGGCGGTCCAGATGCCGCATGCCAGCCCGAACGCGGTGTCGTTGGCGGTGGCGACGAGATCGTCTTCGTCGTCGAAGGGCAGCACGCACAGAACCGGGCCGAAGATTTCCTCCTGGCAGACGCGCGCGGCGTTGGTCAGGCCGGTGACGATCGTCGGGCGATAGAAGGCGCCGCCATCGTAGGCCTCGCCCGTCGGACGGCTGCCGCCGGTGGCGATGCCACCGCCTTCCTTCCTGGCGAGGTCGACATAGGCCTCGACCCGTTCCCGGTGATGAAACGAGGAAAGCGGCCCGACCTCGGTCTCCGGCGCGGTCGGCTGCCCCAGGCGGATCGCCTCGGCCTTGCGGACCAGCAGGTCGACGATCTCATCATGCCTGGCGCGCGGCACGAACAGACGCGAGCCGGCGACGCAAGACTGGCCCATGCCTTCGAAGATGCCGTCGATGACGCCGTTGCAGGCGGCTTCGACATCGGCATCCTCGAGGATGATGTGCGGCGACTTCCCGCCCAGTTCCAGCGCGGCGGGGATCAGCCGTCTCGCCGCCGTTCCGGCGATCGCACGGCCCGTCTCGGTGCCGCCGGTGAACGACACCATGCGCACCTCCGGTCGCTCGAGAAGGACCGGCCCGATGTCGCGCCCGTAGCCCGGTAGCACCGAAAGAAGCCCCGCCGGCAGGCCGGCCTTCTCGCAGATCCGCGCCAGCGTCAGGCTGGGAAGCGTGGTGACCTCGGACGGCTTCAGCACGACCGCGTTTCCCGCGGCGAGTGCCGGGGCGACCTTCTGCGCCTCCATGGTCAGCGGCGAGTTCCACGGCGTGATGGCGGCGACGACGCCGTATGGCTCCCAGGTCGTCATCGACAAGTAGTTGCCGCGGCTCGGCGGCAGCGCCGATTCCAGCGTCTCGCAGGTGGCCGCGTAATAGCGGAACGTCGCGGCCGCGCTGGCGGCCTGCGCCCGGCATTCCTTGATGGCCTTGCCGTTCTCGAGCATCTGCGCGCGGGCGAGATCCTCGGCGTCGGCGGTGATGGCCGCGGCGATGCGGTAGAGATGGTCCGCCCTCTGGTGCGGCCGCAGCTTGCGCCAGGAATCGGCCGACGCGGCCTTCTGCGCGAATTCGCAGGCCTGCGCGACTTCCGCCGCCGAGGGCGTGCCGATCTCGGCATTCACGTCGCCATTGGCGGGATTGGTCGTCACGAAGGACGGGCCCGAACCATCGATCCAGCGTCCGCACGCCGGGAACTGCATTGCCACCCTGGATTTCCTCTTCCTGATCCGCGCGCGGACTGCCGCGTCCTGCCATCGACGTCCCGGCCGGGGCCGGGGTGCCGGCTCCTGTTCCTCGTACCCGGCCGCTTCGTCGAAAGGGAGTTGATTTTTAGAACAGTGTTCTATTTATTCACCCCGACATCATCCTGTCAATCGCGACAGCCGAAAAACGAGAAAGAGAGAGATGCGGGAGAGCGCAAACAAGGCCGCTGCAGACGACATACGCCTCGGATTCATCGGCCTCGGCAGAATGGGCTTCGCGCTCGCCTCGAGCCTCGTGCGCAACGGCCGCGACCTGTCGGTCTATGACGTCAACGATGCCCGCGCGCGTGAACTGGCAGGTATCCGCGTGCGCTGCGAAGCGGGAGCCGGCGACGTCGCCGCCGCATGCGGTGTCGTCTTCCTCATGCTTCCCGGGCCCAAGGAAGTGCTGTCGGTCGCGCTGGAGGCCGGCGGCGTCTTCGACCGCGCCCGCCCGGGCACCGTCGTCGTCGACATGAGCACCGTCGATCCCGCGACCTGCGACACGCTTGCGGCAGAGGCAGCAAAACGCGGGCTGGCCTATGCCGACGCGCCTGTCGGCCGTCTCGCCGCGCATGCCGACAAGGGCCAGTCCCTGTTCATGGTCGGCGCCGACGACGACATCTTCATGCGCGTACGCCCGCTGCTCGAGGACATGGGGACGACGATCTTCCATTGCGGAAGGCCCGGAAACGGCACGCGGACAAAGCTGGTGAACAACTTCCTCGTCCTCTCCTATTGCCAGCTGAACTCCGAGGCGCTCACCCTCGCCGTGGCGATGGGGCTCGACGTGCGCAAGACACTTGACGTAGTGCTGGAAACCACCGCCTCGAACGGGCAGCTGCGCGAGAAGTGGCCGGTCAAGGTCCTGCGGGGAGACACCACGCCCGGCTTCGACATCGCTCTCGGGCTGAAGGACCTGACGCTGGCCTGCCGGGCGGCAGAGGAAGCGGGTGTCTCGGTGGCGCTCGGACAGACGGCGCGCGACATCTTCCGCCAGGCGCTGGACGAAGGCTACGCCGGTCAGGACACGTCGGCGCTGACCGACTACTGGGCGAAGGCCAACAAGCTTTCGCCGATCCGCTTGCCGGGGACGCTTCCGACAAACTGATCGGTAACGGACGACACATGGGGGAGGAAGCCGGATGCACATCGGCATCATAAGAAACGTCAACAGAGCCTACCTGATCGTCGGCGGTATCGGCCTGGTCCTGATGGCCCTGCACGTCTCGATCGACGCGATCGGCAAGTACCTGTTCTCGGTCCCGATTCCCGCGACGCTCGAGATCGTCGCCTACTACTACATGCCCGCCGTCGTCGCGCTCCCGCTCGCCCTGGTCGAGATCAGGAACGGGCACGTGGCGGTGGAGATGGTCCATCAGATGCTGCCGCCGACGGCGCAGCGGATCAATCTCGCCGTCAACGGTCTGGTCACCGCCGCCTTCCTCGTCGTCATGACCTGGCTCGCCGGACGCGAGGCGTGGCGCAAGTTGCTGATCGGGGAGTTCATGTTCGGCGAGTATCCGATCATCATCTGGCCCGGCCGCGTCATCTTCGTCCTCGGCACGGCCCTCTTCACCGTCGTCGTCATCGTCAAGACGCTCGGGTTCTTCGGCCTCGGGCGCGACATCTTCGCTTCCGCAGGCAAGGACGGCGGGTGGGAGATGTCGGAATGAACCTGGAAATCGGTTTCGCGGGACTTGGTGTCCTGATCCTGCTGCTGGCGCTTCGCCTTCCCATCGCCATCGCCATGGGAGTCGTCTCCCTCGGCGGCATCGCGGTGATGTACGGCAAGGGAACTGCACTCGGCATCCTCACCAGCGGTCCGTACGAGTTCACCGCCAGCTGGTCGCTCAGCTCGATCCCCATGTTCGTGTTCATGGGCTACATCTGCTACTACGCCGGCATCACCGACAGCCTGTTCAAGGCCGTCGATCGCGCCTTCCGCGGTCTCAACGGCGGCCTCGGCGTAGCGACGATCGGCGGCGCGGCGGCGTTCTCCGCGGTCAGCGGCTCCAGCCTCGCCACCGCCGCCGCCATCGGCCGCATCGCGATCCCGGAGATGACCAAGAACGGCTACAATCCCGCCTTCGCCGGAGCGATCGTCGCCGCCGGCGGTACGCTGGGGACGATGATCCCGCCCTCCATCATCATGATCATCTACGGGATCTTCACCGAGACCTCGATCGGCAAGCTGTTCATCGCCGGCATCATCCCGGGCATCCTCTCGGCGATGATGTATTCGCTGACCATCCTGCTGCGGATACGGATGAAGCCCGACCTGATCGGCGGCAACGGCCGGGCTGCCGACGACGGACTCCAGACCAAGGGGCGCCGCAACGCGGTGCTGCGGGCGTTCCTCGACGTCTGGCCGATCCTCGTCCTGTTCGCCTCGATCATGGGCGGGCTGTTCGCCGGCCTGTTCTCGGCCTCCGAGGCCGGCTCGTTCGGCGCCTTCGTCGCCCTCATCATCGCGATCGCCGGCGGGACGTTCAACTTCAGGGCGTTCGGCAAGGCGGTGATGGCGACGCTGCAGACGACGTCGTCGATCTTCCTGATCGGCATCGGGGCCATCCTCTTCACGCGGTTCCTGGCCCTGTCCGGCGTCTCCGACTACCTCGCCCAGGACATCATCGCGATCGCCGGCGATCCGATCCTGTTCATCATCGGCGTCTCCGTGCTCTACCTGATCCTCGGCATGTTCATCGACCCGATCGGGATCATGCTGCTGACCCTGCCGCTGCTCTACCCGATCCTGCTCAACATGCAGATCGACATGATCTGGATGGGCATCATCGTCGTGAAGCTTCTGGAACTCGGGCTGATCACGCCGCCGGTGGGAATGAACCTGTTCGTCATCAAGGCGACCATGCCGGACACGCCGCTCGAATCGATCGTCCGGCAGGTTCTCTGGTTCATCCTCGCCGACCTGGTGATGCTCGCGATCCTCATTGCCTTCCCGTCGATCTCGACGTTCCTGCCGTCGCTGCTGAAGTGACAGCACGCCGAAGCAGCCGGCCCGGCCCGACAGGGCGGCCGGCGCTTCGGACCAACGCTATTCGGAGGGATCAGCCGCGCACGGGCTTGCGCTGCCTGTGCTTCTCGGCGATGGCGAGGTTGGAGAGCTTGCGCGACGCCTCGAAGAGAAGCTGGCTCATCGAGGCCACCGTCTGGTCGGTGAAGCGCTCCTTCGGACCGGACACCGACAGCGCGCCGATCAGCTCGCTGTCCAGCCCGAAGACCGGCACCGATATCGCCGCGCAGGACGGATCGACCTCGCCGTAGGAAACCGCGATCCCCTGCTCGCGGATCGTCTGGAAATCGGCGCCGCCGATTCCCGAGTAGGCCTGCAGCACCTTGCCCGCCGCGCCCTTGTCGAGCGGCAACCGGTCGCCGGCAGCAACACGGTCGAGCGTCGGATGGTTGGAATCGACGCGGAGGATGCACAGCCGGCGGTCGCGGTCGAGCACGTGGAAGGAGGCGCTCTCCGTTCCCTTGGCGACCAGGTCTTCCAGCGCATGCTCGATCGCCTCGTCCAGCTCGAACGCCTGCTTGTACTTCACCCCGATGCGGAAGGCCGTGGGGCCGAGCGAATAGGAGGCGCCGTCCTTGCTGCGGCGCAGGTAGCCGTGGTCCTCGAACGAGGCGATCAGCCTGAGGATGGTGCTCTTGTAGAGCCCCGTCGCCTTCGAGATCTGCGCCAGGGTGACGGGCTCGCTGCTCGATTCGAATACCGACAGGATCGACAGCGCCCGTTCGAGCGTGGCGACCCTGGCGGGTTCGGCCTTGGCGCCCTTGCTGGTTCTCATGCAGCCGTTCCCCCCATCTCCCTGATGACAACCCTCGAAGATCGCCGCGGCATCAGAACATCGTTCATAAACCGCTATGCGGTTGATTTCCATCGGTTGTCATCAAATGACAAGGGGTCTTCCATTCCTTTGGCTGGACGTCGCCGCGGCGGTCTCTATCGTTTCGCGAACGACGGCAGGGCCGAGAGCGCCTGGCAGAGGCGCTGCCGGCGGTCGCGGCTGACGCGGCCTGCGCGGTGCGGGCCAATGAAACCGGCTCCGGAGGGCATCATTCGGATGCTCTGGCGTGGCGCGAGCGGTCGCGCGAGTCCGATGGGCCTCGGACAGATCGATGGTCTCGTCAATTGCGAGCGACGTTCATCCGAACGGGCTCGCGCGCCTTCATGCCGGATCGACCTTCTTCAACGCCGAACGCTTTGCCTATTCCGATGACGATGGGGCCGGAGCCGAGGTCGAGATGACTCGCCTGCATCATGCTGCCCAGAATCGTGCGTAGCACGCGCGTGCCGCAGCGACCGACATTCGCGGCGGCGACGACCGGCGTCTCAGGGCACATTCCCTCGCCGATCAACCGCGCCGCAATCTGTCCCGCGGTTCGCGCACCCATGTAGAAGATGGTGGTGGCCGATCGATCGGCGACGGCGCGCCAGTCGAGGTCCTGCGGCAGCCCGCCGTGCTTGGAATGACCGGTGACGAAGCGGATTGACTTGGCGTGATCGCGATGGGTGAGCGACACGCCAAGCGCCGCCGCGAGCGCTATACCCGCGGTGATGCCCGGTACCACGTCGTAGGGCAGGCCCTCCGCCTCCAGCGCGGCGATCTCCTCGCCGGCCCGTCCGAAAACCATCGGGTCGCCGGATTTCAGCCGGACCACCCTCCGTCCCGCCTTCGCAAGGCCTACCATCATGGCGTTGATCTCGTGCTGCCTGCAACTCGGCCGCCCGGCCCGCTTGCCGACCAGGATGCGCTTCGCCTCGCGTCTGGCGAGTTCGAGAACCTCGTCCGAGACGAGGTCGTCGAACAGGATCACGTCGGCCGATTGCAGCGCGCGCACCGCCTTCAGCGTCAGGAGTTCCGCGTCGCCGGGTCCGGCGCCGACGAAGGTGACATGGCCGCGCGGCGGCGAGACCGCCGCCGAGGCGATGCCGTCCAGAAGATCCCGTTCGGCATACGCGCCTGGCGACGGACCGAAGGCGCGATCGACCAGTGCTTCCCAGAAACGACGCCGTGCCGGCCCGGGCGTCAGCTGTTTTGTCACGCGCTCGCGCAGGCGGGCCGCGAGTTGCCCCCAGTCGGCGAGAGACGGCGGCAGCAGCGTCTCGATCCTGCGACGCACCGCCTGGCCGAGGATCGGTGCCGCGCCCGAGGTGGAGATGCCGACCACCACGGGAGAGCGATTGACGATGGTGCCGAACCGGAAGTCGCAGAACGCCGGCCTGTCGATCACGTTGCAGGGAACGCCGGAGGCCCGCGCGGCATCGTGGAAAGCCTGCGCCTGATCGTCGCTCTCCATGCTCGCGAGCGCGACTGCCGCGCCGGCGAGGCAAGCGCCGCTCCACGCCACCGCGATCAGCGTGATGCCGGGTTCCCGCTCCGCCGCGGCCAGCAGTTCGGGCGAGGCCGGCCCCCCGCCGATGAACACCTCGACCGTCGCGCCGGCAGCCGCGAGAAGCTCGGCCTTCCACGCGGCCGCGTCGCTCGCGCCGACGACGACGGCGCGCCTGTCCTTGAGCTCGAGAAAGACCGGTAGAACGCTGAGCGCACCGATCCGCGCCGGGCCGGTTTCACTCGGCTGCCTGGAGACGGGCTGCATCGACGAATGTCCTGATCTCGGGGCGGCAGGAGCCGCAATTCGTGCCGGCGGAAATGCGAGCGCCGACGGCCTCGACATTGGCGCAACCATCTGCGATCGCCGCGACGATCTGGTTCTCGCCCACGTTGAAACACGCACAGACGATGCGGCCGCGCGACGGGGTCGGCACGACGGTGCGCGCCGACAGCAGCGCCTGGCGCTCGGCGGGCGACAAGGGGGCGCGCGAAGCGAGCAGCGCGAGAAGCCAGTCCGGATCCGGCAGCCGGCGCGGGGGCGCGACCAGCAGCGCCTCGGACAGAGCACCCGACGCGTCGAGCCGGGCGGCGCGATAGGTCGCTGCCGAGCGGTCGATATACTGGATCCCGGCCTCCGGCTCGCCGCCCGCGAACACGGTCCTCGCCAGCATTGCGCCCTGTGCCGGGGCTTCCGGGCCGTAAAGCGAATAGAGCCAGCCGCCCTCGACGGCGCGTCGGCTCCAGTGGAGGAAGCCCGTCGGGCGAATGTCGCGCCGCGACAGAAGCATCGCCTCCCAGCGGACATCGATGCGTCTGATGGCGACCGGCGCATGCTTCAGCTCGGGTTGGCCGGATATCGCGTCGACCGACGGGCTGGACACGAACCCCGCGGATGCCTTCGCCGCGAAGTCGCCGCTCCAGTGCATGGGAAAAAACGCCTGGCCCGGCTTCTGCATATCCGAGATTTGTGCCCTTGCCCGCGCCTTCCCCCGAAGGCTCGACAGCTCGACGATGTCGCCATCGAGGATGCCGCTCGCTCCGGCATCGGCGGGATGAATCTCCAGGACCGGCTCGGGCGCGTGGGAGCCGAGCCGCGCGACACGTCCCGTGCGCGTCATGGTGTGCCATTGGTCGCGCAGCCGGCCCGTATTGAGCGAAATCGGCAACTCTCCGGAAGTCTGCTCCGCCACGCCGTCGTGGCGGACCGCGACGAAGCGCGCGCGGCCATCCGGCGTGGGGAAGATGCCGTCGCCGCACAGTCGCTCTTCAGCCGGCGGTGCGGACTCGGTCCGCCTGGAAGGCCAGCGCCGCGGCGTGAGGGTTTCATACGCGGCGTCGGGGATATCGGCATACGCTCCGATGTCGAACAGACGCGCGCCGTCGTTCTCGAAGGTCGACAGCGCGGCATGCTCGCGGAAGATTGCAGTCGGGCTGTCATGGGAAAACGCCGCGCCGAAGCCCATCCGCCGCGCCACTTCGCAGACGATGCGCCAGTCCGGCAGCGCCTCGCCGGGCAGAGGCAGGAAACGCCGCTGCCGCGAGATGCGCCGCTCGGAGTTGGTCACAGTGCCGTCCTTCTCGCCCCAGCCGGCAGCCGGGAGAAGTACGTCGGCGAGACGGGTCGTGTCGGTTCGCGTCACGTCGGAGACGACGACGAAATCGCAGTTCCTCAGCGCGGCCCGCACCTTTCCGGCATCAGGCATCGAGACGGCAGGGTTGGTGCCCATGATCCAGAGTGCCCGGATGCTTCCATCGCCAACGGCGCGGAACAGATCGACGGCCTTGAGGCCCGGGCTGGTCGCGATCGCCGTCGCGTCCCAGAAGCGCGCGACACGCTCGATGTCGGCTGGGTCGTCGAAATCCATGTGCGCGGCGAGCTGGTTCGCCAGCCCTCCCACCTCGCGACCGCCCATGGCGTTGGGCTGGCCCGTGACCGAGAACGGACCTGTGCCGGGCCTGCCTATGCGGCCTGTCGCGAGGTGACAGTTGATGATCGCGTTGACCTTGTCGGTACCGCGCGCCGACTGGTTGATGCCCTGGCTGTAGACCGTCACCACGCGTTCGGTCGAGGCGAAGAGTTCGTAGAACGCCTGCAGCGCGGCCGGCGGGACATCGCAGCCTTCGGCCGCCTGTTCGAGCGAGGGCGCATCCTGGCGGCCGGCGGCCAGCGCCTCGTCAAACCCGGCCGTGTGCGCGGCAACATAGGCGGCATCGACCGCGCCGACATGCGCGAGGTGTGCCAGCAAGCCGTTGAACAGCAGTACGTCGCTACCCGGCTTCAGCGCCAGGTGGAGGTCGCATTCGTCGGCGGTCGCGGTGCGGCGTGGATCGATGACGACGATCCGCGTGCCGCGGCGCTCGCGGGCGGCCAACATTCGCCGGAACAGGATCGGATGGCACCAGGCGGTGTTGGAGCCCGCCAGCACGATGAGGTCGGCTTCGTCGAAATCCTCATATCCGCCCGGCACGATATCCTCGCCGAAGGCGCGGCGGTGTCCCGCGACCGACGACGCCATGCAGAGACGCGAATTCGTATCGATGTTCGCCGAGCCTATGAAGCCTTTCATCAGCTTGTTGGCGACATAGTAGTCCTCGGTGAGCAGCTGCCCGGAGACGTAGAAAGCCACCGATTCCGGACCGTATTCGGCGACGGCGCGAGAGAAGGCATGCGCCACCTTGTCGAGCGCCTCGTCCCAAGAGGTGGGACGGCCGCCGATTTCGGGACGCAGCAGGCGACCGTCCAAGCCCATGGTCTCGCCGAGCGCCGTCCCCTTCGAACAGAGTCGTCCGAAATTGGCCGGATGATCGGGATCCCCGCGGACCGCTACCGAGCCGTCCACGGATACCTTCGCGATCACGCCGCAGCCGACCCCGCAATAGGGGCAAGTCGTCCTGATCTCCTCGGGCCGCGACACGTCACCAGCTGTCATGGGCGAGGAACCTGCTTCTCATGCGCAGCTCGATGCGGTCGACCTGCGGGTTCGGCACCTTCTCGACGGGCAGGCCGAGGCCGATCGCGCGCATGATGCCGTTGCCGCACTTTTCCTGGACGACCGCCTTCGACGTGTCGCCGAAGACGAGGTCGGTGACGTCCTTCCCGGTCAGCATGCGCGTCCTCCTATTCGGCGGCGATGCGGTGTGATTCGTCGAGCCGGATCGCGACCCGCCCGTCGACGATGCGGACCGGAATGGCGGGCGTCGAGCCCTCGTCGGCGCCCAACGCCGCACCGGTCTCCAGCGAGATGACCCAGTTGTGCAGCGGACAGGTCACCGAATTCCCGTGCACGATGCCTTCGCTGAGCGGCCCGCCCCTGTGCGGACAACGATTCATCAGTGCGAAAACGCGGTCCTCCGCCGTCCGGAACACGGCTATGCGTCCTTGCGGCGTCGTCACGCAGCGCGCGCCGCGCCGGGGTATGTCCGCCAACAGGCCGATCTCATGCCACATCACTCCGCAGCCTCCGCATAGCCGATCGTCGCGATGGGCCGGAACTCGTGCTTGTCCTTGCCGGAGACGCGCTCCGCCCACGGATCCACCTGCGCGAACGACTGCGAGAAAACGAAGCGGTCGTAGTAGGCGCGGCGGCGCTCGCCATCATCGAGGATCTGGCGCCGGATCTCGTCCACGCCGATGCGCTTCGCCCATTTGTAGATGCGTTCGAGGTAGCGGCCCTGCTCGCGGTACATCTGCGTGAGCGCCACGATGACCTCAAGCGCCTCGTCTTCGGTCTTCACGAGGCCGAGCACTTCGGTGCCCTTGATGTCGAGGCCGGCAGCACCGGCGAAATGGACCTCGAACCCGGAATCGACGCAGATCACGCCGACATCCTTGCAGGTCGCCTCCGCGCAGTTTCGCGGGCAGCCCGACACCGCCATCTTGACCTTGGCCGGCGTCCACGACCCCCACATGAACTTCTCGATGCGGATGCCGAGGCCGGTCGAGTCCTGCGTGCCGAAGCGGCACCAGTCGGTGCCGACGCAGGTCTTCACCGTGCGAAGGCCCTTGGCATAGGCGTGACCGGAGACAAAGCCGGCCTTCTGGAGGTCGGACCAGACGCCGGGCAGGTCCTCCTTGCGGATGCCCAGCATGTCGATGCGCTGTCCGCCGGTCACCTTGACGGCGGGGATCGCGAACTTGTCGACCACGTCGGCGATTGCGCGCAGTTCCTGAGCGGACGTCACGCCGCCCCACATCCGGGGCACGACCGAATAGGTGCCGTCCTTCTGGATGTTGGCGTGGACGCGCTCGTTGACGAAGCGCGACTGGTAATCGTCCGCATATTCGTCAGGCCAGTCGCAGACGAGGTAGTAGTTGAGCGCCGGGCGGCACTTGGCGCAGCCGCAGGAGGTCTTCCACTCCAGTTCCTGCATCACGGCCGGGATGGTCTTGAGGCCCTTGGCCTTGATCAGCCGGCGCACCTCGTCATGGCCGAGCGAGGTGCAGGAACACATGGGCTGGACGGCGGCGGGGTTGTATGCGTCCCCCAGAGTCAACACCATGAGCTTCTCGACCAGCCCGGTGCAGGTGCCGCAGGAGGCCGAGGCCTTGGTGTGGGCGCGCACGTCGTCGAGCGCCGTCAGGCCCTTCGAGGTGATTGCCGTTACGATCTTGCCCTTGCAGACGCCGTTGCAGCCGCAGATCTCGGCGTCATCCGCCAAGGCCGCAACGGCCGCCAGAGGGTCCGCGGCGGCACCTCCCTGGAACGCCTGGCCAAAGATCAGGGTATCGCGCATCTCCGCAATGTCGGCCTGCTTCTTCTGCAGGTCGGCGAACCACGCGCCGTCCGACGTCTCGCCGTAGAGCACCGTGCCGATGATGCGGTTGTCGCGCAGGACGACCCGCTTGTAGATGCCGGCCGAGGCGTCACGCAGCACGATCTCCTCACGATCGTCGCCGACGGCGAAGTCGCCCACCGAATAGAGGTCGATGCCGGTGACCTTCAGCTTGGTCGGCGTGTCGGCGTGGACGAAGCGGACGTCGCCAGGGCCGACAAGTGCCGCGGCGGCAACGCGCGCCATCTGGTAGAGCGGCGCGACGAGACCGTAGACATTGCCGCCGACCTCGGCGCATTCGCCGATCGACAGGATGTTGGGATCGTCCGTCGCCATGCGGTCGTCGGTGACGATGCCGCGGTTGACCGAAAGCCCCGCATCTCTCGCCAGCACGGCATTCGGCCTGATACCCACCGCCATGACGACGAGCGTGGCCGGCACGATCGTGCCGTCTGCGAGTTCGACGCCCTCGGCCTTGCCGTCACCGACGATCGCCTTCGTGCTGGCCTTGGTCAGCACCTTGATGCCGCGCGCCTCGATGGCCTTCTGGAGCAGGTAGCCGGCCGCCGGATCGAGCTGGCGTTCCATCAGCGTCGGCATGACGTGGATGACCGTGACGTCCATGCCGCGCGCGCCGAGGCCTGCCGCTGCCTCGAGCCCGAGGAGGCCGCCGCCGATGACGACCGCCCT
The DNA here is from genome assembly GCA_937958475.1 of uncultured Mesorhizobium sp. Lineage (GTDB taxonomy): Bacteria > Pseudomonadota > Alphaproteobacteria > Rhizobiales > Rhizobiaceae > DUSC01. The sequence continues at coordinate 5,843 of CALFXR010000076.1, read as the reverse complement.
CTGCCGCGACTGGGCCGCTAGCAGCATGGCGTTGACGTCGTCGAGGTCGCGATAGGTGATGACGCCCGGAAGGTTGGCGCCGGGCACCGGAATGATGAAGGGCACGGAGCCGGTGGCGATGACCAGCCGGTCATAGCCCTCCGTGACGCCCTGGTCGGATGTGACCGTCCTGGCGGCGCGGTCGATCGCGACGACACGGTGGCCCTTGTAGAGCGTCACGCCGTTCTGGATGTACCAGCCATCGCCGTGGATGACGATGTCGTCATAGCTCTTCTCGCCCGACAGGACCGGCGACAGCATGATGCGGTCGTAGTTCACGCGCGGTTCGGCGTTGAAGATCGTGACCTCGAAGCGACCCGGAGCGGCCTCGAAGAGATGTTCCAGCATGCGGCCCGGCGCCATGCCGTTGCCGATGATGACGAGTTTCCGCGCCATCGGCCTACTCCGCCGCTTCCACGAAGCGGTGGCGCTCGTAGAGGAACTTGAGCACGGCTTCGCGGGATTTGAGGTAGGTGCGGTCCGACGCCAGGGTGATGCGGTCGCGCGGCCGGGCCAGCGGCACATCCAGCACCTCGCCGATCGTCGCGGCCGGGCCGTTGGTCATCATCACGATGCGGTCGGAGAGCAGCACCGCCTCGTCGACGTCATGCGTGATCATCAGCACCGTGTTGCCGAGCGTCGCGTGGATCTGCATGACCTGGTCCTGCAGATGAGCCCGCGTCAGCGCGTCGAGCGCGCCGAACGGCTCGTCCAGCAATAGAACCTTGGGCTCCATCGCCAACGCGCGGGCGATGCCGACGCGCTGCTTCATCCCGCCCGAGATTTCGGACGGCCGCTTGTCGCGTGCGTGGCCTATGTGGACGAGTTCGAGATTGTACATCGTCCATTGCCTGCGTTCGGCGGCGGATTTCCTGCCGCCGAACACCTTGTTCACCGCCAGCGCCACGTTCTCGTAGACCGTCAGCCAGGGCAGGAGGGAGTGGTTCTGGAACACCACCGCCCGGTCGGGGCCCGGCTCGTCGACCGCCTTGCCATCCAGCAGCACCGCGCCCGTCGAGGCGGGGGTGAGCCCCGCCACGATGTTGAGAAGCGTGGACTTGCCGCAGCCCGAATGGCCGATGAGCGAAATGAACTCGCCGCGCGCGACCGACAGGCTGACGTCGCGAAGCACTTCCGTGGCGGCTGCACCGCGCGAGAAGCTTTTTCCGATCTGCTCGATCGAAAGATAGTGGTTCGCCATGATCGTGCTCCTCAGGACGCGGCCGTGCCGCGGGTGACGCGGTTACCGATGAAGGCGACGATCCTGTCGAGCACGAAGCCGACCAGGCCGACATAGATGAGGGCCAGAATGATGTCGCTGATGAGGGACGAGTTCCACGCGTCCCAGATGAAGAAGCCTATGCCGACGCCGCCGATCAGCATCTCGGCAGCCACGATCGCCAGCCAGGACAGGCCGATGCCGATGCGCAGACCGGTGAAGATGTAGGGGGCCGCCGCCGGCAGCATGATGCGGTGGAAATACTCGAAGCCGTTGAGCCTGAGCACGCGCGCCACATTGCGGTAGTCGGCGGGAATGTTCCTGATGCCGACCGCCGTGTTGATGATGATCGGCCAGATCGCGGTGATGAAGATGACGAAGATCGCCGAAGGCTCGCCGTCGCGGAACGCCGCCAGGGAGAGAGGCAGCCAGGCCAGGGGCGGCACCGTGCGCAGGACCTGGAAGATCGGGTCGAGGCCGCGCATGGCAAGGCTCGACTGGCCGACCAGAACGCCGAGCGCGATGCCGGCGACGGCGGCCAGCATATAGCCCAGCGCCACGCGCTTCAAGCTGGCATAGATCTGCCAGGCCATGCCCTTGTCATTGCCACCATTGTCGTAGAGCGGATTGACGATCAGCTCCCAGGTATCCGTCACCACCCGCGAGGGAGGCGGAAGCGACGCGGTCGGGCTGGAGCAGAGCAGTTCCCACAGGCCGATCAGCAGTGCCAGGGTGATCAACGGCGGGACGAGCTGGAATGCCAGCTCGCGCCCCGCGCGAAAGATCCTGTCCGAGAATGCCTGCTTGCGGAGCGGCAGCGCGAGCACCTGGGCTGCCGGGCGGGCCTGCCTGACCGGAGCCGGCATCGTCTTGGCGGCGGTGGCTGTCATGTCGTGTTCCTTCCGATCAGAGAGGGGACCGGGGCAGCCGCGCGCGGCCGCCCCGCGCGCATCAGACCATGCGCTTGATACTGAGGCTCTCGAGGTAGGCCGCCGGATTTTCGGGATCGAAGACCTTGCCGTCGAAGAAGGTCTCCTTGCCGCGCGAGGTGCCTTCCGGGAGTCCGGTCACGCCCAGCGCCGTTGCTGCCTCGCGCCACAGATCCTCGCGGTTGACCTGGTCGATCAGCGCCTTCGTGTCGGTGGTCTCGGGCAGGTAGCCCCAGCGGATGTCCTCGGTCAGGAACCACTGTTCGTGGCTGCGGAAAGGGTAGGACGCGTGGTGGTCCCAGTAGTGCATGATGAAGGGGCTGTTCGCGACGACCTTGCCGTTGCCGTAGTCGAAGTTGCCCTTCATGCGCTCGACGACGTCGCTGATCGGGGCGTTGATCCAGTTGCGCCTGGCGCAGATCTGGGCGAGCTCTTCCTTGTTCTCCATCTTCTCGCACCACATCTGCGCCTCCATGACCGCCATGAGCAGCGCCTTGGTGGCGTTCGGGTACCTTTCGACGAAGTCGGCGCGCATGGCGAAGGACTTCTCCGGATGCTTGTCCCAGAGTTCGCCCGTGGTCAGCGCGGTGTAGCCGATCTGCTGGTTCTTCAGCTGCTCGTTCCACGGCTCGCACACGCAGAAGCAGTCCATCGTGCCGACCTTCATGTTCGCCACCATCTGGGCCGGCGGAACGACGATCGTCTGGATGTCGGTGTTGGGATCGATGCCGCCCGCGGCCAGCCAGTAGCGGATCCACAGGTCATGCGTGCCGCCCGGGAAGGTCATCGCCGCCTTGACCTCCTTGCCGGACGCCTTCTTCGCTTCGAGAGCCGCCTTGAACGGCGTGGCGTCCGTGCCGAGCTTGAGGTCGGCATATTCCTGGCCCACGGAGATGCACTGGCCAGCCACGTTGAGACGGGCGAGGATCATCATCGGCGTCGGCTGGTTGTTCTGGGTCATCGCGCCCGACGAGATGAGATAGGGCATGGGCGTGAGGATGTGGGCGCCGTCGATGCCGTTGCCGGCCGACCCCAGCACGAGATTGTCGCGCGTCGTACCCCAGGAGGACTGCTTGAGCACCTCGACGTCAGGCATGCCGTATTTCTCGAAGATGCCCTTCTCCTTGGCGACGAAGAGCGGGCCGGCGTCGGTCAGCGCGATGAAGCCAAGCTTCGCGCCGGTCACTTCCGGCGCCGCCGGGGCCGCATGGGCGCCATAGGGCAGCAGCGCCCTGGCGGCGCCGAGCAGCGCGGCCGTGGCGGCCGCGCCTTTCAGGAAGTCGCGGCGGTGAGAACGGAAGCTGGATTTCGTGGCCGTCGTGTCGCTCATCTCTGTCTCCGGTTGCCGCCGGCATGGGTGCCGGCCTGTCGCCAAAAAGAAAAAAGCTGCCGGCCAGACCCGCGCGATCCGTCCATCCGGGATCGCGCAATCTGATCGGCAGCTTTGCCTGGGGGTGCCCGCCATTGGACACCAAACTCGTGGCCGCAAGGGCCTCGCCAATGGTTATGCACGTGCCGTGCCAACTTCAGGAAGAAACCGGAGATCTATTGAGATCAACGCTTTGGGGAGATTCGCGCGTGGCGATGGAGATTCGGCGCTGTGCGTTCGGCAGGCAGGCTCGCCTGCTGCAATGCACAATAAATACGCAAGCGTCGCTTCGATCAGGGACGAGTCGATCCCGGGCCCGCCTGGCTGCCGATATAGACGTCCAGCGCATCGGGGTCGAAGATGCGGCCGTCGAAGAAGCCGTCGGGGCCGAGCGTCAGGCTGGCGCCGGCCGAGCCGACGGGCGTGGCTACGGTCAGCGCGCCCTCCACCTTCGAATTGGCCCCGGGCAGCGCCACGCCGAGCGGCTTCAGCGCCGCGCGATAGAGGTCGGGGCGGTAGCAGTCGAGCGCGATCGCGCGGTTCCGGGGGGTGTGCTGAACGTCCCCCCAGCGAACCATCTGCGTGTAGAACCACAGCGCGTGGCTCTTCCACGGGAAGTTCGCCGCCTTGTCGAACGGCAGGAAGAAGTCGTCGACCTTTCGCTCGACGCCGTTGCCCGGATCGAGGCGGCCGGTCAGGGCGCGAATCTGGATCGATGCCGGCTGGCCGAGATAGGCCGGCTGGCTCATCAGCGCGGTGAGTTGCGGATGGTTGGACGGGGCCTGGCACCAGCGGGCGGCCTGGTGCAGCGCGCGCAGCAGGGCGGAGAGCGCCTCCGGCTGCTGCTCGGACCATTTCTTGCGGACGCCGAGCACCTTTTCCGGGCTGTTGCGCCAGATCGCGGCCTTGACGGTAGCGATGTGGCCCGTGCCCGCCACCACCGAAACGCTGTTCCACGGCTCGCCGACGCAATAGCCGTCGATGCGGCCGGCGGCGAGGGCGTCTGCCATGAAGGGCGGCGGCACGATGACGATTTCCGTCTCGCTTCCCGGATCGATGCCGCAGCCTGCCAGCCAGTAGCGCAGTTCGTAATTGTGTCCCGAGTGCGGATGCGTGACGGCGAAACGCAGCGGAGGCCGACCGGTCGCACTGCGCGCGCGGATGAACTGGCGCAGGGCCGCGCCGTTGCGGGTCGGGTCGATGTCGGGAAATGCACCGTGCTCGACCATTCCCTGCCAGACGGAATTGGAGACGGTCACGCAGTTTCCGCCCAGGCCCATCGAGAACGGGACGATCATGTCCGATGCGAGCGGACTCAGGCCGAGATTGCAGGCGAGCGGCATCGGCCCCAGCATGTGCGCGACGTCGAAATGGCCGATCGCGATGCGGTCGCGGATGTTGGCCCAGGACGTTTCGCGCGACAGCGTGAGTTCGACGCCTTCCTTCCGGGCGAAGCCGATTTCGCGCGCGGCAATCAGGATCGCGCTGTCGAAAAGCGGCATGAAGCCCGCATTGATCACATGTTCCGCCATCTCAAAGCCCTCCGGGCCCAAGCAAGTCCGCGGCCGTGACCAGGCTTTGCGCCACATCGGCCAGCTTGCGGTTCTGGTTCATCGCGGTCTTGCGCAGCAGGGCGTAGGCGTCGGCCTCCGACAGTCCGCGCGATTTCATGAGGATGCCCTTCGCGCGGTCGACGACCTTGCGGTTCTCCAGTTCGTCGCGCACTTCCTCCAGTTCGCGCGCCATGCGCGAGAAGGCATTGAAGCGGCTGATCGCCATTTCCAGGATCGGTTTCACGCGTTCCTTGCGCAGCCCGTCGATCACATAGGCCGACACGCCGGCCTCTACGGAGGCCTCGATGGATTGGGTGTCGGAGCGGTCGACGAACATGGCGATCGGCCGCTTCACCGCGCGCGACAGCTGGAACATCGATTCCAGCATGTCGCGGTTGGGGTTGCCGAGGTCGATGACGATGACGTCCGGCTCGATCTCGGCAATGCGGCGGGCGATCCCGGTCACGTCCTCGATCACCGTCACGCGCTCGTGACCGGCTTCGCGCAGCCCGGCCTCGATGACGGCCGCGCGAATTCGGTTCTCGTCGATGACGAGTATCTTGAGTGCGGATGCCGCCATGGGCGCAATCTCATTCGCCGCGCGCGATTGTGCAATGCAAAATCGAACGCCGGTGCTGGAACGCCGGTAATGATCGCGGTTCGTGCATCTGAACCGAAGTGGCGCACCCGACAGGATTCGAACCTGTGACCTCTGCCTTCGGAGGGCAGCACTC
>CALFXR010000075.1 GCA_937958475.1 uncultured Mesorhizobium sp. | reverse complement strand
CGCATCGGTCAGCACGAGAGCCGCAACCGTCGCGCGGTGAAGGTCTGGGACAAGCGCGAGTTCAGGAACTTCGACGATTCGGTCGAGCTCGGCACGCGCAACATCAAGGTGGCGCTGAAGCGCCTGCGCCGCTGGGTGCGCCAGGGCGCCGACGAGGAACTCGACCTGCCCGGCACGATCCATGCGACGGCCGAGCACGGCTATCTCGACGTGCAGACCCGCCCCGAGCGGCGCAATGCGGTGAAGCTCTTGATGTTCTTCGACGTCGGCGGCTCCATGGACGATCACATCCGCATCGTCGAGGAGCTGTTCTCGGCGGTGCGCACCGAGTTCCGCCACATGGAATATTTCTACTTCCACAACTGTCTCTACGAGCGGGTGTGGAAGGACAACCGCCGCCGCCATACGGAGACGATCCCGACCTGGGACGTGCTGCACAAGTACGGCCACGACTACAAGGTGATCTTCGTCGGGGACGCCTCGATGAGCCCCTACGAGATCGCCCAGCCGGGCGGTTCGGTGGAGCACTGGAACCCCGAGGCCGGCATCGCCTGGCTCAACCGCGCGCGCGCGCAATGGCCGAACAGCGCCTGGCTGAATCCCATCCAGCAGAAGCACTGGAACTACACGCACTCGATCCAGATGGTTCGCGACCTGTTCGGCGAGCGCATGTATCCGCTCACGCTGGCCGGGCTGGAGACGATGACCCGCGAACTGTCGCGCAAGCACTGAGCCGGGGCGGCCCGCTGCCGGGTCGTTTCGACGGATCAGGACCTATCCGCCGCTGATCGCCGTCAGCACGAACACGTCCGAGCGTGCCGGGATCGCCGTGTCCAGCGCCGCGCGCTCGCCGTCGACGAAGACGTTCATGTGGCGCCGGATCGCCGGCCGCGTATCGCAGATGCGGTCGCGCATGCCGGGCCATAGCGCGTCGAGCGCATCGACCATCTCTGCGACCGTCGCGGCGTCCATCTCGACCCGGCGCCGCGATCCCGGAAAAAGGTCGACGAGGACGCCCGGCAGGCGCACCACGATCGGGTTGCGGCTCATCGCGGCCGGCGCCGTCCCGGCCCTCGGTTCCTCAGCCATCGACGACCAGCGTCTCGACCGAAAGCACCGTCGGCAGGTGCTCGGCGATGCACGACCAGTTGTCGCCCTCGTCGGTGCTGGCGAAGACCGCGCCGCTGCTCGTGCCGAAATAGACGCCTGCAGGGTTCATGCGGTCGGTCGCCATTGCCTGGCGAAGCACGCCGAAATAGGCGCCGTCCTGCGGCAGGCCCTCGCGAAGGTCCTGCCAGGTCTTGCCGCCGTCGCGGGTGCGCCAGACGGCCGCCTTGGCGTCGGGAACGAACCGGCCTTCCGTCGCGCCGTTCAGCGGCAACAGGTAGAGCGTGTCGGGATCGCTCGGATGCGCGGCGGCCGGGAAGCCGAAATCGGACGGCAGGCCCTCCTCAATGCTGCGCCATTCGACGCCGCCGTCGTCGCTGCGGTACATGCCGCAATGGTTCTGCTGGTAGAGCCGGTCGGGCATGCCGGCGGCCATGACGACGTTGTGCACGCACTGGCCGAACTCGGGATAGTTCTGCCCCTCGGGCATGAAGTCGGCGCGGGTGCCGCGGTTGCGCGGCTCCCAGGTCTCGCCGCCGTCGGCGGTGTGGAACACGCCCGCGGCCGAGATGCCGATCCAGACCTGGCCGGGGTCCTGCGGGTGCAGCACGATCGAATGCAGGATGAGGCCGGCGCCGCCGGGGTTCCAGTGTTCGCGCGAAGGGTGCTTCTGCAAGGCCTCGACGTGGCTCCAGTTGGCGCCGCCGTCGTCGCTGCGGAACAATCCCGCCGGCTGCACGCCGGCATAGACCGCGCCGCCGCCGACCGCCACGCTCCAGCCCGACTTGACCGGCTCCTCGCCGGCCGCATAGGCAAGGCCTGCGCTCGAATGCGTCCAGGTTTCGCCGAGGTCGGTCGACTTCCAGATCGCCGGGCCGAACCATTCGTTGCCGCCGGCGCCGTAGAGCGCCCCGGTCGCCGGATCGCCGACGACATGGTTCATCGGCCACATCTCGCAGAACGGGCCGCGAAGGGCCCACGTGCGGCGGCCGTCCGTGCTTTCGGCGATGAAAGCGCCCTTCTTGGTGCCGAGCAGGACGAGGACCTTGGCGGCCATCGGCTTCCTCCCTCTTTTGCCGGCTCACGACCGGCTTTTCTCCGCCCGCGACATGATGGCGCTGGACAATTCCGTTGATATCAACACTATCCGGTCATGTCAAAAGCCGACTCGCTCACCTTCGCCACGACGATCGAGGTCCGGGACAGCTGCCTGTGCCTGCACGTGCAGCGGGCCGCGCGGGCGCTGGCGCGCCGTTTCGACGAGGCGTTCCGGCCGGTCGGAATCACCCACGGGCAGTTTTCGCTGCTGATGTCGCTCAACCGGCCCCAGCCGGCACGCATGCGCGATGTGGCTGGCCTCCTGGCGATGGATCGCACCACGCTGACCGCCAACCTGAAACCGCTGGAGCGCCGCGGCCTCGTCGA
>CALFXR010000074.1 GCA_937958475.1 uncultured Mesorhizobium sp. | reverse complement strand
ACAGCGTCCGCGTCAGGACATGGTCCGGATCGGCGAGGCCGTCGACCACGTTGAAATGGTGCCTGTCCGGCTCCTCGACGGCCGCCGTCGCCGCGCCGAGGCCTTTCCAGACACTGGCCAGCAGAGCGCTCTGCCGGACGAACTCGGAACGCTCCGCCGAACCCACCCAGCAGGTGAGGCGCGTGCCGGGCAACGGTTCGAGCAGGGCCGGGCTTTCGCGCTGCGCCTCGTCGGCGTCGAGCCGCAAGGTCGCGTTGAGGGCGAGGCGCCGGAGCGGGCGCAGATCGTGAACTCCCGAGATCGAGAGCGTGTGGACGATGCGCCGGCTGACGTCTTCGGGCAGCGGGGACGTCGCCGACACCATGCGTGCGGCGAGATGTCCTCCCGCCGAGTGGCCGACGAGCCGGATCGGGCCGGGAACGCGGCGGGCCGCCGCTGCGACGGCCCGCCCAACCTCGTCAGTGATGTCGGCGATGCGGACTTCCGGGCAGAGCGAGTAGGCGGTAACGGCGACGGCATGGCCGCTCAGCACGGCGCCGCGCGCCAGGTGCGACCAGTAGGATTTCTCGTTGCGCAGCCAGTAGCCGCCGTGGACGTAGACGACGAGCCCCGCCGGCGCGCCGCCGGGCAGGAACAGGTCGAAGCGGTTGCGCGGGCGACTGCCGTAGGCGAGGTCGAGTTCGGCGCCCTCGGCGGCGAGCATCTCGGTCCGCCAGGTTTCCGCCGCCTCGATCCAGGTCGCCGGCCAGCGTTCGCCTCCCGGGATATTGGCGGCGTTGGCATAGGCGTCGTCCCAGTCGGTGATCTGGTGGAGGATCATGCGGTCGTCCCTTTCTGGTGGGCCACAGACGCGCCGGCCCGGCATTCAGTTCTGCCCGAGGAGCGCCTTTCCTGCAATCGCGACGGGAGAGCCTTGCCGGCGTTCGTTTTCGATTTGCATCGTTTGACATTCGCTTTCGGCTCTCATAGGCTTTCTTCGCTTTCGCCATGCAACATGAATGCTGCAATGCGAAAGGCAGGAGGAAATCGTGTCGCGCACAGAGCCTTGCGACATCTTCATCGTCGGCGGCGGCATCAACGGCTGCGGGATTGCCCGAGACGCCGCGGGCCGCGGCTTCTCCGTGGTCCTCGCGGAGATGAACGACCTCGCGTCGGGAACGTCGTCCTGGTCGACGAAGCTGATCCACGGCGGCCTGCGCTACCTCGAATATTACGAGTTCCGCCTGGTGCGCGAAGCGCTGATGGAGCGCGAGGTGCTATGGCGCAACGCCCCGCACATCATCTGGCCGATGCGCTTCGTCCTGCCCCACGCCAAGGGGCTCAGGCCCGCCTGGCTGCTGCGCCTCGGCCTGTTCCTCTACGACCACATCGGCGGCCGCAAGCGCCTGCCGCCGACGCGCACGCTCGACATGCGCACCGATCCCGCCGGCAAGCCGCTGAAGCCGCTGTTCAGCCGCGCCTTCGAGTATTCCGACTGCTGGGTGAACGACGCGCGCCTCGTCGTCCTCAACGCGCGCGACGCGGCCGAGCGCGGCGCCAGGATCATGACCCGCACAAAGGTCGTCGGCGCGCGCCGCGAGGGCGGCGTCTGGCGCATCAGGATCGAAGAACAGGCGACCGGCCGCACCAGCGAGGTCGCGGCGCGCCTTCTGGTGAACGCCGCCGGCCCCTGGGTCGACCGCGTCCTGTCGGAGACGGTCGGCCAGAACGACGTGCGCAACGTCCGGCTCGTTCAGGGCAGCCACATTGTGGTCCGGCGCAAGTTCGACGATCCTCGCGCCTACTTCTTCCAGAACCGCGACGGCCGCATCATCTTCGCCATTCCCTACGAGGAAGAGTTCACGCTGATCGGCACCACCGACCAGGACTATGTCGGCGATCCGGCGAAGGCGGCGATCAGCGACCAGGAAATCGACTATCTGTGCGCCGCCGCCAGCGAGTACTTCGCCGCGCCGGTCAGGCGCGAGGACATCGTCTGGACCTATTCGGGCGTGCGCCCGCTCTACGACGACGGTGCCTCGAAGGCCCAGGAAGCGACGCGCGACTACGTGCTGACCACCGACGCGCCCGCCGGGCAGGCGCCGCTGCTCAACGTCTTCGGCGGCAAGATCACCACCTACCGGCGGCTCGCCGAAGCGATGCTCACGCGCATCGAGGCGCATCTCGGCCGTCGCGGCCGGCCGTGGACCGAGGGAAGCTCGCTTCCCGGAGGCGATTTCGCGGTTGATGGATTCGACGCGCTCGTCGCGGCGATCCGATCGGCCCATCCTTTCGTCGACCCCGCACATGCGCGCCGTCTGGTGCGGCTCTACGGGACCCGCGCGCAACGCGTGCTGGAGGGGACGGCCGGGCCTGCGGACCTGGGAAGGAACTTCGGCGCGGACCTCTTCGAGGTCGAGGTCCGCTACCTGATGAAGGAGGAGTGGGCGGTTTCGGCCGCCGACGTCCTGTGGCGGCGCACCAAGCGCGGTCTCAGGCTGAGTGCGGATCAGGCCGCCTCGCTCGAAGCGTACATGCATGAAGCAGGATCGAGGGCCGGTACTGAAGCCGCATAGCATTTCATAACATCGCATAGCATTTCGCATGAACGGCCAAGGCCCGGGAGGAGCCCATGCTGGAATTGAGAAACGTTACGAAGTCGGTCGGCGGCGCGGATCACATCCGCGACGTGTCGCTCGAGCTTCGTCACGGCACGCTCAACGTCCTGCTCGGGCCGACGCTTTCCGGCAAGACCACGCTGATGCGGCTGATGGCCGGCCTCGACGTTCCGACCGGAGGGTCCGTCCGGTTCGATGGCGTCGACGTCACCGGCGTGCCGGTGCAGCGGCGCAACGTCGCCATGGTCTACCAGCAGTTCATCAACTACCCGGCGATGACGGTCTACGAGAACATCGCCTCGCCGTTGCGCGTCGCCGGGGCAGCGCGCGAGATCATCGACCGCGAGGTCCGCCGCGCCGCCGAGATCCTCAGGCTGACGCCCTTCCTCGACCGGACGCCGCTGCAGCTTTCCGGCGGCCAGCAACAGCGTACCGCGCTCGCCCGCGCCATCGTCAAGAACGCCTCCCTGGTGCTCCTCGACGAACCGCTCGCCAACCTCGACTACAAGCTGCGCGAGGAACTGCGCGCCGAGCTGCCGCGGATCTTCGCCGAGACCGGCGCCATCTTCGTCTACGCGACGACCGAGCCGCACGAGGCGCTGCTGCTCGGCGGCAACACGGCGACTCTCTCCGAAGGCCGGGTGACGCAGTACGGGCCGACCATCGAGGTCTTCCGCGACCCCGTCGACCTGGTCACCGCGCGGACCTTCGCCGATCCGCCGCTCAACACGATCGTTCTGCGCAAGGAGGGCTCCTCCTTCCTGCTCGACGGCGGCGCAACGCTGCCGGTTCCGGCAGGTCTCTCCGGCATCGCCGACGGTGCCTACACGATCGGCTTCCAGCCCCATCACCTGTCGCTGGCGAGCCCCGGCGCCGGCGCGGCGCCGGTCAGGGCCGTCGTCGCGGTAACCGAAGTCACCGGCTCGGAGAGTTTCGTGCACCTTTCGTTTGCCGGCGAAAGATGGGTGATGCTCAGCCTCGGCGTGAAGATCTTCGAGCCGGACGAGACGCTCGAGGTGTTCATCGATCCGCGCCACCTCCTGGTGTTCGACGGCGACGGCCGCGCGGTGCGCGCCCCGGCGCGGGCGGCGTAGGGAGGCGGGAATGGCGAGCATCCAACTCGATCATATCCGCCACGCCTACGGTGCGAAGCCGAAGTCGCCTTCGGACTACGCGCTGAAGGAGGTGCATCACACCTTCGCCGACGGCGGCGCCTATGCGCTCCTCGGGCCCTCCGGATGCGGCAAGACCACGCTGCTCAACATCATTTCCGGCCTGCTGCAGCCGAGCGAGGGACGGCTGCTCTTCGACAGCCGCGACGTCACGCACCTGCCGACGGAAGCCCGCAACATCGCCCAGGTCTTCCAGTTTCCGGTCGTCTACGACACGATGACGGTCTTCGACAATCTCGCCTTCCCGCTGCGCAATCGCGGCGTCGCCGAAGACGAAGTGCGCCGCCGGGTCGGCGAGATCATCGAGATGATCGACCTCCGCGACCTCGCCGGCAGCAAGGCGCAGCGGCTGACCGCCGACAGCAAGCAGAAGATCGCGCTCGGCCGCGGGCTGGTGCGCTCCGACGTCAACGCCATCCTCTTCGACGAGCCGCTGACGGTCATCGATCCGCACATGAAGTGGATGCTGCGCTCGCAGCTGAAGCACCTGCACAGGCGGGTCGGCTTCACCATGGTCTACGTTACCCACGACCAGACCGAGGCGCTGACCTTCGCCGACCGCGTCGTGGTCATGTACGAGGGCGAGATCGTCCAGATCGGCACGCCGGAGGAACTGTTCGAGCGTCCGCGCCACACCTTCGTCGGCTATTTCATCGGCTCGCCCGGCATGAACGTCCTCCCCGTCGAGATCGACGGCCGGACGGCCCGCGTCGACGGGCTTTCGATCGATCTTTTCGCACCTGTGGCGATCCCGGCCGGCGCCAGGGCGGAACTGGGGATCCGGCCGGAATTCGTGCGCATCGGCCGTGACGGCTTCCCGGCGACCATCTCCAAGATCGAGGATGTCGGCCGGCACAGGATCGTGAGGGCGACGCTGGCGGGGCGCGAGATCGCGGCGATCGTCCCCGAGGACGCCGAGATCCCCGCCGATCCGCGGGTCAGCTTCGAGCCGCGCGGCATCAACGTCTACGCCGATTCCTGGCGCGTCGAGACGGAGGCCGGCTCGTGAACAAGACCTGGAACAACCGCGCCTGGTTCATGGTCCTGCCGGTCCTGCTGCTGGTCGCCTTCAACGCCATCATCCCGCTGATGACGGTGGTGAACTACTCGGTGCAGGAGACCTTCGGCAACAACCTGTTCTTCTTCGAGGGCGTGAAGTGGTACCAGGAGGTGCTCAACTCGCCGCGCTTCCACGCCGCCCTGCTGCGGCAGTTCGGCTTCACCGGCCTGATCCTGCTGATCGAGATCCCGCTCGGCGTCGCCGTGGCGCTGGCCATGCCCCGATCGGGACCATGGGTGTCGGTCTGCCTGGTCCTGATGGCGCTGCCGCTGCTGATCCCGTGGAACGTCGTCGGCGCCATGTGGAACATCTTCGCACTGCCGGACATCGGCCTGCTCGGCTACGGCATCAACGCGCTGGGCATCGAGTACAATTTCACCCGCCAGCCGGGCGCCGCCTGGTTCACCGTCGTGCTGATGGACGTCTGGCACTGGACCTCGCTGGTCGTGCTGCTCGCCTATGCCGGCCTGCGCTCGATACCCGACGCCTACTACCAGGCGGCGCGCATCGACAGCGCCTCGGCCTGGTCGGTGTTCCGCTACATCCAGCTGCCGAAGATGCGCCGCGTGCTGACCATCGCCGTACTGCTGCGCTTCATGGACTCCTTCATGGTCTACACGGAGCCCTTCGTGCTGACCGGCGGCGGTCCCGGCAACGCGACGACCTTCCTGTCGATAGACCTGGTCAAGGCCGCGCTCGGCGAATTCAACCTCGGTATCGCCGCAGCCATGTCGATCATCTATTTCCTGATGACGCTGCTGGTCTGCTGGGTGTTCTATACGCTGATGACGAAGGGAGAGGAGCAATGAAGGTCCGCTGGCTCGTCCCGACGCTCTACATCGTCTTCCTGATGTTGCCGATCTACTGGCTGCTCAACATGTCGTTCAAGACGACAAACGAGATCCTCGGCGGCTTCTCCTTCTATCCGCACCGCTTCACCACGGCGAGCTATGTCGAGATCCTGACCAATCCGGTCTGGTACAACGGCTACATCGCGTCGATCTCCTACGTCATCATCAACACGGTGATCTCGGTCGCCGTGGCGCTGCCGGCGGCCTACGCCTTCTCGCGCTACCGCTTCCTCGGCGACAAGCACCTGTTCTTCTGGCTCCTGACCAACCGCATGGCGCCGCCGGCGGTGTTCGC
>CALFXR010000073.1 GCA_937958475.1 uncultured Mesorhizobium sp. | reverse complement strand
GAACTAGGTTTCCCGACATGACACAGCACGACCACGACCACGACCACGACCACGATCATGATCATGACCACGACAACGAGCTCGACCCCATGGCGGCGCGAGTGCGGGCGCTGGAAACGATCCTGACGCGCAAGGGCCTGGTCGATCCGGCGGCCATCGACGTCATCGTCGACACCTACGAGACCAAGGTCGGCCCGAGGAACGGCGCCCGCGTCGTCGCCAGGGCGTGGAGCGACCCGGCCTTCGCCGACTGGCTGCGGCGCGACGCCACCGCCGCGATCGCCTCGCTCGGCTATGCCGGGCGCCAGGGCGAGCACATGCAGGCCGTGTTCAACACGGCCGGGACCCACAACATGGTCGTGTGCACGCTGTGCTCCTGCTATCCGTGGTCGGTGCTCGGCCTGCCGCCGGTCTGGTACAAGGCGCCGCCCTATCGCAGCCGGGCGGTCATCGACCCGCGCGGCGTGCTCGCCGAGTTCGGCGTCGAACTGCCGGCCGACAAGGCGATCCGGGTCTGGGATTCGACCGCCGAGCTGCGCTACCTCGTCGTTCCCGAACGGCCGGCCGGCACCGAAGGCTGGGACGAGGAACGGCTGGCCGCGCTCGTCTCCCGCGATTCCATGATCGGCACCGGCCTCGCGCGCGAAGCGGAGGCGGCATGAACGGACCGCACGACCTCGGCGGCCAGATGGGCTTCGGCCCGGTCGCGCCCGAAAGGGACGAGCCCTATTTCCACGCCGCATGGGAGAAGCGCGCGCTCGGCGTCACGCTCTGCGCCGGCGCCATGGGCGCCTGGTCGATCGACGAGAGCCGGCACGCGCGCGAGAGCCTGCACCCGGCGGACTACTACGCCTCGAGCTACTACGAAATCTGGATCAAGGCGCTGGAGACGCTGCTCGTGCGCCACGGCTTCGTCGACCGTGGCGAACTCAGCGACGGCGACATGCATGGTCCCGGCGCGGCGCCGAAGCGCGTGCTGAAGGCCGCCGACGTGCCGGCCGTCCTCGCCCGCGGCGGGCCGTGCGACCGGCCCGTCCAGACCAGGCCGAAGTACGCCGCCGGCGACCGGGTGAAGGCGCGCAACATGCATCCGGCCGGCCATACGCGGCTGCCACGCTACGTGCGTGGCCGCGAGGGCGTCGTCGAGGCGGTGCGCGACGGCTTCGTGCTCCCCGACACGAATGCGCACGGCAAGGGCGAGAATCCGGAATGGGTCTATACGGTCGTCTTCGCAGGTCGCGAATTGTGGGGCGAGAGCTCCGATCCGACGCTCTCGGTCAGCGTCGATGCCTGGGAGAACTATCTTGAGCCGGCATGACGCTGCCCGTCTTTCGCCCGGCCTGCCAGCCGATTCCGACGGGCCGGTGTTTGCCGAGCCGTGGCAGGCCCAGGCCTTCGCCATGGTCGTCGCGCTGCACGAGCGCGGCCTTTTCTCCTGGGACGAGTGGGCGCACACGCTTTCCGCCGAACTGAAGGCGCCTGACGCCGCAGCCGACGGCAGCGACTACTACGACTGCTGGCTCAAGGCGCTGGAGCGCATGCTGGCGGCGAAGGGCGTCGCCGAGGCGCCGGAGATCGATGACCTGACGGAAGCCTGGCACCGCGCCGCGCGGGCGACGCCGCATGGCAGGCCGATCCTGCTCGCGAACGATCCGCAGGCCGGGGAAGGGCGCGGCTGAACCGCGCCCGGCGTCGTCGTCAGAACCACATCCGGGCCAGGAGCCGATCACGCAGCAGGTACTGGTGATAGAGCGCGGCCGCGACGTGCGCGACAACGAGCGCGACGAGGAAGAAGGCGCCGAGGCCGTGCGGGATGCGTGGCGCATAGGCCAGGAAATCCGGAAGCGGGCCCGGGGCGCTGCCGAACAGGATGTCGGCGGCGCCGGAGAGCGCGAGCATGCCGATGCCGCTTGCCGCCATGCCGACCAGGACCACGTAGAAGAGAAGGTGCACGGCGCGGGCGGCGAGACCCTGCAGCCCGGGTGTTCCGGCCGGTTCGGTCGGACGGCGGTCGGCGAAAAGCCACCAGGCGATGCGGGCGAGCGTGAGGACGAGCACCGTCGTGCCGACGACGGCGTGGATGCGCAGAATACCAGCCTTCGCCTCCAAGTCGTCGAGCCCGGCGGCGCGGAAGCCGCTGACGAGGAGGCCGAGGACGAAAAGGGCCGACAGCCAGTGGATGGCGACGGCGACGGCTCCGTAGCGGGTTTCGCTGCTCTTCAGGGACATGGCATTTCTCCTTGCCGACGGTTCGATATAGGCTTTATATAGCATGCGATATAAATGGATAGCAAGCTATGGAAATCAGATTCGAGCGCGAACGTTCCGCGGGCTACATGACGAACTGGGCGGCGCGGCTGTTCGCCCGGGCGATCGACCGCAAGCTGCGCGGCACGGGCGTCGTCATCGGCTACCTCCCCGTCTTCTTCGCCCTGGGCAATGGCGGGTCGCTGCCGCAGAAGACGCTGACCGAGCGCGCCGCGGTCGAGCAGCCGACCATGGCGGCGACGCTGTCGCGCATGGAGCGCGACGGCCTGGTGACGCGCACGCCGGACCCCGCGGACGGGCGCAGTTCGCTTTTCGCGCTGACGCCGAAGGCGATGGAGAAGACCGACCTGATCCGCTCAGCGGTCGCCGAGATCAACGGGCTGGCCGCGGCCGCCCTCGCACCCGAGCAGATGCCGCTCTATCTCGACATGCTGAAACGCATCGTCGCGGCGCTCGAGCCGGAGGCGTGACGAGCCGGCGTGCAGGTCCGCACCATCCGATGTTCTTCTTGTGTACCTTCAATGTACATGATATGTACAAGTCTGTACTGAGCGAAGGACTGCGTCGATGGCGTTTCATGTCCGGGATCCGAAGGCGGATGCGCTGGTTCGCGACGTCGCCCGCAAGCGCGGGCTTGGCATTACCGCGACGATCCGCGCGGTGTTCGAGGAGGCGGCCTCCGCAGAACGGGACAAGGCGCGTGCGAGGGGCGACGTGCTGCTGGCGCGGCTGAGACCGCTGCTCGACCGGGTCGCCGCCATGCCGAAGACGGACGCCGCCTTCGGCGAGCGCTTTTCCCACGGATCGCGGGGGCAGGGGGACGACTGATGTATGTCGACGCCTCCGCCATGGTGGCGATCCTTCTCGGCGAGGACGAGCGCGAGGCCCTCGTCGCGCGCCTCGGCGGGGCGGACGGGAGGGTGACGTCGGTCGTTTCGGCGCTCGAGGCGGCGGCGGCACTGGCGAGCAGGCTCGCCGACCCGTCGGCGGCGGTCGGCGTGGTGCGCGAGCTGCTCGACCTCTCCGAAATCCGCATCGCCGATGCCGGCGGCGACCTCCTCGAAGGGCTCGCCGAGGCGCATCTTCGTTTTGGCGAGGGTTCGGGCCATCCGGCCCAGCTCGACATCGGCGATTGCTTCTCCTACGCCATGGCCAAGGCGACGGGCGCGCCGATCCTCCACCAGCGAGGCGACTTCGCCCACACCGATCTCCGGTGAGGCGAGCCGCCTTGCCCTGGCGCAGCGAATCCTGTCCATCGTGGGCGGATGAACCGCTTGCTCGAACAGGGGCCGCCGGGCGCATGGACGCCACGCTGACCGTCGTCCTCCTCGGCGCGGCGGTCGCCGGCTTCGTCCAGGGCGTGTCCGGCTTCGCCTTCTCGCTGGTATCGCTGTCGTTCTGGGCCTGGGTGCTGGAGCCGCGGCTGGCGGCGCCGATGGCCGTGTTCGGCTCGCTCGCCGGGCAGCTGGTGACGCTGCCCTGGGTGTGGCGCGGCTTCGATCTCGGCCGCCTCCTGCCGATGCTGGTCGCCGGCCTCGCCGGCGTTCCCGTCGGCGTGGCCCTGCTGCACTGGCTCGATCCGCCGGTGTTCCGCTTCTTCCTCGGCTGCTTCCTGCTGGTCTACTGTCCGCTGGCGCTTCTCGTGCCGCGAGGATACGCGTTCCGGGGCGGCGGGCGGGCGGCCGACGCCGCGGCGGGATTCGCCGGCGGCATGCTGGGCGGCATCGGCGGCATGTCCGGGCCGATCCCGACGCTGTGGACGACCGTGCGCGGCTGGGACAAGGACCTGCAGCGCGGCGTCCTGCAGGCCTTCAACATCGCCATGCACGTCGCGACGCTCTCGATCTACGCGGCGACGGGACCGATCACCAGTGAGGCGCTGGCGATGTTCGGCCGGATCGTGCCAGCGCTGGCGCTGCCGGCGGTCGCCGGGGTGCTCCTGTTCCGCCGGCTGTCGCCGACGGTGTTCCGGCGGGTCGTGCTCGTCCTGCTCGGCCTCTCGGGCGCGACGCTGGTGGCGGGCAGTGCCGGCGCCGTTTTCTAACAATTTCGTTTCTGTTATGTTCCGTCCGTGGGCATATTCGCCGTTGCCCGGTTGTGCGCGCATCCCGAATCCCGGCACTGAGGCAAGATGGAATTTTCCCCACAACAGGATCAGGCCTTGCAGGCAGTCGCACGATGGCTGAAGGCCGGCCGCCCGCAGGTGTTTCGCCTGTTCGGCTATGCCGGCACCGGCAAGACCACGCTGGCGCGCCATTTCGCCGAGCATGTCGACGGCCAGGTGCAGTTCGCCGCCTTCACCGGCAAGGCGGCCCAGGTGCTGCGCTCGAAGGGCGCCACCAACGCGCGCACCATCCATTCGCTGATCTACCGGCCGCGCGGCGAGGAGGCGATTTCCGACGAGACGACCGGCAAGACGTCGATCAATCCGACGTTTTCGCTCAACCGGCAGAGCCCGGTGGCGCGGGCCAAGCTCGTCGTCATCGACGAATGCTCGATGGTCGACGAGGAACTCGGCCGCGACCTGCTCTCCTTCGGCACGCCGATCCTGGTGCTCGGCGATCCCGCACAGCTGCCGCCGATCTCGGGCGGCGGCTTCTTCACCGAGCAGGAGCCGGACTACCTGCTCACCGAGATCCACCGCCAGGCGCGCGACAATCCGATCATCCGGCTGGCGCTCGACGTGCGCGAGGGGCGCGAGTTCATGAAGGGCGACTACGGCACCGCCCAGGTGATCGGCCGCGAGGACGTCGACCAGGATCTCGTGCTCGCCGCCGACCAGGTGCTGGTCGGCACCAACCGCACCAGGCGGCGCTACAACAGCCGGCTACGCGAGCTGAAGGGTTTTACCGCGGACTATCCGCAGGCCGGCGACAAGCTGGTGTGCCTCAGGAACGATCCGGCCAAGGGCCTGCTCAACGGCTCGCTGTGGAAGGTGATGACCTCGTCGCGCGAGACGGTGAAGCCCGGCATCAACCTGCTGGTCTCGCCCGAGGAGGACGATCCGGAGCGCGGGGTGGCCAAGATCAAGCTGCTGAAGGCCGCCTTCGAGGATCCGGACACGGAAATCCCCTGGCAGCAGAAGAAGCGCTTCGACGATTTCGACTACGGCTACGCGCTGACCGTGCACAAGGCACAGGGCTCGCAGTGGAACAACGTCGTCCTGTTCGACGAGAGCTGGGCCTTCAAGGACACCCGCCAGCGCTGGCTCTATACGGCGATCACGCGGGCGGCCGAGCGACTGACCGTGGTGCGCTGATCGCGCCTCACCGGGCCCCGGCGGGACCGCGGTTGAGCTTTTCCGCATCGCCGCCGGCCCAGGCGAGCGCTTTTTGGTCCATGACGCGGAACCACAGCGGCGGCACCAGCGCCAGCAGGAACGAGCCCGGATAGCCGCTCGGCAGGCGCGGCAGGCCGTCGAAATTGCGCAGCGCCTGGTAGGGCCGCAGCGGATTGGCGTGATGGTCCGAGTGCCGCTGCAGGTGGAACAGCATCAGGTTGGAGACGATGTGGTTGGTGTTCCAGGAGTGGCGCGGCTGGCAGGGCTCGTAGCGGCCGTCCGGCCGTTTCGCGCGCAGCAGGGCGTAGTGCTCGACATAGTTCGCCATGGTCAGGTGGAACCAGCCGGCGAGGTCGTGGACGGCGAAGAAGAGAAGCATCGGCCAGCCGAACGCGGCGGCGGAGGCGGCGACGAGGGCCAGGTGCAGGGCATATCCCTGAAGCAGGTCGTTGCGCCAGGACCAGACGGGAAGACCCTTGCGCCGCAGGCGCTCGGCCTCCAGCCCCCAGCCGCGGACCAGCGCGCCGGGCAGTTCGCGGGCGGCGAAGGCGTAGAGGCTCTCGCCGAAGCGCGACGAGGCCGGGTCCTCGGGCGTCGCCACCTGCACGTGGTGGCCGCGATTGTGCTCGATGCAGAAATGGGCGTAGCCGGTCAGCGCGCAGGCGATCTTGGCGCCGGCCTGTTCGCGGCGGCCGGGCTTGTGGCCGAGTTCGTGGCCGACGACGAGTGCGGGCCCCGACGACGCGGCGGCGCCGAGCGCCAGCCCGAGAAACGCCCAGAACGGCAGGTCCATCGTGCCGGCAGCGACGACAGAGAGCGCGAGCGAGACGTAGTAGACCGGCAGCGTGGCGAAGAGCAGGGCGCGGTACCAGGGGTCGGCGCTCAGCGCCTCGACCAGTTCCTCCGGCGGATTGAACGGGTCCTCGCCGACGAGCATGTCGAGCGCCGGCACGAGGCCATAGTAGACGGCGAGCGCGAAGAAGGCCCAGAGCCCGTTGCCGGTCAGCATCACGAGCGCAGCACCGATGCCGGGCGCGGCCGGCGTGATCACCGACACCAGCCACAGATGGCGCTTGTCCTGGCGCCACAGCGTCCCGCCAGCCGCGTCGCGCTCGACCACACTGCTCATCGGCCCCTCCACCCAGTCGCAGGACACCAGGCTAGCCCATTTCGCGACGCCGGAACACCGGTTCGGCATGGCCGCCGGCCGTGGTGCGAAAACGCCGTTGCCTGCCATCACGGCCGGGATAGTCTCCTGCCTACCCCAGGGTAAGACCCGAAGGAGGAGGCGGTCATGCCGAACTACACGAAACTCCGGCCGAGCCGGTACGACGATCCGCGGCGTCTCGAGATAGAGCGGAAGATCGCGGCCGATCTCCTGGCGCTGCGCGCGGCGCTGGCAAAACACATCCGGGAGCAGCGCGAGCCCGGCGCCGACGGACACGGCACCGTCCGGATCGCGACCTGGAACCTGCGCGATTTCGGCAAGAAGAAGCGCGGCGCCCGGCTCGACGAGGCAATCTTCTACATCGCCGAGATCATCTCGGCGTTCGACATCGTGGCGCTGCAGGAGATCTATCGCGACCTCACCGAGTTCAACGAGGTCCTGCGCGTCCTCGGCGGCGACTGGGACTACCTGATGACCGACGCCAGTACCGACAACCGCGGCAACGACGAACGCATGGTGTTCCTGTTCAACCGCAACAAGGTGCGCTGGCGCAACGTCACCGGCGAACTCGCCCTGTCCGGCGAGCAGCGCCTGCTGCTGCCGAACAGCTTCGACCTGACGCCGGCTTCCGGCGTGCGGCTCGAACTGCCGCCCGGCGGGGAGTTCAGCCGCGTCAACGACCTGAAGATCAAGACGAAGACCACGGCGCGAGGCACGACTCTCGAGGAGGAGGTCGTCTACACGATCCCGCGCGGAACGACGGTGACGCTGCCGGAGGGAGCGGAACTGGTCTTCAAGGGATACGCCGCGGCGGTCTCGGCGAACGGATCGATCGACCTGAAGTCCGGCAGCGTCCGCGAGCTCGGCGCCGGCTCGGCGGTGAGGCTGCCGCCCGCGGCGGTGGTGTCGGAGGAGACCAACCTGGCGCGCACGCCGTTCCTGGTGACGCTCCAGGCCGGCTGGCTGAAGCTGTCGCTGACGACGGTGCACATCTATTTCGGCGACGACGCAAAGGACAGCCTGAAGCTGCTGCGCCGGCAGGAGGAGATCCGCGCCCTGACCAAGGCGCTCGCCGCGAAGGCGGGAGACGAGAACGACAACGACGCGGACAACTATTTCATCCTGCTCGGCGACTTCAACATCGTCTCGCGCGAGCACGGCACCATGCAGGCGCTGGAAGACAACGGCTTCAAGGTGCCGGAGAAGATCCGCCAGATACCGGCCGGCTCGAACGTCAGCCGCAACAAGTACTACGACCAGATGGCGGTATGGGAGGGCGAATCCAGGCGGAGGCCGTTCTTCAGGGACTATACCGGGATCGAAGTGACCGGCGCCGGCGTGTTCGACTTCTACGAGCACGTGTTCCGCCAGGGGCCGAAATACGACGCCGACGGCGCCGAGGAAGCCTGGTACGGGAAGCGCATGGAAGAGGCCGGCAGGACATACTCCTATGCCGGCGACTGGCGGACCTACCATATGTCCGACCACCTGCCGATGTGGATCGAACTCCGCTCCGACTTCGCAGACCGCTATCTGGAAAACGTGACGAAGACGAAGCCGGCCGAGCCGGGTTGACGCCCGGCCGGTTTCCCGGAGCGGACCGGCGACGGCTGGAACACAGGTTCCACCGTTTCTGTCGGCGGAATAGGCCTGTATAGGGACACGTCCGCCGTCACAGCCGGGAGCGCACCATGCCTGCCAAGCTTTCCGTGAACCTCAACGCCATCGCGCTGCTGCGAAACCGCCGCGACCTGCCATGGCCGAGCGTCGAGCATCTCGGCCGCATCGCGCTCGCCGCCGGGGCGCACGGGCTGACCGTGCATCCGCGGCCCGACGAGCGGCACACGCGCCATGCCGACCTGCCGGTGCTGAGGGCGCTGATCGACGACGCGTTCCCCAGGGCCGAATTCAACATCGAGGGCTATCCGACCGAGGATTTCCTGCGCCTGGTCGAGGCGAACGAGCCCGAGCAGGTGACGCTGGTGCCGGACGATCCGGCGCAGGCGACCTCCGACCACGGCTGGGATTTCCGCGCCAGGGCCGATTTCCTTGCGCCGATCGTCAAGCGGCTCAAGAAGGGCGGATTCCGGGTCTCGCTGTTCGCCGACGCCGAACCGGCCGGCGTGGCGGCCGCCGCCGACACCGGCGCCGACCGCATCGAGCTCTACACCGGTCCCTATGGCGGTTGCCATTCCGATTCCGCGAGGGCGGAGAAGCGCCTGGAAATGCTCGCAAAAACGGCGGACGCCGCACGCGCGGCGGGGCTCGGCGTGAATGCCGGCCACGACCTTACGGTGGCCAACCTGCCGGCGCTGGCGAAACGCATCCCCGATCTCGCCGAGGTGTCGATCGGCCACGGCCTCACCGCCGATGCGCTGGAGTTCGGAATGGCGGAGACGGTGAGGCGGTTCCTCAAGGCCTGCGGCTGGTAGGCGGTCCGCTTCCGGACCGCCTTCGCCAGCCTCCCGCGGTCCGGATCTCAGGCGAGCAGGGCGGCCCTGCTGGCTTCCAGGAATTCGCGGAGCGACCGCGGCCGGCGGCCGGACAGCGTCGCCACGTCGTCGGTGACGGCGCCGAGGTCGCCGGCGCGGGCCGCGGCCTCGAAGGAGACCAGCGTCGGCACGATCGCCTCGGGAACACCCGCCTGCTTCATACCGCCGGCGAGCTGCTCGTCGCTGAGGTGGACGACCTGGATCGGCCTGCCGAGGATTTCGGCGGCGAGCCCGGCGATCTCGTCGTTGGTCAGCGCCTCGCTGCCGGTGAGCGTCCAGGTGGCGCTGCCGGCCGGCGGGTTGGCCAGCGCGCCGGCGATCGCGGAGGCGATGTCTTCGCGGGCGACGAAGGCGGTGCGGCCCTCTCCGGCCGAGCTGTACCACTGGCCGCTCTTCAGCGCCTGCGGCAGGCTCATGAACAGGTTCTCCTGATACCAGCTGTTGCGGAAGACCAGGTGGGGAAGGCCGGTGGCGGCGATGGCCTGCTCGGTGCCGAGATGGTCGGGGGCGAACGACACCTTCGACGTCTCGGCATTGGGCAGCGAGGTGTAGGCGATGCGTGCCGCGCCGGCCTTCGCGGCCGCTTCGACGGCCGCCCGGTGCTGGCGCAGCCTCGTGCCGGCGCCGTCGAGCGCATCCGTCGAGACGATGAAGACCGTGCCGACCCCGGCGAAGGCCGCTTCCAGGCCGGCCGGATCGTCGAAATCGACCTTGCGCGTCGCGACGCCGCGCCCCGCTAAGTCGGCGAGAGTGTCGGGTCGGCGGCTGCCGGCGACGATGCGGCCCGGCGCGACGCCCTGGCTGTCGAGGAGATGACGGATGACGGCGGAGCCGAGTTTTCCGGCAGCGCCGGTGACGAGGATGGTGTCGCTCATGGTCTGGTCCTTTCGCGGGGAGGGCATGCGCTCTCTTTCTGAGACCAGCGCTACATTGTATATTGACCGCCTTGCGTAAAGGAGGCAGTTTCGCGGCCGATGGTTACGCGCAGGGAACCGCCATGGACGGACGTTTCGTCGACCTGAAGGCCAAGCTCGAAATCTACAAGGCGATGGCCGGTCCGGGCGCCAGCCTTGCCGACTGCCCGATCCGCGACGTTATAGCCAACGTCTCCGGCAAGTGGAATTCGCTGCTGATGGCGGCGCTCGCCGAAAAGCCCTACCGCTTCGGCGAACTCAGGCGGCTGGTGCCGGACATCTCGCAGCGCATGCTCACCCAGACGCTGCGCGACCTGCAGCGCGACGGCTACGTGAATCGCGAGGTCTTCCCGACCAAGCCGCCGAGCGTCGAATACAGCCTGACCGATCTCGGCCGCTCGATGTTCGAGCCGCTCGGGCATCTCCTGCAATGGGCCGAGCGCAACCACCAGGCGGTGCGCGACGCGCGCGTCCGTTTCGACGGCGCCGGGCTCTGACCGCAATCCCGCCCAACATGCGGGCTTAGCTGCCGGCGGGCAAAGGCAGTATCGGAAGCGGGCGAGGGGCATGGGCGGGCGTCTGGACATCGCGGTCGTCGGCGCGGGACCGGCGGGACTCGCCGCGGCACTTTTCCTCCACCGCGCCGGCCATCGCGTCACCGTCCTCGAACGCTTCGCCGCGGCGAAGCCGCTCGGCTCCGGCCTGATCCTGCAACCGACCGGGCTGACGGTGCTCGATACGCTCGGGCTTCTCGACGAGATCGCGGCGCTGGGCAGCCGCATCGACAGGCTGCACGGCGCCGATGCGCGGACGGGGAGGACCGTGCTCGACGTGCGCTACGACGCGGTCAGCGGCGGCCGCTTCGGCCTCGCCGTCCACCGCGCCGCGCTGTTCGCCGTGCTCCACAGCGCCGTCGTCGCCGAGGGCATCCCGATCGAGACGGGCGTCGAGATCGAGGCGCTGGAGACGGGCGGCAAGGCGACGCCGGTGGCGACGGGCGGGCGCCGGCTCGGCGGCTTCGATCTCGTCGTCGACGCCAGCGGCGCGCGCTCGCGGCTGCGCCGCTTCTCGCGCGATCCGTCGGAACCGCGGCCGCTCGCCTACGGCGCCTTCTGGGCCTCGCTCGCCTGGCGCGGCGAAGGTTTCGACCAGCACGCGCTGCTGCAGCGCTACGACCGGGCGAGCGTCATGATCGGCGTGCTGCCGATCGGCCGGCCGGACGCCGATTCCGGACCGATGGCGGCTTTCTTCTGGAGCATCAAGCCGGACGAAGCGGACGCGGTGCGCGCCGCCGGCCTCGACGCCTGGAAGGCGAGGGTGGCCGGGCTGTGGCCCGAATGCAGCGCCTATCTCGACCAGATCGGCGACTTTTCGCAGCTCACACTTGCCCGCTACGGCCACCACACCTCGCGCATGCCGGCCGGCGAGCGGCTGGCCGTCATCGGCGACGCCGCGCATTCGACCAGCCCGCAGCTCGGGCAGGGCGCCAACATGGCGCTGCTCGACGCGGCGGCACTGGCGCAGGCGCTGGAGCGCGAGGCCGACGTCGCCGCCGCGCTCGCCGCCTATTGCCGGATGCGGCGTTTCCACGTCCGCGCCTTCCAGGCGCTGTCGATCGCGTTCACGCCGTTCTACCAGTCGGATTCGCGCGTGCTGCCCTTCGTTCGCGACCGGCTGGTGGCGACGGTGGCGAGGATCCCGCCGACGCCGCGGATCCTCGCCGCGATGGTGTCCGGCACGATCGTCGATCCGTTCGGAAGGATCGGGATGCGGGAACGGGACTGGAGACGCTGACGCGCGGACAGACTGGCCCGGCCGAACGCCGAGGCTGGCATCGCGGGCGATGTTGCGCGGCCATGAGCCTCCGGCGATAGTGCGCGCGGCCTCGTCGCAACGCACTCCCGTGGCCGGAAGGACCGCCATGAAACTCGGCTTTGTCGGAACCGGCGCGCTGACGGCCGCGATCGTCACCGGTCTGCGGTCGCTGCCGGAGAGCGGCAGGTCCGTGGTGCTGTCGCCGCGAAATGCGGATATCGCCGCCGACCTTGCAGCCCGCTTTCCCGAGGTGCGCGTCGCGGCCGACAACCAGGCGGTCCTCGATGCCTGCGACACGGTCATGCTCGCGGTCAGGCCGCAGGTGGCGCACGAGGTGCTGTCGGGGCTCGAGTTCCGGCCCGACCACGAGGTCGTCAGCCTGATCGCCACCGTCTCGGCCGCGGAGATCGCCGCGCTGGTGGCGCCGGCGACGCGGGTGACGAAGGCCTTGCCCATGCCGATGATCGCGCTGCGCCAGGGATCGACCATCCTCTGTCCGCCGAATCCGGGAATGGCGGCTTTCTTCGGGCGGATGGGCGGCGTGATCGAGGTCGATGACGTCGCCGAGTTTGATGCGCTGAGCGTGGTGACGGCGACTTTCGCCACCTACTTCCGTCATCTCGAGACGATCCACCGCTGGCTCGTCGGGCAGGGGGTGGACGCAGGCAAGGGCCGCGACTACGTCGTCTCGATCTACAAGGCACTGGCGAATGCGCCGGACACCATGCCGCACGCCGACTTCGCCGCGCTCTCGAGCGATTACGCGACCCGCGGCGGCGTCAACGAGCAACTCGTGCGCGAACTCGAAGCGCGCGGGGTGTTCGACGCCTTCGCGCAGAGCCTCGACGCGGTCCACCGCAGGATCGCCGGCGGATGATTCCGACGATCTCGTCTTTCCCCTTGCGTTCGCTCCCAACTCGCGCCATAGAGCCGAACCGTAACGTACGGTACGGT
>CALFXR010000072.1 GCA_937958475.1 uncultured Mesorhizobium sp. | reverse complement strand
AAATCGTGCAAGGTGCTGACGGGGCGATGAATTTTTTCCGGCGGCGGGCAGATTTTATCCCCGCAAGGAAGACTCCGTTCACGACGGATGCAGTCCCATCGAATCCCGCACTTGCAAAACGGACCACAGGCCTTGTTTGAAACTCAATTGAGGCGCATAGATATTTTCAGTTGATTTTGCCAGAATTGGCTTCGCGGCTGGAACGATCCGCGGTCTTTCACCGAATTTTTGACAGCGACTGCACGGCGCCGGCAAGGCGTTGCGTGTCGCGCCGTTCGAGCCGCGGCATGTGCGACGGCGTCGACCAGGGGTGCTGCCTGCGACAGCGGCGCCCGGCAGACCGAAAACCAGCCCGGAACCGCTGCCGTCCGGACGGAAACGATGCGGGAGGCGCTGCCGCGCAGTTCCGCGGAGGCCGCCGACATGAACACGCGGACGACGGAGACCACCATACGGTTTTCATCGGCCTTCCTGCTGCCCGGCTTCGCAGAACCGCAGCCGCCGGGGGAATACCGGGTCGACCACCACGAGGAACTCATCGACGGCATCGCCCGGCTCGCCTGGCTGCGCGTCGGCACTTTCATCCACCTGCCCGCGATCGAATCGCGAGCCACCACGCGGCAGATGGTGCCGATCGATCCGGCCGATCTCGAAGCCGCACTGAAGAAGGACCAGCAGGAACCATGACCACCGCAAGCTACCGGTACCGGACCATCCGGCCGGCCCGGCGCGAGCCGGCATCGCATCTCTTCGCGATCGGCCAGACCGTCCGGCTGAAGACCGCTTTCGCGGCGGCGCTGCCGCCGTCGAGCATCTTCCACATCACCGCCACGCTGCCGCCGAAGGTGAACTCGCCGCAGTACCGCATCCGCAACGACACGGAACGTCACGAGCGGGTGGCGACCCAGGACGATCTCGAGCCGGTCGACCTGACGGGCGCCGGGAACGATGCGGCAACTCTCATGGAAAGGACGTTCGGCCATGGCCAAGGGACAGAAACGCAGCAGCCGCGAGATCAGGAAGCCGAAGCAGGACAAGGCCTCGCCCAAGGCTGAGGTACCGTTCGGCGACCAGATCAGGCTCGCGGCCAACGTCAACACGCCGCGCGGCAAGGCGAAGACGTAGGCGTGCCCCGTCGTCGAACCGGAGAGGCGAAACGATGCGGGTCGTGATCGAGTTCTACCGGACCAGGGACGCCGACGATGCGCACGCCCTGGTCGCTCGCGAAAGCGCGGAAGCTCTCGACGCGGATGACGCCATCGCGATCGCGCGGCAGCTTGCATCGACACTCGACATGCCACAGCGGCCGGACGCCATGTCGGTTACCAGCAGCCGGGGGAGAGTGCTCTACCGCGGCGATCCCGGCATCGGGCCGGACGACGAAGGCGGGCCATCGCCATGACGGCCAGCGGCACCACGACCAGACGACGGCGACAGGCCGGCGCGACCTCGCGCGCGGCAGAAGGATCCGGACGATGACACTGCAATTTCCCAATACGAGCCGCAGCTTCGACGAGGCGCGCAACGCCGTGCGCTTCAGCGGCTATGACGGCATGTTCGAGGTGCGCTTCTTCGTCGAGGCGGCCGCGCTCGCCGTTCCCGTATCCGCCCTGCGCGGCTCGGGCACCCCGGAGGCCGGGTGCCTCTCGGCCTTCGACGCGCTGCGCAAGTCCATCCAGGACGTCGCCCGTGAAGCCTATTCCCACGGCCGCCGCAGCACGTATACGCTGACCGCCGCAGACTTCAGCTAGGAGGCGCCGATGCTGATCCGCTACGGTTACGAGATCACGCTGCACTGCCAGCAGCCCACCGCGCTGGTATGCCTGCTTTCGGTGCACGAGGACCGCGCCGCCGACATGCGCGTCCCGGAAACCACCTTCACCACGCCGGAAGTGCCGACGACGACCTATCGCGACCTGTTCGGCAACCGCTGCCGACGCCTCGTCGCGCCGGCCGGCGACCTGACCATGTGGGGCGACGCCACGATCGAGGACGACGGGCTGCCTGACAGGGTGCTCCCGGACGCGCGCGAACTGCCCGTCCAGGACCTGCCGGACGAATGCCTCGGCTACCTGCTCGGCAGCCGCTACTGCGAGACCGACCGTCTCAGCCAGACCGCCTGGGACCTGTTCGGCAACGTCGCGCCCGGCTGGGGCCGCGTCCAGGCGATCTGCGACTTCGTCAACGGCCACATCCGCTTCGACTACATGCAGGCGCGCTCGACGCGGACGGCGCTGGAGGCGTTCCAGGAGCGCGTCGGCGTGTGCCGCGACTACGCGCACCTGGCGGTGGCGCTGTGCCGCTGCCTCAACATCCCGGCGCGCTACGTCAACGGCCATCTCGGCGACATCGGCGTGCCGGTCGTCGACCCGATGGACTTCAGCGCCTGGATGGAGGTGTTCCTCGACGGCGCCTGGCACACGTTCGATCCGCGCAACAACAGGCCGCGGATCGGCAGGATCGTCGTCGCGCGCGGCCGCGACGCCGCCGACGTGCCGCTGGTCAACTCCTTCGGCCCGCACGTGCTGAAGGCGTTCCGCGTCTGGACCTACGAGGTCTCCGGCGTGGAACCGGGCTGAGAGAAGCGGCCCGAACCGACCGCACCCTTTCGACCCGACTCGCGCCTTGCCTATCGCGGGAATTCCAGTCCCATCTCGCGGTAGCGTTCGGGGTCGTCGCCCCAGTTCTCGCGCACCTTGACGAACAGGAAGAGGTGCACGGGCTGTTCGAGGATTCCGGCGATCTCCTGGCGCGCGGCCTGGCCGATGGCGCGGATGGTCCTGCCCTTCTCGCCGAGCACGATCGCCTTCTGGCTGTCGCGCTCGACATAGATGACCTGCTCGATGCGCACCGAGCCGTTCTGCAACTCCTCCCATTTCTCGGTCTCGACGGTGGAGGAGTAGGGCAGTTCCTGGTGCAGCCTGAGATAGAGCTTCTCGCGGGTGATCTCGGCGGCGAGCTGGCGCATCGGCAGGTCGGAGACCTGGTCCTCGGGATAATACCACGGGCCCTCCGGCAGGCGCGCCGCGAGGAAACCGAGCAGGTCGTCGACGCCCGAGCCGGTGAGCGCCGAGACCATGAAGGTGCGCTCGAAGCCGGCGCGGGCGTTGGCGTCGGCCGACAGCGCGAGCAGCGCCTCCGGCCGCACCCGGTCGACCTTGTTCAGGACGAGGATCTTCGGCTGGCGCACGCCGGAAAGCGCCTCGAGAAGAGCCTCGGCGTCGCCCTTGATGCCGCGCTCGGCGTCGATCAGGACCAGCACCAGGTCGGCGTCCTTGGCCCCGCCCCAGGCGGTGCTGACCATCGCCCTGTCAAGCCGGCGGCGCGGCCGGAAGATGCCCGGCGTGTCGACGAAGACGATCTGCGCGTCGCCGTGGACGGCGATGCCGCGGACGACGGCGCGGGTGGTCTGCACCTTGTGGGTGACGATCGACACCTTCGTTCCGACCAGCCGGTTGACCAGCGTCGACTTGCCGGCGTTCGGCGCGCCGATCAGGGCGACGAAGCCGGAGCGGGTGGCGCGCGTTCGGTCGTCGGACGCGGGGTCGTCGGTCGTGACGGCGGCGGACGGCTGGTCAGGATGGCTCATGGCGTGGTCTCCGGGGCGGCCCATACGCCCTCGCGGACGAGGAATTTTGCCGCCGCCGCCTGCTCGGCCTCGCGGCGCGAACGGCCGATGGCGGTCTCGGACGGGCGGTCGCCGACGCGCACGGAGACGGTGAAGACCGGCTCGTGGTCGGGTCCGGCGCGGCCGTCGATGGCATAGGAAGGGGTAACGCCCTCCGCCTGGTGGGCCCATTCCTGCAGCTCGGTCTTGGGATCGCGGCGGGCGACCACGGCGGCGGTGGCGCGCGGCCCCCACCAGCGCAGGATGAAGGCGCGCGCGCCGTCGAGGCCGGCTTCCAGGTAGAGCGCGGCGATCAGCGCCTCCAGCGCGTCGGCGCGCAGATTGGTGCGCCGGCCGCCGGGCTGACGGCGGATGTCGGCGCCGACATGGATCAGGTCGGTCAGGCCGATCTCGTCGGCGATGGCCGCGAGGGTCTCGGCGTTGACCAGCGCGTTGAGGCGCAGCGACAGCTCGCCTTCCGGCTCGTCGGGCCAGGCGGAGAAGACCATCTCCGCGACAACCAGGCCGAGCACGCGGTCGCCGAGGAATTCCATGCGCTCGTAGTCGAAGCCGGTGGCGTGGCGGGCGCTGGCGTGGGTCAGCGCCCGGCGCAGGCGCTCGTGGTCGGAGAAGACGTGGCCCGTCGGCCCGGCGAGCGCGGCGGCGAGCGCCGCGCCGCTCAGCTTCGGCGCCGGCATGGCCGGGTCCGGGCCGAGGCTCTCGCGTTCGCCGCCATCAGTGCACCCAGTTGAACAGGCGGGACGGCCGCATCAGGCTCGGCCACTTCCAGATCTCCAGCGGCGAGGCGCCCTCGGCGATGGAGAAGAAGATGATGTTGGCGCGGCCGACCAAATGGTCTTCGGGCACGAAGCCGACGGTGAAGCGGCTGTCGGTGGAATTGTCGCGGTTGTCGCCCATCATGAAGTAGTGGCCCGCCGGCACGACGAATTCGCGCGTCTCGTCGCCGATCGAGTTCGGGGTCAGGTCGAGCGTGTCGTAGGCGACGCCGTTGGGCAGGGTCTCGCGGTAGACGTCGACCGGGCGGTCGACCTCGGTGATGTCGGGATTGTCGATCTGGCCGACCTTCTCGCGCGGCACCGGCTGGCCGTTGATGAACAGCTGGCCGCCCTTCATCTGGACGCGGTCGCCGGGCAGGCCGATGACGCGCTTGATGTAGTCGAGCGAGGGATTGGGCGGGAACTTGAACACGGCGACGTCGCCGCGCTCGGGCGAACCGCCCCAGATGCGCCCGGAGAAGAGGTCGGGCGAGAACGGCAGCGAATAGCGCGAATAGCCGTAGGACCACTTGGTGACGAACAGGTAATCGCCCTCGAGCAGCGTCGGCCGCATCGAGCCCGACGGGATCGAGAAAGGCTGGAACAGGAAGGTGCGGATCACCAGCGCCAGGACCAGCGCCTGGACGATGACGTTGATGGTCTCGCCCAGACCGCCCGATTTCTTTACCGTCTTTTCGGCCACGCTCATGTCGTCCTCGATTTGTCGGGGCCCGTCTTACCGGCTTGCACGGCCAGGGGCAACGGCAAGCGGGCGAATCCGCATCGCCTGCCCGCGCCCTGGCACGCAATCAGGGCTTTTCTCCGGCGGGCAGCGCCTCGATGATCACGAAAGCCTGGGCGAGCGGGAAATCGTCGGTGATGGTGAGGTGCACGACGGCGCGCATGCCGGGCGGGGTCATCGCCGCGAGCCTGGCCGCCGCGCCGTCGGTCAGCTCCAGCGTCGGCCGGCCGCCGGGCAGGTTGACGACGCCCATGTCGCGGAAGAAGACGCCGCCGGAAATGCCGGTGCCGAGCGCCTTGGCGCAGGCCTCCTTGGCGGCGAAGCGTTTCGCGTAGGAGGCGAAGCGGGCGCCGCGGCCATCGGCGCGGGCGCGCTCGACATCGGTGTAGACCCTTGCGAGGAAACGTTCGCCGTGACGTTCGATCGACCGCTGGATGCGGCGGATGTCGATCAGGTCGGAGCCGATGCCGAGGATCATCGGGGTTCAGATCCGTGCTCGGCAGCGATCCGCTCCGCCTGACAGACTCTCGCGAGATCCGGCAGATCGGCTTCGACGAGCTTCCGAATCACGGCCGGTGCGACGATCTCATACCTGTGACGCAGGACGTTTCCGATATCAGCGACCTTCCGCAACAGAAGATCGCCATGCCGTTCCTTAAGCGCTTCCGGCAAGTGGCGACTAGCCTCCGAGACGATCTCGAGACCGCGGACGACCAGCCATTGAAGCTGCCACTCTGCCTCGAATTGTCCGAGGGTTTTTCGGTGCACCACGCTTCGGATACGTTCAATGGCCTCGATGATATCGACGAGCCGGGGGAGAACCGAACGCGAGGCCATCAGAACACGCGCAATGCGGACGCCTCGATTCGCGAACGCAGGAGCTTGTGGAGGCTGTCCCGCGTCATGATGTCGGCTTCCTTCTCCAGAATCCGCGTCGCACAAGCCTTGACGTCCATCAGTTCGAACAGCCCGAGCTTGCCCCTCTCATAGTCGAAGAAGAGGTCGACGTCGGAATCCGCGGACGCGTCATCGCGCGCGGTCGAACCGAACATGTACAGCGTTTCCACGCCGAGCCGCTTCAGCTCGGCCTCATGTTCCCTGAGACGGGCGATGGCGTCATCGCGCTTCATTATTATTTATTACCACAGCGGATCGGGCTGACGCGAGCATTTCAGATGTTCCTGCTCCCCGGCTTCACCGGCGGGATGGCGGCGAGTTCGGGCGGCAGGGCGTCGGCCGGGTAGGCCGGCACCTCGTATTCGGCGAGCGCCACCAGCGGTACGCCGACGTCGACCTTGCCGGCCGAGCGGTCGATGATGCAGGCGGCGGCGAGAACCTCGGCGCCGAGCTTCCTCAGGCAGTCGATGGTCTCGCGGATCGACAGGCCGGTGGTGACGATGTCCTCGACGATGACGACGCGGGCGCCCTTCTCGATCTCGAAGCGGCGCAGGCGGAACTCGCCGCCCTCGCGCTCGACCCAGATCGCCGGCACGCCGAGATGGCGCGAGGTCTCGTAGGCGGGGATCAGCCCGCCGACCGCAGGGCCGACGACATAGTCGATGCG
Source organism: uncultured Mesorhizobium sp. (assembly GCA_937958475.1). GTDB lineage: Bacteria > Pseudomonadota > Alphaproteobacteria > Rhizobiales > Rhizobiaceae > DUSC01. Next base: position 11,098 of record CALFXR010000072.1, on the reverse strand, counting down.
GCCGGGCACCTTCGCCCGGATATCCTCGGCCAGCGCGCGGCAGAGCTTCTCGGTCTTGTCGGCATGCATGAAGACGCGGGCCTTCTGCAGGAAGACGGGGCTCCTCAGCCCCGATGTCAGGATGAAGTGGCCCTCCAGCACGGCGCCGGCCTCGCGGAAGATGTCGAGCACGTCTTCGGTCTTCATGTCGTCCTTCCGGTCAGCCGTTCACGCGCTTGGCTTCGCTGACGATGGCGTTGTCCTTCAGCTGCGACAGCAGCCGGTTCAGGTGCTTCAGGTCCCACACTTCGAGATCGATCGCCATCTCGGTGAAATCGGGCGCGGTGCGCACCATCGACAGAGTGTGGATGTTGGCGTCGTTGGCGGCGACCACCTGGGCGATCTCGGCGAGCGAGCCGGGCGCGTTGATGGCGGTCACCGAGATGCGCGCGGGAAAGCGCTCGCGCGTCGTCTCGTCGATGTCCCAGCGCACGTCGATCCAGCGCTCGGGCTGGTCGTCGAAGGCGGTCAGCGACGGCGACTGGATAGGATAGACGGTGATGCCGGAGCCGGGCTGCATGATGCCGACGATGCGATCGCCGGGCACGGCGCCTTCCGGCGCGAAGCGCACGGGCAGGTCGCCGCGGACGCCGCGGATCGGCACGGCGCCCTCGCCCTTCTCGCCCGCCTCGCCGGCACCCTTCTTCTTCGACGCCCGGCCGGGGATCTGGAACAGCATGCCGGCGGCGTTGCGCAGATTGTACCAGCCCTCCTCGCGCTGCCGCGGCGCGGCCGGGGTAACGCGCTCGTCCTTGTAGTCGGGGAAGACGGCCTTGACGACGTCGGACGACGCCAGTTCGCCGCGGCCGACGGCGGCGAGCACGTCCTCGACGTCCTTGCGCGCCAGGCGGTGGAGCACGGGCTTCAGCTTCTCCTTGGAGAAGGCCTTGCCGGCACGCTCGAAGGCGCGCTCAAGGATACGCGTGCCGAGGCCCGAATACTGCTTGCGGATGGCGTTCTTGGTGGCGCGGCGGATGGCGGAGCGGGCCTTGCCGGTGACGACGACCGATTCCCAGGCGGCCGGCGGCACCTGCGCCTTGGAACGGATGATGTCGACCTCATCGCCGTTCTTCAGCTCGGTCATCAGCGGCATGATGCGGCCGTTGACCTTGGCGCCGACGCAGGTGTCGCCGATGTCGGTGTGCACGGCGTAGGCGAAATCGATCGGCGTGGCGCCGCGCGGCAGGGCGATGAGCATGCCCTTCGGCGTGAAGCAGAACACCTGGTCGTGGAACAGCTCGAGCTTGGTGTTCTCGAGGAAGTCCTCGGGGCTGTCGCCCTCGGAGAGCTGCTCGATGGTGCGGCGCAGCCAGGCATAGGCGTTGGTGTCGCTGGTGGCCCCGCCGGCGCCGGCGGCCTTCGCGGTGCCGTCCTTGTAGAGCGAATGCGCGGCGACGCCGTACTCGGCCACGTCGTCCATGTCGCGGGTGCGGATCTGCAGCTCGATGCGCTGGCGCGACGGGCCGACGATGGTGGTGTGGATCGAGCGGTAGTCGTTCTGCTTCGGCGTCGAGATGTAGTCCTTGAAGCGGCCGGGCACCATCGACCAGGTCGTGTGGATGGCGCCGAGCGCGAGGTAGCATCCCTCAATGGTGCCGAGGACGACGCGGAAGCCGAAGATGTCGGACAGCTGCTCGAAGGACAGCGCCTTGGTCTCCATCTTGCGGAACACCGACCACGGCTTCTTCTGCCGGCCCTTGACCTGGACCTCGATGCCGTACTTCTCGAACAGCGAGAGAAGCGAGCGCTCGATTTCGGCGATGACGTTGCGGTTGCGGTCGAGCACGTCCTTCAGCCGCTCGGTGACGGTGCGGTGCGCTTCCGGATTGATGGTGCGGAAGGCGAGCTCCTCGAGCTCCTCGCGCATGTCCTGCATGCCCATGCGGCCGGCGAGCGGCGCGTAGATCTCCATCGTCTCTTCGGCGATGCGCACGCGCTTGTCCGACCGCATGTGGTCGAGGGTGCGCATGTTGTGCAGCCGGTCGGCCAGCTTGACGAGGAGCACGCGGACGTCCTCGGAGATGGCGAGGAGCAGCTTGCGCAGGTTCTCCGCCTGCTCGGCCTTCTTCGAGACGAGGTCGAGCTTCTTCAGCTTGGTGAGGCCCTCGACCAGCCGTCCGATGTCGGGACCGAACAGCTCGTCGATCTCCTGGCGGGTGGCGGTGGTGTCCTCGATCGTGTCGTGCAGCAGGGCGACCGCGATGGTCGCTTCGTCCATGCGCATCTCGGTGAGGATCGCCGCCACCTCGAGCGGGTGGGAGAAGTAGGGGTCGCCGGAGGCCCGCTTCTGGGAGCCATGCTTCTGCATGGCGTAGACATAGGCCTTGTTGAGCAGAGCCTCGTTGACGTCGGGCTTGTAGCGCTGGACGCGCTCGACAAGCTCATACTGACGCATCATGAGGCTATTCCGGTCCCTGGAATGAAATCATGCGCCGCACGCGAGGCGCGACGCATGAAATAGATAGCCACCTTCGCGGCGCCGCGAAAGGGCGCGGCGCTCCGGGATCAGTAGTCGTCGCTCTTTTCCGGCGGAACGAGACCTTCGATGCCGGCGAGCAGGTCCTCTTCGGTCATGCGATCGAAGGTGACGGTGTCCTCCTCGCGATCGGCGTCGGCGGACGCGGCCTGGTCGACCAGCTCGTTGGCCTCCGCTTCGGGCTCGTCGACCTCGACATGCTTCTGCAGCGAGTGGATCAGGTCCTCCTTGAGGTCGCCCGGCGACAGCGTCTCGTCGGCGATCTCGCGCAGCGCCACGACCGGGTTCTTGTCGTTGTCGCGGTCGATGGTGATCGGCGCGCCCTGGGAGATCTGGCGGGCGCGGTGCCCGGCGAGAAGAACCAGTTCGAAGCGGTTCTCGACCTTGTCGATGCAGTCTTCAACGGTGACGCGGGCCATCGAATGCCCCTTTCATGCTCGGAATTGGCGGGAATGTAGCGGGTCCATAGCGCGAACGACCCCGAAAGACAAGTATTTCGGCACGGGACGCCCGGCATCGCCCACACGGACGGGGACTTGGCGATCACATTTCGTTGCGCTAATGAACCCGTGCTTGGAATGCCCATATTTTGACGCTAATTCGCCCCTACGGCCGCTTCGGCCGCTTTTTTCAAGCCGCGGCCGCGGCGTTTTTCCAGACAAGGATTTTACCCGTATGTTCGACTCCCGTGAAAAGATCGCTCTCTTCATCGACGGTGCCAATCTCTACGCGACGTCGCGTTCGCTCGGCTTCGACATCGACTATCGCAAGCTCCTCGCCCACTTCCAGAAGAAGGGCTACCTGCTGCGCGCCTATTATTACACCGCGCTGATCGAAGATCAGGAGTATTCCTCGATCCGCCCGCTGATCGACTGGCTGGACTACAACGGCTATAAGGTCGTCACCAAGCCGGCGAAGGAATTCACCGACTCCACCGGCCGCCGCAAGATCAAGGGCAACATGGATATCGAGCTGACCATCGATGCCCTGGAACTGGCCAAGCATGTCGACCACTACGTCATCTTCTCCGGCGACGGCGATTTCCGGACGCTCGTCGAGGCGCTGCAGCGCAAGGGGCGCAAGGTGAGCGTCGTTTCGACCATGGCATCGCAGCCGCCGATGATCTCCGACGACCTGCGCCGCCAGGCCGACCACTTCATCGACGTCATGTCGCTCAAGGCGGAGATCGGCCGCGACCCGTCCGAACGCCCGGCACGCCGGCCGGAGCCGGTGCAGACCGACGAAGACGAATTCTGATGCCGGCGGGCCAGGCCGGCGCGGCCGAACCGCCGCGCGACTGCGACCTCTGTCCGCGGCTGCACGGCTTCATCGCCGAGTGGCGCGCCCGCGAGCCGGCGTGGTTCAACGCGCCGGTGCCGACCTTCGTGCCGGCGGCCGGCGACGCCACCGTGCGCCTGCTCGTCGTCGGCCTGGCGCCGGGCCTGCGCGGCGCCAACCGGACCGGCCGGCCCTTCACCGGCGATTTCGCCGGCGAGATGCTCTACCGGACGCTCGGCCGATTCGGCTTCGCCAGGGGCGACTACCAGGCGCGGCCGGACGACGGGGTCGAACTGACGGGCACCGCGATCACCAACGCGGTGCGCTGCGTGCCGCCGGAGAACAAGCCGGTCGGCGCCGAGATCGCCACCTGTCGCGGCTTCCTGGTGCCGACCATCACGCGATTCGCCAATCTCGAGGCGATCCTCGCGCTCGGCGCGATCGCCCACCAGTCGGTGGTGCGCGCCCTGGGGCGGCGTGTCGCAGCCCATCCGTTCCGCCATGGCGGGCGCGAGCCGATCGGGGCGGTCACGCTTTTCTCCAGCTACCACTGCTCGCGCTACAACACCAATACCGGAGTCCTGACGGAGGAGATGTTCGTCAATGTCTTCAAGGATATAGAGGACCATCTCCGCACCGGAAGCCGCGCCGCCTGAAGCTTTCCGCGCCGGGCGAGGCCGTCGGAAAACCAAGACAAACGTTCATCTTCCGTAGTCGTTTGTCAGCAAATCGCAGACTTTTGTCCGCGTCCTCCCGCTCGCTTGATCCAGGTCAAAACAACACGGCGCTCCGGGACTAGGTTCCTCTTCGCAAGTGCGAAGGCCCCCCAGCGATAGTTAAACCTGGAAAAGAGAGAGGTGGGTCATGAAAAGCCCTCTGAAAACCCTGCTGGCAGCGACCGTGGCGGCGGCCTGCGTGTTCGGGGCCGCGCAAGCGGACGAGTTGCGTACCAAGGCGCTCGACGTCTTCAAGCCGCTTCCGTCGACCATTCCGGCGGTCAGCGAGAACCCGATCACCCCTGAGAAGATCGCGCTCGGAAAGGCGCTGTTCTTCGATCCGCGCATGTCCGCTTCGGGCGTGTTCTCGTGCAACTCGTGCCACAATCTGGCGACCGGCGGTGACGACAACCTCGAGACCTCGATCGGCCATGGCTGGCAGAAGGGCCCGCGCAACGCGCCGACGGCGCTGAACGCGGTGTTCAACGAAGCCCAGTTCTGGGACGGCCGCGCCGAGGACCTGAAGGCCCAGGCCAAGGGCCCCGTACAGGCGGGCGTCGAGATGGCCAACACGCCGGTCAACGTCGTCGCCACGCTGAACTCGATGCCGCAGTATGTCGAGTGGTTCAAGGCGGCGTTCCCTGGTGAAGCCGATCCGGTCAGCTTCGACAACTTCGCCAAGGCGATCGAGGCCTTCGAGGCGACGCTGATCACGCCGGCGCCGTTCGATTCCTACCTCAACGGCGACGACGCGGCGCTGACGGACGTGCAGAAGACCGGCCTCGACCTCTTCGTCGAGAAGGGCTGTGCCTCCTGCCACAACGGCATCAACGTCGGCGGCACCGGCTACTATCCGTTCGGCCTGGTCGAGAAGCCCGGCGCCGACGTCCTGCCCGAGGGCGACAAGGGCCGCTTCGCCGTCACCGCGACGGCCGACGATTCCTACGTCTTCCGTGCCGCGCCGCTGCGCAACATCGCCGTCACCGCGCCCTACTTCCATTCGGGCAAGGTGTGGGACCTGAAGCAGGCGGTGGCCATCATGGGCACCTCGCAGCTGGGTGAGGAACTCAACGACGAAGAAGTGACCGCGATCACCGCCTTCCTCGAGGCGCTGACCGGCAAGGTTCCCGAGGTCGTCTATCCGATCCTGCCGCCCGAGACGTCAACCACACCGCGCCCGACGGGCGAAGTGAAGTAACAGAGCGGAACAGGCCCCCACGAAGGGGCCGGGCGCGGTCGGGACCGGGGGGTCCGGCCGCGCCCTACTTTATTTTTCTGACGATGCCGGTATCGCGTTGCGACGCAGGGGCCGACGGGGCAGCCCGGCGGCGCTGCCTCAGCCGTGGGCCTTGAGCAGACGGCCCTTCTCGCGCGCCCAGTCGCGCTGCTTCTCGGTCTCGCGCTTGTCGTGCAGCTTCTTGCCGCGGGCCACCGCGAGCAGCATCTTGGCGCGGCCGCGGTCGTTGAAATAAATCTTCAGCGGCACGAGCGTCATGCCCTCGCGCTCGACGGACTGGCCCAGCCGCGCCATTTCCCGCTTCGAGACCAGCAGCTTGCGGCGACGCCGGGGCTCGTGGTTGAAGCGGTTACCCTGGAGGTATTCGGGCAGGTAGGAGTTGATCAGCCAGAGCTCGCCGCCTTCCAGGGAGGCGTAGGATTCCTGAATGTTGGCGTGGCCGCCGCGCAGCGACTTGACCTCGGTGCCGGTCAGCACCAGGCCGACCTCGAGCGTGTCGAGCACCTCATAGGAGAAGCGCGCCTTGCGGTTCTCCGCGGCGACCTTGTTGTTCGGATCCGACTTCTTGCCCTGGGTCATGACGAACTGAGGTGGGGCACCCGCCTCAATTGATCAAGCCCGCATGCTTCATCGCCGCGTCGATCTTCTCGGCGGTCGACGCCTCGATGGTGACCAGCGGCGAGCGCACGACGTTCTCCACCCTGCCCAGCTTCGACAGCGCATACTTCGCCCCGCACAGGCCCGGCTCGGCGAAGATCGCCTTGTGCAGCGGCATCAGCCGGTCCTGCAGCTCCAGCGCGGTCTCCTTGTCGTTCCTCAGCGTGGCCGCCTGGAACTCGGCGCACAGCCTGGGCGCGACGTTGGAGGTGACCGAGATGGCCCCTACCCCGCCATGGGCGTTGAAGCCGAGCGCCGAGGCGTCCTCGCCGGAAAGCTGGATGAAATCCTTGCCGCAGGTCAGGCGCTGTTCCGAGACGCGCTCGACCTTGCCGGTGGCGTCCTTGACGCCGACGATGTTGGCGAAGTCGTGCGCGAGGCGGCCCATCGTGTCCGGCATCATGTCGATGACCGAGCGCGGCGGGATGTTGTAGATGATGATCGGCAGCTTCGTCGCCTGCGCCACCGCGGCGAAGTGGGCGTAGAGGCCGCGCTGGGTCGGCTTGTTGTAATAGGGCGTGACGACGAGCGCGGCGTCGGCGCCGACCTCCTCGGCGAACTTGACCAGGCCGACCGCCTCGACGGTGTTGTTGGAACCGGCGCCGGCGACGACGGGCACGCGGCCCTTCGCCACCTCGACGCAGATGCGCACGACCTCGCGGTGCTCGTCATGGCTCAGCGTCGGCGACTCGCCCGTGGTGCCGACCGGGACGAGGCCGTTGGTGCCCTCGGCGATCTGCCATTCGACGAGGTCGCGGAAGGCTTTCTCGTCGAGGCTCCCGTCCTTGCGGAACGGTGTGACGAGCGCGGTCAACGAGCCTCTGAACATGCGAAAAAACTCCTGGAACCCCTGGTTACGGGCAACTGGCGGGCTTCTAGCGGAAAAACGCGCCGCGCACCATAGTCCTGACACCGCGGCGGTGCAGGACCAACGGGCGGACGGCGGCGTTTCCGGCGTCAACCTTTCGCTAACGATGCCTTCACCGGCCGGGCGTAGCCTGATCCCGATCGAGGGCCGCAGCGGACGAAGCAAAGGAGAGGCATGAGCGGATCGAGACGCACGACCTGGCTCGCCCGCGCGGCCGCCGCCGGCGGCCTCGCCGCGATCCTGCCGATCGTCTGGCATGTCGCCGCGGGCGACGGCGGCGCCCGCCCGCTCGACGCGACGACGACGGCGGCGATCGCCGGCGAGCCGCGCGGCTTCGGCGGCGCGACGGTCGACGACCTCGCCGCGCTCCGCGAAGGTCTCGACGCGCTCGCCGCCGGCGACGTGGCACGGGCGCGCGCCGTGCGCGACGGACTTGCCGCCGACACGCTCGACCGGAACATCCTCGCCTGGGCGATCGCCATCGACGGCGGACGCGGGATCTCGGCCGCCGAGATCGCCGAGGCGGCACAAGCGCTCGCCGGGTGGCCCGGACAGGTGGCGCTGCGCCGCAACCTGGAACGCGCGCTGCATCGCGAGAAGGCCGGACCTGAGGCGGTGATCGCCGCGATCGGCGACGGCGAGACGCTGACGATCGAAGGCGCCATCGCGCTGGCGCGGGCCTATCGCGAACAGGGCGACACGGAGCGCGCCGCCGCCGCGATCGGCGCGGCATGGCGGTCGCAGCGCCTGGAGGCCGCGACGGAAGCGGCGGTGATCGGCGAATTCGGCGCCATCATCGCGCCGGCCGACCACCGTATCCGCATGGAAACGATGCTGCACCACGAGCGCATCGCCTCGGCCGGGCGGGTCGCCGTGCTTGCCGGGGCACAGGAACTGTGGCGCGCCTGGGCGGCGGCGATTCGCGGCGAGGCGAACGCCGCAGCACTTCTCGGGGCGGTGCCGGCAGACCAGCGTTCGGCCGGCCACGCCTTCGCCGAGGCGCGGTACCTGCGCAAGGCGGGCAGGATGCGCGAGGCGGCGGCGGCGCTGCTCGCCGCGCCGGCCGACGCACCCGTCGCCGACCCCGACGGCTGGTGGCAGGAGCGCCGGGCGCTGTCGCGCGAACTCCTCGACCTCGGCGATGCGGCAACCGCCTATGCGCTGGCCGCCGGACAGGCCGGCGGAAGCCCGGTGACGGTCGCCGACGCCGAATTCCACGCCGGCTGGTACGCGCTGCGCGCGCTGGGCGACGCGGCGAAGGCCGCCGGCCACTTCGCCCGGATCGTCGACGTCGCCGAAGGGCCGATCTCGCGCTCGCGCGCGTACTACTGGCTGGGACGGGCGGCCGAAGCGGGCGCGCCGGGCGACGCCGCCGCCTCTTTCGTGCAGGCCGCCGCCTACGGCGCCACCTTCTACGGCCAGCTCGCAGCGGCGAAGCTCGGCCGGTTCGCCCTCGACATCGGCGAACCGCATCCGACCGGCGCCGACGCGCTGGCCTTCAACCGGCGCGAATCCGTGCGTGCGCTGGCGCGGCTGGAGGCGGCCGGCGACACCGCCCGCGCCGACCTGTTCTATCGCGACCTCGCCGAAAGGCTCGGCAATCCGGGCGAAGTGGCGCTGCTGGCGGCACGGGCGCAGGCGCGCGGCGACCATCATCTCGCCCTGCGCGTCGGCAAGATCGCGGCCGGCAGCGGCGTCGACGTCGGCCTGCTGGCGCACCCGCTCGGCGCCATTCCCGACGGCGCCGACATGGCCGACGCCGGCGCGGCACTCGCCTATGCGGTGGCGCGCCAGGAGAGCGAGTTCAATGCCGCGGCCGTGTCGCGGGCCGGGGCGCGCGGCCTGCTGCAACTGCTGCCGGGAACGGCGCGCGACATGGCCAGGAAGCGCGGCGTCGACTTCTCCGCCGAGAAGCTGACCGCGGACGCCGGCTACAACGCCACGCTGGGCGCCGCCTTCCTCGCCGAGCAGCTGTCGCGCTTCGACGGCTCCTACGTGCTGGCGTTCGCCGGCTACAATGCCGGCCCGCGGCGGGCGCTCGAATGGACCAGGCGCTACGGCGACCCGCGCGGCGAGGACCTCGACGCGGTCGTCGACTGGATCGAGCGCATCCCCTACACCGAGACGCGCTCCTACGTGCAGCGGGTGATGGAGAACTACCAGGTCTACAAGATGCGGCTCACCGGCCGCTTCGACATCGCGGGCGACCTCGTCGACGGGCGGTGAAGCGGTCCGGCGTTGCGTACCGGCGCATAGGACGGTGCGGCGATGCGTCTTGCACGGCACCCCCGTCGGCCGCTAGACCTCGACCGCGGAAGATCGCAGCTTGCCGGTCACACCGAGGGGCACGACATGACGACGACGGACGGCTTTTCCGATTTCTTCTACGCCGCGCAGGACGGGCTTCGGCTGCATGCGCGCGTCTACGGCGAGGGCGGCGGCGGCCGCCTGCCCGTCGTGTGCCTGCCCGGCCTGACGCGCAACGCCCGCGACTTCCACGAACTCGCCCTGTCGCTCAGCCGCGACGAAGATGCACCGCGCCGGGTCGTCGCCTTCGACTATCGCGGACGCGGCCTGTCCGGCCATGACGCGGACTGGAAAAAATACGACGCCAAGGTCGAGACGCAGGACACCATCGACGGACTTGCGGCGCTCGGCATCGGCGAGGCCGCCTTCATCGGCACCTCGCGCGGCGGCGTGCTCATCCATCTCCTTGCCGCGATGCGGCCGGACCTGGTGAAGGCGGCGGTGCTGAACGACATCGGGCCGGTGGTCGAGACCGCCGGCCTCGTGCAGATCCGCTCCTATCTCGCCGACGCGCCGAAGCCGAAGACCTTCCCCGAGGCCGCGGGAATCGCGCGCGCGGTGCAGGGCGCCGCGTTCTCCGCGCTCGCCGACGCCGACTGGGAGCGGCTGGTGCGCGCCATCCATCGCGACGAGGACGGCGTGCCGGTTCCCGACTACGACCCGGCGCTTGTCAACACGCTGGCGGGGCTCGATCCGGAAAAACCCCTGCCCGAACTGTGGTCGCTGTTCGCCGCGCTCTGCAAGGTTCCCGTGCTCGCCATCCGCGGGGCGAACTCGACGCTGTTTTCCGCCGCGACGCTCGGCGAAATGGCCGCGCGCCATCCCGATTTCAGCGCCGTCACCGTCGCCGGGCAGGGCCACGCGCCGCTGCTCGAGACCGGCGACCTGCCCAACGTCATCAAGGCTTTCCTCGCCGAGGCGGACCGCAAGGCGGGACGATAGCGCCCCCGGCCGTGACGCGATCGGCCTGAGCTGAGGCGGCCGGACCCATCCGCTCGGCTGCGTGCGGCCGGCGCATGCTCCCCGCCGTGCCGGCTCGGTGCGGCGCTGGAGCGTCTCGCCGCGGCGGCCTGCCCGGCGTGCGCGAAACATCGCGACCGCGGCTTCCCCCGAACGCACGAAACCCGGCGGTTGCCCGCCGGGTTTCGCGTCCGTCGACCGAAGGGTCGATTAGAAGTAGCGCGTGAAGCGCAGGTAGCCGGTGGCGTAGCCAGCGGTATTGGTGGACTTGGTGTAGTTGGCCTCGAGGCGGACCTCGAAGTTCTGCACCGGAACCGCGACGAGCGAAGCTTCGACAACCCAGGTGTTCGGCGTGCCGGCCGCGGCGTAGTTCGTGTCGGCGATGTACTGACCGCCGACCGAGGCGCTCAACTTCGGCGAGAACACGTGGTTGTACGAAGCCAGCACCGACCAGCGGCCGCCGACCGAGTAGGCATTCGCGTTGTTGGCGTAGAAGCCGATCACGCGGAGCGACGAGCCGGGCATGTTCGGCACGTTGATCTGCGCGCCGAGCGACGCGG
>CALFXR010000071.1 GCA_937958475.1 uncultured Mesorhizobium sp. | reverse complement strand
CGAATTCGTCCGGCCCGAAGGGTTTCCCGCTGGCGGGGCGCCCGCTTCGTCAGCCGGACTTGGTCGATGCACCACATCGACCTTCACTGCCTTCCCGGCGGATCGCCTCACCATCGGGAAACAGAGCGCCCCAATGTCCGCCGGAAATGCTCTAGGGAGACGGCGCCTCGGGCCGGGCGGATTTCGCGGCGGCCGAAGCGTTGCCGCGCTTGATGGCCGCCAGCACATGTTGCCAGTGGCTGTAGAAGAGCAGCTGGCCTGCTCCCTCGACCGCCTCGATCTGCGTTCCCGGCACCGCTTCGGCGAAGGCGTAGCTCTGGGAGATGTGGATGATGCTGTCGTCGCTGCCGTGGAGGATGTGGAACTTGTGCGGGCTTTCCCGCGCCTCCGCGGAGAAATCGTCGAGCAGGATGCGGCATTCGCGTCCGACGCAGTCGACGCCGTTGCGCAGCGCGTCGACCGAGCCGTTGGCGATCAGGCCGATGATTTCCGGGTTCTGCTGCAGAGCCGCGCTGTCGGCCTTGCCGTCCTTGCAGTTGTAGGTGACGAACTCGCTGGCGTAGCGGCTCTCCATGCACGACACCATCGCCCACGAGACGACCGGCAGGAGCTGCGGGCTGTGTTTGGCCAGCCGTAGCATGAAGCGCTGCCTGGCGGGCGTCTGGGCCATCCATTCGTCACGCCAGATCGGCGCGCGCGAGACGCCGATGAGGCGCGACACGGCGTCGGGGAAAAGCCTCGCAAAGCGCAGCGCGAAGGCTGCGCCGGAAGAATGGCTGACGACCGCCGCCCTCTCCATGCCCAGGCGTTGCATCAGTTCGCGAATGTCGCCCGCGACCGCGGTCAGCAGCGTGTCGCCGTCGATGCCGGCGATGGGATCCGAATTGCCGAAGCCCGGACGAAACGGTGCGACGATCCGCAGATTGTCGGCGTGCGCCTGCCTGATCGCCGCCGCCGGGAGCTCCGCGCCGTAGGGTAGATTGTGGAGCAGGATGACGGGCAGGCCATCCCGCGCGCCCTGCTCGAGGTAGTCCAGCTTCCTGCCGTCGCGCAGGGCGATCTGCCGGCGCGCCTTCAGCGGCGTCGTCCGGCCCGTCGCCGCCGCCGCTTCCTCGCCGCCGCCCGGCCCCAGCACGCTGGCGGTGAAGCCGCAGAGCAGCCGCACCAGTCCGGGCAGGTCGCGCGCCGAGGTCTTGGCCTTGATGACCTTGATCTGCGTCCTCACCGTCTCCAGCGAGACGCGCCTTTCGGCGGCGATGTCGGACAGGCGCAGCCCACTCGCGAGCAGCACGGCCACCTCCGTCTCCGCCTGGGTGAGGCCATAGGTTGCGCGAAAAAGCTCCGTCGTCTCGCCATCGAAGCCGATGTCGACGATGGAAAGCAGGAAGAGACTCTCGGGTGCCCCGGTGAGGCTCGCGTCGATCCTGTTCACCAGGACGCTGGTCTGCGACTTCCGGGGCCGGTCGCCATGGCCGGAAACGGCGAGCGGCCTGCTGACCTCGCCTTTCCTCAGGAAGTCGCGCACCTGCCTGTGGACGTCGTCGACGGCGGCAAGATCCTTCAGCGTCGCGGGCGTCGGCCCGTACTTCGCCCGCGCCACGCCGTTGGCGGCAAGAACGGACTCGGACCGCGTGATGACGTAGGAGGGGTTCGGCACCGACTCCAGGATGGACGTCAGCTTCTGCTCGTATGTCCGGGCACGTCCGATGCGTTCCTGGATGCTTCGTGCCATCGCGATATGGGACAGCGCGGTCTCGCAGAGCCGGCTCTCGCCCTCACGCTCGTCGGCGGGGCGGTCTTCTCCCAGGAAGAGCAGGGAATCGAGCCTGTCGAACGTCCTGGTGAAATCGTCGGGCGACAGGGTCGCAGCATAGATGGCGGCGATCAGGTCGTGCGTGCTCGGCATGGGGGGTGCACTTCTTCTTCTGCACAGGTTGTATACCGCATCGCACTGTCCGGCCAACGCGAAAAAAGACGGGCACCGGCCGGAGCGATGACGAACCGTCTCACGGTCGAGCCGATCCGGCCGCGCCCGCCCCGGGGCGTCCGCAACTCCCCGGCCGAGGGGCGACCAAGACCCGGCGATCATGATCGTCCTCAGGGACGCTGCGGGCGGAACATGCGCATCAGCACCTGCGACCGGCGCACGAAATGCTGGAACAGCGCACCGGCGACGTGAAGGACGATCGCGGCGAGAAGCAGGTTGGTGAGAAGTGCGTGGACGTCTGCGGCCGCCCGTACGCCGAGGAACCAGGCGACGGCGCCCGTGACCGGCAGCAACAGCAGCAACACATAGATCGATCCGTGCACCGCCTCCGCCGCCATCTGAAGCAGCCGCGGCTCGTCGGCTGGCGGGGAAGGCGCGCCCCGCCCCAGGCGCAGGCAGATGCGAAGGAGCGCGAGAAGCAGCACGAGGATGCCGGTCGCCCAATGCATGGCGGTCAGCGTCGCCCTGCCGATGGGCGCCTCCTCGCCGCGCACGAATGCCCGCCACGTATCCTCGATGCCGTCATGCGCCAGGAACTGGAACGCCACCAGCACCACCACCATCCAGTGCAGCGTCACCTGCATCCGCGAATAGCCGGTAACCTTCCCGTCGGTTGCCAATGATCCGCGCTCCTCTGCCGGCCGGCTTTCGCCGGACATGTCGACCTCCGCGCCCGGCACCCCGTCGCCTGCGGCGGTCGCCGGGGAGATGTCGCCGGGGTGCCGCGACCTTCCGCAACGCCGGTCTGCGGGTCCGCGTTCCGCGTGAAAATCCCGGAATGTGCACGGTGCGCGGCACAAGCTGGCCTGGAACCATATTCGCGATGCGGCATTTCCCGGCGACGGAGAGGCGCCTGGGCGCGCCGATCGGGGGAGACGCGCATCCGCAGAGAGTCGAAACAAAGCCCTGATTGCCTCGACCCGGCCGACGCATGGTGCGCCGGGCCGGTCCGTGCCGTCTCGCTGGCGGCCTTGTCGCCCCTTCTCGCCTCCTGCAGCGGAATCCAGTCCGCCCTCGACCCTGCCGGAGAAGAAGCGGGCCAGGTGGCGACGCTCTTCTGGGCGATGACGATCGGCGGCGCCGTCGTCTGGTCGGGAGTCGTCGCGCTGTCGCTCTATGCGTCGCGCTGGAAGCGCCGGACCGTGTCCGAGAAGGCCGCGGCCAGGCTCATAGTCTGGGCCGGCGTCGTCTTCCCGGTCAGCGTGCTCGCGGCCCTTCTCGGCTATGCGCTGTGGCTGATGCCGTCATTGCGTCCCTTCGCCGCCGCCGAGCAGGCGCGCCTGCGGATCGAGGTCACGGGTGCCCAGTTCTGGTGGCATGTCGTCTATCACAGGCCCGACGGCACGCGCGTGATTTCGGCCAACGAGGTCAGGCTGCCCGTCGGCGAGCGCGTCGAGTTCTCCCTGGCGAGCAGCGACATGATCCATTCGTTCTGGATTCCTGCGCTGGGCGGCAAGATGGACCTCGTTCCCGGCCGCGTGAACCGGCTGTCGCTGCGGGCGACGCGCCCGGGGACCTACCGCGGACAGTGCGCAGAATTCTGCGGCACGTCGCATGCGTTGATGGCCTTTCCGGCGATCGCGATGGAGCCGGCCGACTTCGAGGCATGGCTCGACGCGCGCGGCCGACCGTCGGCCGGCGTCGGCGTCGCCTCGAACGGGCGCGGGCTGTTCCTGCGGGAGAAGTGCGGCGGCTGCCATCGCGTCGACGGAACGCAGGCGCAGGGAACGTCGGGTCCCGACCTTTCCCATGTCGGGTCGCGCCTCACCATCGGTGCGGGCCTGATGGAGAACGACGCCGACGCGCTCGAACGCTTCATCGCCCATTCCGCATCGATCAAGGGCGGAAGCCTGATGCCGGCCTATCCCGGCCTCTCCGCCGAAGACCTCGCCGAGATCTCCACCTGGTTGAAGGGGCTGCAATGAGCGATCGGCCGAAGCCGGACCGGGACAAGGCCGCCGAGGAGGCCCGGCTTCGCGCGGTCTGGGCCAATCCGGGCGGCTGGCGCTACTGGACCTCGGTCAACAACATGCAGGTCGGCCTGTGGTACGGCTCGGCGGCCTTCGCCTTCATGCTGTTCGCCGGCCTGCTCGGCCTGCTGATCCGTGCGCAGCTCGCGGTTCCGGAGAACGATCTGCTCTCCGCCGAGACCTACAACCAGGTCTATACGCTGCACGGCACGGTGATGATGTTCCTCTTCGCCGTGCCGATCTTCGAGGCCGTGGCGATCTTCCTCCTGCCGCCGATGCTGGGTGCGCGCGACCTGCCGTTCCCCCGGCTCGGCGCCTTCGGCTTCTGGAGCTTCCTGATCGGCGGCACCTTCGTCTGCGGCTCGATCTTCTTCGGCGCCGCGCCCAATGCCGGATGGTTCATGTATCCGCCGCTGGCGACCAGCGAGCAGGCGGGCATCGGCGCCGACATCTGGCTGCTCGGCCTGTCCTTCATCGAGGTCGCGTCGCTCGCCGCCGCGGTCGAGCTCATCGTCGGCATCATGAAGTGCCGCGCGCCGGGCATGCGCGTCAACCTGATGCCGCTGTTCGCCTGGTACCTGCTGATCGTCGCCGGCATGATCCTGTTCGCCTTCCCGCCGCTGATCGCCGGCGACCTGCTGTTCGAGATGCAGCGCATGTTCGACTGGCCGTTCTTCGATCCGCAGCGCGGCGGCGACCCGCTGCTGTGGCAGCACCTCTTCTGGATCTTCGGGCACCCGGAGGTCTACATCATCTTCCTGCCGGCCATCGCGCTGCTGGCGATGATCATCCCGACCTTCGCCGGCCGGCCGATCGTCGGCTACTCGTGGATCGTCCTGGCGGCGGTCGGCACCGGCTTCCTTTCGTTCGGCCTGTGGGTCCACCACATGTTCGCCACCGGCCTGCCGCAGATCTCGCTCGCCTTCTTCTCCGCGGCCTCGGGGGCCGTCGCCATCCCCACCGGCGTGCAGATCTTCGTCTTCATCGCCACCATGCTGGCGGGGCGGGTGATCTTCTCGACGCCGATGCTGTTCGCCATGGGCGGCCTGGCGATCTTCGTGATGGGCGGGCTGACCGGCGTGATGGTGGCGCTGGTGCCGTTCGACTGGCAGGCGCACGACAGCTATTTCGTCGTCGCGCACCTGCACTACGTGCTGATCGGCGGCATGCTGTTCCCGGTCTTCGCCGGCCTCTACTACTATTACCCGCTGATCGACGGGAAGAAGATGTCGGACCGCGTCGGCCGGCTGGCCTTCTGGTTCATGTTCGCCGGCTTCAACATCACCTTCTTCCCCATGCACCTGACCGGCCTGCGCGGCATGCCGCGGCGCGTCTACACCTATCCGGCCGACATCGGCTGGGACTGGCTGAACCTGATCTCCACCATGGGCGCGGTCGTGCTCGGCATCGGCATGTTCGCGGTGGTCGTCGACGTGACGCTGCATCGGCGCAGGCATCCGCGCGGCAAGCCGAATCCCTGGAATGCCGGAACCCTGGAATGGATCGGCCAGCCCGAAGAACTCTGGGGCATGCGCTCCATCCCCCGCATCGAGAGCCGGTATCCGCTGTGGGACCAGAAGGACCTGGCGAAGTCGATTCACGCCGGCGAATGGTACCTTCCCCACGCCGAGGAAGGATATCGCGAGACGCTGGTCACGTCGGTGCTCGACGCCGAGCCGGAGCAGGTCCTGCGCGTCGGCGGCACCTCGTACCTGACGATCGCCAGCGCGGCGACGCTGGGCACGGTGTTCGTGGCGTTGACGTTCAAGTGGTGGATCGTCGCCCTCATCGCCGGCGTCGCCTTCGTCGCCGCGGTCATCTGGTGGCTGTGGACCGGAACCGGCGCGATCCCGGAGAAGGAGGAGAAGGACATCGGCCGCGGGGTCAGTCTTCCGCTCTACACGTCCGGAGTGAAGTCGGCCGGCTGGTGGGCGATGTTCATCACCATGACCGGCGACGGCACGGCCTTCGCCAGCCTGGTGTTCGGCTACTTCTTCTTCTGGACGATCCACGACGACTTCACCGGAGGCGTGGCCGGGCCGGGCGTCTTCTGGCCGATGGCGGCCCTGGCGCTGTTCGCCGCGGCGTGGGCGGCGACGCTGGGCGCGCGCGAGGTCAACCGGCGCGGCGGCGTGACCGCGGCGCGCGTTCTGCTGGTCGCCGGCGCGCTCCTCTCGATCGCGGGCTGCGCCGCCGCGCTTGCCGGTCCATGGACCACCGGCCTGGACCCAACCGCCCATGTCTACCCGGCGATCGTCTGGATCCTGGCGATCTGGGCGGCGGTGCACGGCGCCGTCGGCGTCCTGATGCAGCTCTACTGCCTCGCCCGCAGCCTCGCGGGCCGCCTCACGCCGCGCTACGACATGGAACTGCACAATGTGGCGCTCTACTGGCACTTCATGCTGGTGACCGCCGTCGTCACCTTCGGCGTCATCGGCCTGTTCCCGGAGGCGCTGTGATGCGGCACCTCCTGCCGAAGGAAGTCGAAACGCTGTGGACGCTGTTCACCGCCCCCGTGGTATGGGCGCTGCATTTCCTGATCTGTTACGTCGGCGCGGCGGTCTTCTGCGAGAAGCCCGGCTTCCTCGGGATGGACTTCGACAATCTGCGGATCGCCATCGGGCTCGTCACCGTCCTGGCGCTGGCGGTGATCGTGATGTCGGCGATGCTTGCCTGGCGCCAGTGGGGCTTCGGCACGGACGACCCGCCCCACGACGACCCGACGAGACGGGACCGCCTGCTGTTCCAGGGCTATGCAACGCTGCTGCTCTCGGGGCTGAGCTTCGTCGCCATCGTCTTCACGGCGCTTCCCGCGCTCTTCGTCACCGGATGCCTGCGGTGACGCGCCTCGCACTGCCGGCCGGTGTCGGTCTGCTGGCGCTCATCTGGCTCGGCCCGCTTCTCGGCGCGTGGCGGGAATCGTTTTCGGCGGGAATGGTCGCGCATATGGGCGTGGTGGCGCTCGCCGCACCCCTCATCGCCCTGGGCATGCCGGAACGCTGGCGGCCCGGGCCGGCGATGCCGGCGGCGATGCCGGCGCTGGCCTCGGTCGTCGAACTCGTCGTCGTCTGGGGCTGGCACGCGCCGGCGATGCGGGCCGCCGCCGAAGCCTCGCCGTCCGTCACGGTCATCGAGCAGGCGACGTTCCTCGCCGCCGGCGTCTTCCTCTGGTCGACGAGCTTCGCCGCGCCGGGCAAGCGCGTGCACGCCCTGACAGGCGCCGGTTCGCTCCTGCTGACATCGATCCACATGACGCTGCTCGGCGCGTTGCTGGCGCTGAGCCCGCGCCCCCTCTACGGCATCGGAGAGGTCACCTGCTTCGGCACGGTGCTGGACGCGGGACAGGACCAGCAGATCGGCGGCGTCGTCATGCTGCTGGTCGGCGCCCTGGTCTATCTCGCCGGCGGCCTGGTTCTGGTGGCCAGGCTCCTCGAGGATCCGGCGTCGGACAGCCTCGCCGCAGGCCGTCCGCCGATCGCGCCATACGACAGGTAGGTTCGCGACAACCCCATTCGGCGGCAATGCTCCTTCGGGCGGGAAGCCAGGCGTTCATTCCCCGCACGCCGCCGCCAGCCAGTCGATGAACTGGCGCACCTGGGGCGGGACCGACTTCATCGTCGGCCAGACCACGTAGAAGGCGGCACCGGTCCTGACCGGGCTGTCGAACGGACGCACCAGCCTGCCGTCGGCGAGTTCGCGCTCGAGGAGGTCGACCTGGCCGATGGCGAGGCCGTAGCCGCGTTCCGCCGCATTGTAGGCGAGCAGGGAGGAATCGAACTCCAGGCCGCGGTTGCGGTCGATTGCGACGCCCGCTGCCTCCGCCCAGATCTCCCAGACGCGTCGCCGGTACTTTGCATGGAGCAGGTCGGCGCCGGCGAGGATCCTGCCGGCGACCGCCTCGGCCATCCCCTCCGCATAGGTCGGGCTGCAGACGACGTCGATCACCTCGTCGAACAGCTTGCGCGACCGGGCATTGCTCCAGTCGCCATGGCCGAGCTGGACGGCGACGTCGAGTTCGGTATTGCGGAAGTCGAGCGGCTTGACCGCCGTGTCCAGGTGAATGCGCCAGTCGGGATGCGCTCGTAGGAAACCGGAGAGCCGCGGCAGCAGCCAGTGATGGGCGAGCGTCGGATAGATGCGCAGGTTGATCGTCTTGGCCCCCTCCTCCGAGAGGAAGCGGTGCGTCGCGTCGTCCAGCTTGTCGAACGCCTCGGCGACCTCGTGGCCGAACAGCCGCCCGGCGTCGGTCAGCCGCACCGAACGCGGGCCGCGCTCGAACAGCTTGACGCCGAGGAACGCCTCGAGCGCCTTGATCTGGCGGCTGACGGCGACCTGGCTCACGCCCAGATGCTGCGCGGCGGCCGTCAGCGTGCTGTGCCGGGCGGTGATCGAGAATGTCCGAAGCTGGTTCAGCGGCAGGTCGCGACGCGTATCATCCATAACCGGAGATTAGCCTACCCTGACTTCAAGTCCAGTTTTCCTACGCCTGTATTAGGCTAATGTGCGTATGCTCAATGCATGTGGACGGGCAGGACATGGATTTCAGACTCACCGAAGAGCAGCAGCTGTTCTACGATTCGGTCAGCAGGTTCGCGCGGAACGAACTGGCGGGAGGCGCCGCCGAAAGAGCCCGCTCGCACGAGTTTCCCTGGGACGTCGCGCGCAAATGCGCCGAATTCGGCCTGCTCGGCATCACGGTGCCGCAAAAGGACGGCGGCATCGGCGGCAGCCTGGTCGACGCGATCCTCGCCATCCAGGCCGTCGCCGAGCAGTGCCCGCGCAGCGGCGACGTCGTCCAGGCCGGCAATTTCGGCCCGATCCGCACCTTCACCGAATTCGCCGACGAGCGGCAGAAGGCGCGCTACCTGCCCGACCTGCTCGCCGGCCGGCGGGTGATTTCCCTCGGCATGACCGAACCGGACGCCGGATCGGCCGTCACCGAACTGGCGACGACCGCGGTCGAGGACGGCGACCACTTCGTCATCAACGGCTCGAAGATCTTCGGCACCCACTCCAGCGAGGCCGAGGTCTTCCTCGTCTACGTCCGTTTCGGGCCGGGGCTGGACGGCATCGGCTCGATCCTGGTGGAGAGGGGAACGCCCGGCTTCACCATCGGCAAGTCGTCCCGTTTCATGAACGGCGAGGAATGGTCGCCGCTGTTCTTCGACGACTGTCGCGTCCCGCGCGAGAACGTCCTGCTCGGCCGCGGCGGATTCAAGCGGCAGATCGCCGGCTTCAACGTCGAGCGGCTCGGCAATTCGGCGCGCGCCGTGGCGGTCGGCCGCCATGCCTTCAACGTCGCGCGCGATCATGCGTCGACCCGCAGACAGTTCGGCCGCCCGCTCTGCGAGTTCCAGGGCCTGCAATGGAAATTCGCCGAGATGGCGGTACGCCTCGAGAGCGCGCAGCTGCTGCTGATGCGCGCCGCGGTCAACGCCGGCGACGGCCTGCCCTCGGCGCAGGACACCGCCATGGCGAAGCTCGCCTGCAACGAGGCCGGCTACTTCGCCGCCAACGAGGCGCTGCAGGTGATGGGCGGGCTGGGCTTTTCCGAGGAGAGCACGGTGCAGTACTGCTTGCGGCGCACGCGCGGATGGATGATCGCCGGAGGTTCCGTCGAGATCCTGAAGAACCGCATCGCGGAGGGCATCTTCGACCGCCGCTTCGCGCAGGGCGCCAAGGGCTAGCCAGGGACGGGCCGGACTGCCGATGACACGTGACCGATCCCTCCTCCAGGCGCTGATCGCGCCCGAAAGCGTCGCGCTCGTCGGCGCGTCCGCCTCGGCCGCGAAGCTGACCGCGCGACCGCTCGCCTTCCTTCTCCGCCACGGCTTCGCCGGACGCATCCACCCGGTCAATCCGACCCGCGCCGAGGTGATGGGCCTGCGCGCATGGGCGAGCGTCGGGGCGATCCCCGAAAGGGTCGACCACGCCTACATCCTGCTCGACACCGATGCCGCGATCGACAGCCTCGCCGAATGCGCCGCCGCCGGCGTGCGCGTCGTGTCGATGCTCGCCGACGGTTTCGCCGAGGCCGGTCCCGAGGGCCGCGAGCGGCAGGCGCGGCTGACCCGGATCGCGCGCGAGGCCGGCATCCTCCTGATCGGACCGAACTCGACCGGCGTCGTCGCGACCCGCTCCGGCTTCGCCTGCACCACCAACGCGGCGTTCCGCGCCGAGCGGCTCGGCGTCGGGCGCATCGCGGTGCTGTCGCAGAGCGGCAACGTCATCGGCACGCTGTTCTCGCGCGGCCAGGCGCGCGGCATCGACTTCTCCACGCTGATCTCGGTCGGCAACGAGGCTTCCGCCGGCATCGGCGAGCTCGGCAGCCTCCTGCTCGACGATCCGGACACGGACGGCTTCGCGCTGTTCCTCGAGACCATCCGCAACCCTGAGGCGCTGGCCCGCTTCGCCTGTGCCGCCGCCGACGCCGGCAAGGCGATCACCGCCTACATGATCGGCCAGTCCGACGAAGGGCAGGCGCTGTCGGTGACCCATACGGGCGCGCTGACCGGCTCGCGCGAGGCCGTGTCGGCGTTCCTGCGCCAGATCGGCATCGGCCAGGTCGGGAACTTCGAGACGCTGATGGAGGCGCCGCGCATCCTGGCGCGCCGTCGCGCCGGCACCGGCCGGCCGAAGAGCGTCACCGTGGTCACCACGACCGGCGGCGGCGGCGCCATGGTCGTCGACCAGATCAGCCTGCGCGGCGTCGCCATCGCCGGTTGCAGCGGCGCGGCGCGGCGCAAGCTCGAGGCGCAGGACATCCCGCTCGGCCACGGCAAGCTCGTCGACGTGACGCTTGCCGGCACGAAATACGAGACCATGCGCGAGGTGGTCTCGACGCTCGCCGACGATCCGGCGACCGGCCTGCTCCTCGTCGTCATCGGCTCGTCGGCGCAGTTCGACGCGGAGAAGGCGGTCCGCCCGATCGTCGACGTCGCCGCCGAAGGCGTCGCCGGCCGCGCGCCGATCATGGCCTTCGTGCTGCCCGAGGCACCCGCCAGCCTGGCCATGCTCGAGACCGGCGGCGTGCCCGCGTTCCGCACCGTCGAGACCTGCGCCGAGGCGCTGTCGCTGTTCATGGCCCCGCGGCGCCGGCGCGACGATGCAGGTTTCGCCCTGCCCGAAGCTGCCGCCGAGCTGCTCGCCGGCGCACCCGCCGGGACGCTGGACGAGGTTCGCTCCGGTGCCGTCTTCGAGGCCCTCGGGCTGGCCCGCCCGCGCCAGGTCGTCCTCGGTGCGGACGAGGATGTCCCCGCCGACCTGCCGTTCCCCTATCCCGTCGTGGCGAAGCTGGTCTCCGCCGACCTGCCGCATAAGACCGACGCCGGCGCCATCGCGCTCGGCGTGGCCGGCCGCGACGAACTGGTGGCGAGGATCGCCGCGATGCGCCGATCGGCGGAAGCCTACAGTCCCGGATACCGCCTCGACGGCGTGCTCGTCCAGGAGATGCGCCGCGGCCTCGGCGAGGTCCTGGTCGGCCTGACCCGCGATCCCCTCGTCGGCCCGGTGGTCACCGTCGCCATGGGCGGCGTCATGACCGAGATCTACCGCGACGCCGCCGTCCGCGCCGCGCCGGTCTCGGCCGCGGAGGCCGCCGGAATGCTCGACGAGATCAGGGGCATGGCGATGCTGCGCGGCTTCCGCGGGCGTCCGCGCGGCGATCTCGCCGCGCTCGCCGGGGCCGTCTCCGCCTTCTCGCGCCTCGCGCTGTGCGACCGCGTCGGCGAGGCCGAGATCAACCCGATCCTGGTCGGCGCGGAAGGCGAGGGCGTCGTCATCCTCGACGCGCTGGTCCGCACGCGCTGAGCGGCCGCCCTCAGCCCTGTGCGCGGGCCGTGTCGGCCGGCCGGTCCGCCCTGCGCTCGGCCGCGTAGAGGCAGAGCGCGGCGAAGCGGTAGA
>CALFXR010000070.1 GCA_937958475.1 uncultured Mesorhizobium sp. | reverse complement strand
ACCTGGCGCCCGACTTCGATTCGCGCACCTTCGGCTTCCGCAAGCTGAGCGACCTCGTGCGCAAGACCAACGCGTTCGAGATCGACCACCCCGAGGGCGGCTCGTTGCGCATCCGCCTGCGCGGCGACACGCCGGCGACAGCCCCCGAGCCGGTTCAGGAGCCGGTTGCGGCCGAAAAGCCCAAGCAGAGACGATCGCGACGGAGCGCGAAGAAGAGCAATGGATAACACGGGTTCCACCGGCGGCTTCGGCCACCATCGCCGCAAGATCCTTCCCTTCGAGCCGAGCGAGGGCGCATCGGTGGAGGAACTGCGCAAGGCATCGCGCGGCAAGGCCGCCGCGCTCAACCAGCACGTGCTCGGCTACGGCGCCGTCGCGGAAGCCGAGTGGCGGAGCGCCGGCATCGCCGATCCCGACCTGACGGCCATGCGCCGCTGGCGGCTGGAGCGCATCCGCGCGCAGCTGCGCCGGCTCGACTATGGCGGGGTGCTGCTCTACGACCCGGTCAACATCCGCTACGCCACCGACACCACCAACATGCAGCTGTGGATCGCGCACAATCCGATCCGCTACTGCTTCGTCTCGGCCGACGGGCCGGTGGTGCTGTTCGACTATTTTTCCTGCGAGCACCTGTCCGACCATTCCGGCGTCGTCGACGAGGTCCGCCCGGCGGTGCCGTGGCTGTTCCTCTACAGCGCCGAACTCACCGCGGCGAAGGTGCGCATCTGGGGCGACGGCGTCGAGGACATCGTCCGCGAGTGCGGACGCGGCAGCCGGCGCATCGCCGTCGACCGCCTCAACCACGAAGGCGTCGCCGAGCTGGCGCGGCGCGGCATCGAGATCTTCAACGGCGAGGAGGTGATGGAACTCGCCCGCGCCATCAAGTCGCCCGACGAGATCTTGTGCATGCGCCGGGCGATCGTCTCCTGCGAGGCGGCGATGGCCGAGATGGAGGCCAAGCTCGCGCCCGGCATTTCCGAGAACGAGCTGTGGGCCGAACTCCACCGCGGCAACATCGCCCGCGGCGGCGAGTGGATCGAAACCCGCCTGCTCGCTTCCGGTCCGCGCACCAACCCCTGGTTCCAGGAGTGCTCGTCGCGCATCATCGAGGCGGGCGACCTCGTCGCCTTCGACACCGACCTGATCGGTCCCTACGGCTACTGCGCCGACATCTCGCGCACCTGGCTCGCCGGCGACGGACGGCCGAGCAACGACCAGCGCGATCTCTACCGCACCGCCGCCGACCAGATCGCCCACAACAGGGAACTGATGCAGCCGGGGACCACCTTCCGCGAGCTGGTCGACCGTTCCGTCGTGCCGCCCGGCGACTGCTTTCCGACCCGCTACGGCGTGCTCTACCACGGCGTCGGCCTCGCCGACGAATACCCGACCCTGCCGCACGCCCCGGACTGGACCGACGAGACGCCCGACGGCGTGCTCGAACCCGGCATGGTTCTGTGCGTCGAGAGCTATATCGGCCGGCTCGGCGGGCACGAGGGCGTCAAGATCGAGGAGCAGGTGCTGATCACCGCAACCGGCAACGAGCAGCTGTCGGCCTATCCGCTCGACGCGAGGCTTCTCGCCGACTGAGCGGCCACGCCGGCGAGGAGCCCCGGCAGAGGCCGGAACGAGCAACGCGCCCGACCGTCCCGACTACAGTGCGCGGAGAATCTCGCGTAGGACGGCGACGGTCGCGGGCGGCGTCGCCCTGGCCGTGATGTAGGGCAGCCCCTTCCGCCGCGCCGTCCAGCCGACGACCTCGAGCGCACGGGCGGCCGGCTCGAAGCGCCGCGCCAGCATCCAGCTGCGGCAGTCGATCGCCGCGACGTCCGCCTCGCCCGCCGCCACCGCGCGCAGCGAGGCGCGGTGCGCTCCGGTCTCGATGCGCTGCGAAAAGATGCCGATCCCCTCGCCCGCCGCCTCCAGATCGCGCGAAAGCGCGATCAGGCCCGACATGGAGTCCGGACCGTTGAAGGCGAAACGGGCACCGCGCAGGCGTTCGAGCGGGAGCACCGCGCGGCCGTCGGCGGGGGAAGAGAAATGTCGCTTCCGTCCGTGTTCTAAGGCGCCCCCTGTGGGGGAGATGTCCGGCGGGACAGAGGGGGGCGCGAAGGAACGCCGACCTTCTTGGCCGTGATCAACGACGTCCCGCATGACGATGGCGCTCGAATAGAGCGCCCCCTCCCCGCCCTCGATGCCGTCATAGCTCGGCTGGCCGACGACCTCGACGAAGGCCGAAAGCCCCAGCTCCATCGGTCCCCAGCAGGTCTGCCCCAGGAGCAGGCGCGGATGGCGCCAGAGCGCGGCAAAGTCCAGATCGTCCGGCGGCAGCGTCGCCGGATCGGGCGCGATCACGACGCCGGCGCCGTCGCGGATGCCGCCCGGCACGGCCGGCAGCTCGGCGTTGCGTCGCGCCAGCGTCTCCGGCGCTTCGACGCCGGCTGCGCGCAGCCGGTCGCGCAGGCCAGCCCACAGCGCGTCGGTCTCGGCGCGGATCTCCGGCCAGTCGTACATGGGCAGCGCGGCGACGAAGGCGGTCATGCCGCCACGTCGCTCTCGATCGGGAGCGAGGTCAAGCCCGCTATTCCTTCGGCGGCTCGGCCGGCACCGGCGCGGTACCTGCCCCATGGACGCTGCGCGCCCTCACCCGCGGCCTGAAGGCGCGGCCGGGCTCCGGCGTGCGCCGCAGAACGGGGTGGACCACCGGCTCCTTGGCGCGGAAGGCGTAGTCGCGCAGGAGCGCAAGATAGTTCGGATAGAAATAGCCCTTGTTGCGGGCGATCCAGCCCTCGCGGTCGGCGCGGAACAGCGCCGGCAGCTTGTACCAGGCGACGTTCGGCAGCTTGTGATGAACGAGGTGCAGATTGTTGTTGAGGAACAGGAACGACAGCGGCGAGCGCTCGACGATGATGGTGCGTCCGTCCGGGTGTTCCGACCACTGGTGCTCGGCGAATGTGCGGATCGAGATCAGCGACTGGCCGAGCCAGGCCGGAACCAGAAGGTAGAGCCAGAGCGGCATGCCGAAGCCGTAGACGATCACGGCGCTGGTTCCGGCAACACCGAGGGCGTGCAGGAGCCAGGCGGTGCGGATGGCCCGGTCGCCCGCCGCGATGGCGCGGAAGTCACCGATGACGAAGCCGATGCTCGACAGCCACGGGCCGAGTACGAAGCGCCCGACCATGGTGTTGTTCGCCTTGAGCAGGACCTTGAGATAGCCCGGCAGTTCCTCGTGCTGCCACAGCGCCCGGTAATAGCTCTCGGGATCGTCGAACGGGTCGGTCAGCCGCTCGTCGGCGTGGTGGCGCAGGTGCAGCGTCTTGAACCGCCGATAGGGCCAGACCAGCCCGAGCGAGAAGAAGACGAAAGCCTCGTTGACGGCCGCGTTGCGCGTCGGATGGCCGTGCAGCACTTCATGGATCAGCGACGATTGCAGGGCGACCGTCACGGCCATGATCGCCAATGCGAGGACCGGATAGGCGGGCCAGAGGAAGAGGCCCGCTCCGAACCATGCGGCGTAGCAGCCCGCTGCCAGCGCCACCGTCGGCCATTCGATCTGCATCCGGTTCCGGCCACGCCTGCCGGCATCTTTCGCTTGCACCTGATTCCCCGAATTCCCGCTGCTCCTGACACCATGCTGTCAGGAGGGACTGGGTTTCGCAATGCGACAATGCGCATGAAATGATGACGATGCGCACAGATATCCCCATATGTTATGAATTGTGAACAACGCACCGCTGTCTGGAGACAAGAGGATGGACAAGCGCGACCTGTCGGCGGTCTTCCGCGAGCGGCTGAGGCTGCTGGTCACCCGCAGCGGCCGGAACCAGTCGGCCTTCGCCGCCGCCGTCGGCATCGACCGCTCGGCGCTGTCGCAGCTCCTGTCGGGGACGACGACGCGGCTGCCGCGCGCCGAGACGCTGCTCAACATCGCCGCCGAGCACCGCGTCTCGCTCGACTGGCTGCTCGGGCTGAGCCAGGACGAGGGCCTGACCGGCGAGCTGCGCCAGAGCTTCGAGATCGAGGAAGGCCACGGCGCCTTCGACCTGACGCTGCTGGCCAAATGGCACGCCGAGGCCGCCGGCACGAAGATCCGCTATGTCCCCGCCGGCATCCCCGACCTCCTGCGCACCGAAGCGCTGATCGACTACGAGGCTGGGATCAGCAACCGCAGCCGCGAGTCCCAGGTCGACGAGACCCAGTACCGCATCGACTACAACCGGCGGCCGGAGACCGACATGGAAGTGTGCATGCCCCGGCACACGCTGGAAATCTTCGCCCGCGGCATGGGCGTGTGGGACCGTTTTCCGCCTGCGGCGCGCAGGGCCCAGCTGGAGCACATGGCCCGCCTGCTCGACGATCTCTATCCGAGCTTCCGGCTTTTCCTCTACGACGGCAGGCAGCGCTACTCGGTTCCCTACACGATCTTCGGCCAGCTGCGCGCCGCGATCTATGTCGGCGACATGTACCTCGTGCTCAACGCCACGGACCCCATTCGTACGCTGACAAGGCACTTCGACCAGCTGATCCGCGCCGCGGAAGTCAATGCGCACGAGGCGGCCGACTTTGCCCGCGCTCTCCCAACGCCCGCCTGAAAGCGGCCGCGCCGCCCGCAAACCCGCTGCCGGCAAGGCTTCGCGGGTTTTCGCGGGGCCGAAATCCGGTGCGCGCCATCCAACCCCCCAAAAACCGGTGGTTGGACGCAAACGCGTCCCTGTCGGCGTTGACGAGATATAAAGACTTCTTTATATCATTATTCGAACATCCCATCACCGAGGCCTCCCCATGGACAATCCGATCGACAGGCTGCTTGCCGAGAAGGGCGTGCTGCTCGCGGACGGCGCCACCGGCACCAACCTCTTCGCCATGGGCCTCGAGGCCGGCGAGGCGCCGGAGATTTGGAACGAGACGCATCCCGACAGGATCGCCGCTCTTCACCAGGGTTTCGTCGATGCCGGTGCCGACATCATCCTCACCAACTCCTTCGGCGGCACCCGCCACCGGCTGAAGCTGCACCACGCCCAGGACCGCGTCTTCGCGCTGAACAGGCGCGCCGCCGAGATCGCCCGCGCCGTCGCCGACAAGGCCGGCCGCAAGGTGATCGTCGCCGGCTCGGTCGGCCCCACGGGAGAACTCCTCGTGCCGCTCGGGGCGCTGACCTATGCCCAGGCCGTGGACGCTTTTGCCGAGCAGATGGAAGGACTTAAGGCAGGCGGCGCCGAGGTTGCCTGGATCGAGACGATGTCGGCTCCCGACGAGATCCATGCCGCAGCCGAGGCCGCGATCAGGGTCGGCCTGCCCTACACCTATACCGGCTCCTTCGACACCGCCGGCCGCACCATGATGGGCATGCTGCCGCGGGACATCCACGGCGTCGCCGCGGACCTTTCCGAGCAGCCGGTCGGGGTCGGCGCCAATTGCGGCGTCGGCGCTTCCGACATCCTGTCCTCCCTGCTCGACATGAGCGCGGCCAGGCCGGACGCCACGCTGATCGTCAAGGGCAATTGCGGCATCCCCGAATTCCGCGGCACCGAGATCCACTATTCGGGCACGCCGGAACTGATGGCCGACTACGTCCGCCTCGCCGTCGACAGCGGCGCAAAAATCGTCGGCGGCTGCTGCGGCACCTCGTTCACCCACCTCGCCGCCATGCGCGAGGCGCTCGACAGCCACCGCAAGGACGGCCGCCCGACGCTCGAAACCATCGTCGAGCGCATCGGCCCGTTCCGCAACAAGACCGCGTCGGGCAACGACGACGACACCGGCGGCCGCCGCGAACGCCGCCGCGCCCGCGGCTGAAATTGACATTTTGGACCGTGAATTTGGCTGATTCCTGTCGCTGAAGCCCGCGCACAGGTCTGCCGTTCCGCTGCGTAACGTTCTGTTCGCATTTTCGCGCGACTATGCGCGGATGGTCGGACTGCTGCTGCGCATCCTGCGACTGATGGTCCTCGCCGTGTTGCCGTTCCTGGCGATCGCGACGGGCGACGCCGCGGCGCAGGCGCGTCTCGACATCGAGCGCAGCGATCCCAACCTTACCTCCATGCTCGCGACCAACCGGCCGCTCTACATCGCCGTGCGCTATCGCAGCGACGTCCCGGTCCGCCTGCGGGCTGAGCCGTACCACCGCGACAAGAAGGTCGAGGAAGGGCTTATGTCCAATCCGACCGTGCTCTACCCGCCAGGCTCCGGCACCGGGCTCGTCTGGGTGAGCTTCCGATCCGAGGCCCGGGTCGACCGCATCGACCTCGTCGCCTACGACGACGAATGGAAAGCGGTCGGCACCCGCAGCTTCGAGGCGAGCCTGAAGTGGTCCGAAGGCATCCTCGGGCGGCCCGCTGCGCCGTCCTGGGTTTCCAGGTTGAGGGCTCACGAAGCGGAACTCGCCGCCAGTTATGTTCCCCGCAGCAGCGACGGCCTGTGGGACCAGATCGCCTCGGCGCTGACCCTCTTCACCTTCGCCGCGCTGCCGCTCTATCTCGTCCTTCAGCCGCTCGCGTTTTCGCGCCTCGCGGGCAACTGGCGCAAGGCAGCACTCGCGCCCTTGCTGCTCACCGGCCCGGCCGCGGCCTTCGCCGCATTCGCGTTCCTTTCAGGCTCGAACCTCTGGCCGCTGGTCGTGATCCTCGTCGCGCCGTTCGCCGTCGTCTATCTCGCCGGGCTGTTCGCCGCGCAACGCTACGTCTCCTCGCACTGAGCAGAAGAAAAGAAGGCCGGCAGGGATCGAAATCCCCGCCGGCCTGCCTCACCCGCCCGTGGCCGGTCTTCCGCTATCTGGACGATCCCATCTGGAAGTAACCGGCCGTCATCGCCACTACCGCTTTCCGCCGTCCAGCGCCGAGGCAAGGCGCGCCAGCGAGAGGAATTCCGACCGGTACCCGAACGGATCGGTTCCCCGGGCGGCAGTGGCAATCTCGATGATCCGGTCCCAGCCCATGCCGGCGACCGCATCGGTGTCGCGAAGCTTCTGCCCGAAGGCGGCGACCGCGACCGAGAAGCGCTGGTCGGTGCCCGCGGCGTCGAATGAAGCAACCTCGTTCGCGGCCGTCACCGGCGTCGCGATCAGCTTCGAGGCGTCGGCGTCCGGCGCCTTGTAGCGGATCTTGACGAAGGCGTACTCGCCGGCGTTCTGGATGCCGGCGGCGTTGTCGGTCGCGGCCTGGCCGTAGCGCAGGTCGTCGATCATCTCGCCCCCGCTGCCCTTCGGCGTGATCTCGTAGATCGCCGTCACAGAATGGCCCGAGCCGATCTCGCCGGCATCGACGCGGTCGTTGTTGAAGTCCTCGCGGTTGAGAGCGCGGGTCTCGTAGCCGATCAGGCGGTATTCGGAGACCGCGGCCGGATTGAACTCGACCTGGATCTTCACGTCCTTGGCGATGGTGAAGAGCGTCGACGACGCATCCTGCACCAAAACCTTCTCCGCCTCGGCGAGCGTGTCGATGTAGGCGGCCGTTCCGTTGCCGTTCTGCGCGATCGTCTGCATCATCCGGTCGTTCAAATTGCCGCGGCCAAAGCCGAAGACCGACAGGAAGACGCCGGACTTGCGCTTCTGCTCGATCATCCGCTTCAGATCGTCGTCGTCGGTCTGGCCGACGTTGAAATCGCCGTCGGTGGCGAGCATGACGCGGTTGACGCCGTCCTTGACGAAGGACTGCTCGGCGAGCCGATAGGCCTCCTTGATGCCGGCCTCGCCGGCCGTCGTGCCGCCCGGGCGCAGATTGTCGATCGCCGACAGGATCTTGTCCCGCTCCGAAGCCTTCGTCGGCATCAGCACCGTCCCGGCTTCACCGGCATAGGTGACGATCGAGACGGTGTCTTCCGGGTTGAGCTTGTTGACCAGCAGACGGAAGGCCGACTGCAGCAGCGGCAATTTGTCGGCTGCGTTCATCGATCCCGACACGTCGATCAGGAAGACGAGATTGGCCTTCGGCTGTGTCGCCGGCTGGACGTCGTAGCCCTTGATGGCGACATGCATCAGCTTCGTGTGGTCGTTCCACGGCGTCGGCATGACCGTCACCGTCGTGTTGAACGGCACCGAGGCGTCCTCGGGTCCCTTCCAGTCGTAGGGGAAGTAGTTGATCATCTCCTCGACGCGGACGGTGTCGGCCTGCGGCAGGAAGCCCTCCTTCAGCGAACGCCGGGCGAAGGAATAGGAGGCCGTGTCGACGTCGATCGAAAATGTCGAGACGGGGCTCTCCAGCACCGAGCGGATCGGGTTGGTCTTGAACTCCTCGAAGCGCTCGCGGTTTTCCTCATCGGCGACGAGCGCATCGGCCGGAGCAGAGGCTTGCGCCGGGGCGCTGAGCTTCGTCTCGCCGAGCGCAGTCGGGGCGCGTCCGATCTTCTGGGCGTGCAGGGTCGATCCGCTGCCGGTCGCCGGCGGGACGACGCCGCGCGGCAGGGCTTCCATCTCCTGGCGGGGCGCCTCGGCGGTCGCGGGGGCCACCGGGGTAGGCTCGGGCGCGAAAAGCTCGGTCGCCACATCGCGGCTTTCTTCCGAATTGCCTTCCGCGGGCTTCGCCGGCAACGCCGTCCCCTGCCCGCCCGTCTCGGCGACGTCGCGGTCGGTAGCGAAACGGAACGGGTTCTCCTGCAGCATGTAATAGGTGACGTAGCCGGCGATCGGCAGCGCCATGAGGCCGGCGATCGCCGGTGCGGTCATCAGTTTCTTGTTCATGATCTCACTCCAGAGCTTCCTCGCCCGTTCAGTGAGACGTTGCGGCGCGGCCGATCCTTGGGGGTCGGCCACGCTGTTTTTCAGATCGTAGGCGCCGAGCGCCGCTTCGAGCGCGCGGGCGCGAGCCTCGGCACGGGGCGCCGGCGCCTTCATTGTCCTCAGAAGATCGAAATCGTCGTCCTCGACCATGGTCATTCTTCCCCGGCCTGGCGCATGAGCACCTTCAGCCGTTTCTTCGCTTCATGGATGTGCCAGGACACCGTCGCTTCCGAGCAGGCCATCACGTCGGCCGCGGCGGCATGGCCGAGGCCTTCGCCGTAGACCAGGAGCACGGCGTCGCGCTGCTTGTCGGAAAGGCGGCGTACCGCCTCCCACAGCCGCTCGGCGCGGTCGTCGGGTTCCTCGGCGGCTTCCCCGGCGATCAGCGCATGCACGCCGAACGCCTCGGTCTTCGCCGCTTCGCGGGCGTTGCGCCGTCCGTGGTCGCGCGCCGCGTTCATCGTCAGCGCGTAGAGCCAGGTCGTGAACGCGCCGCCGCCCTTCCAGGAGCCGATCGCCTTGCCGAGCCGGACACAGACCTCCTGCGCCACGTCTTCCGCATCGGCGCGGTTGCCGCACCACCGCCATGCCACCCGATGGACGAAATTATAGTGCCGTTCGACGAGCGTGACGAAGGCACGCCGGTCGCCGTCGCGCGCCAGACCGACAAGTTCCGCGTCCGAGGCCTCGTCTTCTGCCAGCATCATCGCCATCATTCGTCCATTGGACGCCAGCTATCGGTCTTTCCTTGGGTCGGGTGAAGCATTTTTTCGCTCCACGCCGCGCCGGCGTCGGCTTCCCTCAAAGCAGGCGCAGCGTCTCGCGATCCCGCTCTCCGGCGAAGAAGTACGTCAGAGCGGCCTCGAAGGGCTCGCCGCCGCCGACCTCGGCGAACAGCGTCATGGACGAGCGGAACTTCAGATCGTCGGGACTGCCGAAGATGTCGTGCGCCGAACGGTCACGGTGCGCAACGACGGCGTCGGTGCATTGGCGCAGCCGGGGGCCGAGGACCGGATGGGCCAGATAGGCCCGCGCCTCCTCGCGCCCCGAAATGGCGAAACGCTCGGCCATGGCGCTGCGCCCGAGGCCGGCAAGCTGGGGGAAGACGAACCACATCCAGTGGCTGCGCTTGCGTCCGTCGCGCAGTTCGTCGAGCACCTGCGGATAGACCGCTTCCTGCGCCGCGACGAAGCGCCGGAGCGCGAACGGTTCGTCGGGCGGCGCCATCGTCACCTCCGTCTCGCCGCGACGCACCGAGGCGGCCGCGACGATTTCCCACAATCCTCACGCGTCGCCGGAACCCAGGGCCTCGTCGAAGAAGGTGAGGAGCCGTTTCCAGTGGCGTTCGGCGCCGGCCGCGTCGAAGACGCCGTGGTCCGGCA
>CALFXR010000069.1 GCA_937958475.1 uncultured Mesorhizobium sp. | reverse complement strand
TCGCGATCTTCAGCGCCCGCTTGCGGCCGTAGGACAGATCGCAGGCGTCGGCCGCCAGCCCTACGTCGGCGGGCGGCGAGCGAGCCTCTTCGTCGAACTGCGCCAAGGCCTTCTGCGAGCGCCAGAAGTCGAACGAATCGCCCCGTTTTCGTTGCAGGGCGACGCGCACGTTCTCGAGAGCCGTCATATGCGGGAACACGGCGGAGATCTGGAACGGACGGACGAATCCGAGCCGCGCCACATCGGCCGGCGAGAGAGCCGTGATGTCGTTGCCCTTGTAGGCGATCCTACCCCTTGTCGACGTCAGGAACCTGGTCAGCAGATTGAAGCAGGTGGTCTTGCCGGGGCCGTTGGGACCGATCAGGCGTGGGCGCGGCCGCGCCGAACGGTGAGGTTCACGCCCTCCACCGCGTAGAACCCCTTGAACTCCTTTGTCAGATCCTCGGCGGCAAGTATGATGCCGTCACCCATGTGTCCTCCCTGCCGCAGGCCGGACGAACGGTATCCGCTGCCCCTCCGCGCGATAGGTTGCGCAATCGCCCGTCCGGGGGCCCGGCGACGTCACTTGCCGCCCGCGCCCATGGGTGCCGGGGCGGAAAGACCTACCGAGCGGATCTCGCGCACCGTGCGGATCCGGCGCGCCGACTACCTGGATCTGCGCGATCATGATCGGCTGGGCGCTGGACGCGTGGAATCCGCCCACCAGGCATACGATCTCGTTGGGGGCGACCGACAAGCTGACCCCATCGACCGCGTGGGAGCGATCGGCGCTGGCGGGCAGCGCAAGGACCAGTTTCTCGATGGCGAGCAAGGTATAGGTCACGCCCGGGAAAGCTCATGCTCGCGCGCGATTTGCGCCACGAGCTCCGCCGGCAGCATTCGGCAGGACCGTCACCGCGCTGCCTCCCATGTTCGGTCGACAGGCGCTGCGCGTCCCCCGGCGGTCCGAAGGACGCGTGACCGCTCCGATCGTGAGGATCTTGCTCAGCTCGCCGACATACCGTCTTCGCCCACCAGGACAGGGAATGAAGAGATAAGTTGACTCTCATAGTCATGTTTATATATTGCACTGCGTCATCAGGGATGGTGGCGTGACGTATCTGGTCGAGGGACAAGGCATGCAGGGTTTCGAGAGGGGTTACGGAAGGCCGCGGTTCGCGCGGCGCGGTGGCGCGCTCGGAGGTGCAGCCGTCGGTCTGGCGCTCGTGGCGACAGGCGTCGCGGTGGCGCAGGAGGAATCGCCCGCCGTGCTGCAGAAGGTCGTCGTCGAAGCCGGGGACACGGGAAAGGGCGATCGCGTCGTCGGTCCCGACAGGACGATCGTTGCCACCGAATCGGCGACGGCCACCAAGACCGGCACGCCGATCATCGAGACGCCCGCCGCCGTTTCGGTGGTGACGCAGAAGGAGATCGAGGCCCAGGGCGCCAAGGACCTGCAAGAGGCGATTTCCTACACCGCTGGCGTGCTGGTCGACGAATTCGGTTCCGACAATCGCTATGACTATTTCCGCATTCGCGGCTTCGACGAGACGGCCCTCGGGTCTTATCGCGACGGCCTTCCCGCCCGCATACCCGCCTGGTTCACCGCGAGCCGCTCCGAACCGTACGGCATGCAGCGCATCGAAGTCCTCAAGGGTTCTAACTCCACACTGTTCGGGCTCAATGCGCCCGGCGGCATCGTCAACGCGATCACCAAGCGGCCGCAGGATATCCGGCACGGCGAAATCTATACGACGCTCGGGGCTGGCCACACGGAGGTCGGTGCCGATTTCGGCGGGCCGATCGACGAGAACGGTGTCTTCTCGTATCGCCTCACCGGCTATTGGCAGGATGCCGATTTCGGCGGCGACAACACCAGGGACGACCACTTCTACATCGCGCCGGCCCTGACCATCAGCCCCGACGCCGGCACCAACCTGACCATCCTCGGCGACTACGGCGTCCAGAAGAAGGACGGCGGCGGCGGCGGCGCTCCGCAAGGCATCGAGCTCGACCGGGACACCTTCCTCGGCGAGCCGGACTTCAACCGCTTCAACACGACCCAGGGCGATCTCGGCTACCTGTTCGAACACCAGTTCGACGGCGGGCTCATCTTCCGCTCGTCGGCGCGCTATACCGACGTCGCGCTGGACTATGCCGTCGTCTACGGCGCGTCGACGGATCCGACGGCATCCCGCTGGGCGTTTTCGGTGGACGGCCACGCGCGGCGCATCGCGACCGACAACCAGCTGCAGTACGACGCCAGCTGGGGCAGTTTCGACAGCAAGTTCCTGGTCGGTATCGACTACACGAACGACGACACGCGCGAGGAGATCCTGTTTGGAACAGCAGGCGGGATCGACATCTACAACCCGACCTATTGCGGTCTTTCCTGCATCACCCTCGGCCCCTATGTGAACTGGCGCGTGAAGCAGGAGGCGATCGGCGCCTACGCCCAAGAGCAACTGACCTTCGACGACCGCTGGATCCTCACCGTGGGAGGCCGCTACGACTATGTCCACACGGTTACCGACTATCTCGACTACGGAACCAGGGACGACGAGACGGCCAGGAACTTCTCGCCTCGCGCCGGCTTGACCTACAAGGTCAACGAGAGCCTGGCCGCCTACGTCAACTATTCGGAGTCGTTCCAGCCGCTCGTCTCGCCCACCGCGAATGGCTACTCGGCCGTCTCGGGCTCGCTCAAGCCGCAGACCGGCACGCAGTACGAGGCCGGCTTGAAATACCGGCCCGCCGGCTTCGACGGCCTGTTCACACTGGCCGTGTTCGACCTGTCACAGACCAACGTGCCCACCTATGTCAGCCCGACCGAGCAGCGCCAGATCGGCGAGGTCAACGTCAAGGGCGTCGAGTTGGAGGCGAAGGTGGCGCTGAACGAACAGCTCAACCTGACCGCCGCCTATTCCTACTGGCACGCCCAGATCGTGGAGGACGGCGGGTCGGGCAATGAGGGCAACCGGCCCGACCGTGTCCCCGAACATATCGCCTCGCTCTGGGCCGACTACACCTTCCCTGGCGAAGGCAGACGCGGCGACCTCACGGTCGGCGGCGGCGTACGCTATGTCGGCCAGACCTTCGGCGACGCCGCGAACACGGACTCGATCGACGGTTACGTCGTCGTCGACGCGATGGCCAAATACGAAGTCAGTGACGGGCTGACGCTCGCCGTCAACGCGAAGAACCTCTTCGACAAGCGCTACGTTTCGACGTGCTACTACGGCACGTGCTACTACGGCGATCGCCGGGAGGTTCTCGTCACCCTGAAGCGGACGTGGTGAGCGGGGCGCTTCGTTCCGACGGTCCGGGCGCGCGGAAGAGATGACTGACCTGTCGCTCGCCACAGGACCGGCAGAGCTTGCCAGTCTCCTACCGCCGGCCATCTCGGCGAAGTACCCCTATGCCAGGGGGTATCTCCTGCTGCGAGCGCCCGAGAACGCGGAAGTCGTCGCCTGTCGTGCCTTGCTCGAGCCGGAAAGGCTGGCGGCGCTGCTCGACCGGTTCGCCCTGAAGTTCCCGGGCTCCGACAGGCGCGCGACCGCTTCGCTGTGGACGATGCATTATTTCGGCGTCCTCACCATCGGCGCCGCCATCGCGGTGCTGGAAGCCGGGCAAGCCCTGCCGTTGAAGCTGGACGACGTCTCGCTTTGCCTCGAACAAGGCAGCGCCCAACCGCGCGCGTTCGTCCTCCCCGCACCTGCCGGCGAAAGCGTTCCCGCGGAAGCCGCTCTCGGCGATCTGTTGAGATCGCACGCCGAACCGCTGATCGAGGCCCTTGCCATCGCCGGCAGGATCAGCCGCCGGCTCCTTTGGAGCAACGTGCTCAGCTATCTCGGATGGATCGTCGACGAGATCGCCGGGTCCGGCGTCAAGGGCGAAGCGAGCAATTGGGCGAATCTGATCCGCGCCGCCGCTTGGCCGGACGGCTGGGCCAATCCGATGCACGGCCTCATCCAGGCCGAGGTCGACGGCGCCGGGGTGCCCTGCGCCCGCCGCCGGGTCTGCTGCCTGCGTTATGCCCTTCCTTCCATCGGCGGCTGTGGCACCGTATGCCCGCTGCCGGCGGGCCGCCATTGAAGCCGGTGAGACGGCCGCTCAGGCCCTCCGCCGCAGCACCAGTATGAGAAACGGCGCCCCTACGAGGGCGGAGACCAGTCCGGCCGGAACCTGATAGGGGAAGAAGGCGGTCCGGCCGATCCAGTCCGCCAGGACCATGAGTCCACCGCCCAGCGCGGCCGCACCGGCCATGTGCGGCAGGGCGCGCGCCAGCCCGATCTCGCGCGCGAGGTGCGGGCCCATCAGGCCGATGAAACTCAGCGGTCCGACGCTCAACGTGGCGGCGGCGGTCATCAGCCCTGCGAGCACGAACAAGACGAGGCGGGAGAGTGTGGTCGGGACGCCGAGTGCGCGCGAGTGGACGGGACCGAGCGGCAACAGGTCCAGCCAGCGCCGGAAGAGCAGGGCCAGAATGATGAGGAGCGCGGCCGCCGCCGCCACGATGCCCGCCGTCCCGGCGTTCACGGCGTAGGTCGAGCCGCTCATCCAGCGCATGAGCAGCAGAGCGCGCGGATCGCCGAGTGAGGAGAGGACGCCGACCACCGCATCGACCATCGCCCCCAACGCGATGCCGGCGATCAGGATACGCTCCGGCGCAAGCCCCGAACGCAGCGAGGTGGCCAGGATGACGCCGAGCACGGCAAAGGCGCCGATCGAGGCGGCGCCGAGCTGGCCGGCGAGTTGGGGAGCGGGCAGCAGGAAGATCGCCGCGGCAACGCCGAAGGTGGCACCGGCGCTGATGCCCAGTACTTCCGGGCTCGCCATCTCGTTGCCGGTCAGGCGCTGCAGCATCGCCCCGGCAACGGCGAGCAGCGCGCCCGACGCCAGCGTGGCGACAACCTTCGGCGCGCGGATTGGAAGCAGTTCACCGGCGGTGGTCCCGTAGGCCAGGGCCCAGCCGCCGTCGACGCTTCGTCCCAGGAGCAATCCCACGAGCACCGCGACCGCGAGGCCGGCGGCGACGAGCAGCGCAGTCTTGCGCCCCTTTACAAGCGGCCTACGCGGCGTTTGCGCCGGCGGCAGCATGCGGTGCCGGGTCTTCAGACGAGGCAGCAGAAGCAGGAGGAGCGGCGAGCCGAAGACGGCGGTGATCGCGCCCGTCGGCAGGAACTCGCTGAACCGGCCGGCGACAATCTGCAGGCCGGCGTCGACGAAGAGCAGCACCGCGCCGCCGATCACGCTGGCCCATACGAGAATCTCCGACGTCCGCCGTGCCCCGGCGAGGCGGGCGACGATCGGTGCGACGAGACCGACGAAGCCGATTACGCCGACCGCGCTGGTGACGAAGGCCGCGAGCACGACGGCCGCCGCCACGGCCATGACGCGCAGCCGCGCCACCTTCACGCCCAGTGCCGCGGCGCTTTCCTCGCCCAGTTCCATAACGGAGAGAGGCCTGAGGATCAGGACGCTGCAGACCGCGACGGCAACGAACCTGAAGAGCAGGGTCAACGGGACGTCCCAGCTCTGCTGCGACAACGAACCCGCACCCCAGATGAACAGACTGACCAGATAGCGATCGTTCAACAAGGTCAGGATGGCGGCGAGCGCGCCGCACCACAGACTGATCACAAGGCCGGACAGCACCATGGAGAACGGCGAAAAGCCGCGCCGCGCGCCGAGAAACAGGACGACGCAGGCGGCGGCGGCGCTTCCGGCAAGCGCGACCAGGTCGCGACCGAAACCCAACAGGCCGGGCATCAGCAGCGTCGCGACGACGAGGCCGAGATTGGCGCCGGCGGAGACGCCGAGCGTGGTCGGCGACGCCATCGGGTTGCGCAGGACCTGCTGGAACAGGCCGCCCGAAAGGCCGAGCGCTGCGCCGGCGATCAGCGCCGTCGCCAGGCGGGGCAGCGTCGAATGGACGAGGACCAGCGTGGCCATGGGATCGCCGGCCCCGCCATCGAACGCCGGGTCGGCCGCCAGCAGCGCCAGCACCGCCGCTGCCGCGAGCGCGGCGAGGACGAGCGCGAGGACGGCGGGGCCGGCCCGGAACGGGCGGCGCGCGACGGCGGTCACGGCTCGCGTTCCAGCATGTCGGTCACCAGGCCGGCGAAACGCATCGCCTCGTTGACCATGCCGAACATCAGCGCAGCCGGAAGCACCGAGAAATGACCGGGCCGGGCGAAGGGGAGAGCCCGCCACAGCGGACTGTTCGCGAGCGTCGGCCGGACGTCTCCCGGGATGGGCTCGAAAGCGACCAGACGTGCTTCGGGATCGCGGACGCGGGCGAGATCTTCCAGCGCGATCGTCTGGAAGCCCCAGAAGTTGGACGGCTCCGGCCATGCGTTGCGCACGCCGATCCGCTCCAGCACGTTGTCGAACAGGCCCGGCGCGCCGTAGATGCGGGCGTGGCGCGCGTCCATGAAGTTGACGAAGGCCAGCGGCGGCGGCGACAGGCGCGCGATCCGCTCGCGGCACGCGGCGAAGAACGCGTCCGAGCGGCGGAGGAAGTCTTCGGCCTGCCGCTCGCGGCCGACGACGGCACCGAGCCGGCGCGTCGCGGCGACTGCTGCCGGCAGAATCGGCCCGCTGTCTTCGGCGAAGATCGACAGCCGGAGCACGGGGCCGAAGCCGTCGAGCTGCTGACGCAGGCCGTCGAGATAGGGCGTGATGAGGATCAGGTCCGGCTTGAGCATCGCCAGCATCTCGACGTTGACCTCGAACGTACTGCCGAGATCGCGCACCTCGGCAGGCAGCGCCGGCTCGACCACCCACTTGCCCCAGTCGGCCCGCTCGGAGACCGCGACCGGTTTCAAGCCGAGCGACAGGAGCGTCGAAGCCAGTCCGTAGTCGAGGCTTGCGATCCGCATCGAGCCGGCCGCATAGGCCCGCACCGCCGGCAGACTCAGCGCCAGGCCGGCGAGCGAACGAAGCACGCGCCGGCGCGACGGCATCGCCGGGCCCTCAGGCGACATAGGCGAGCGGGATGTCGAGCCCCGGATGCGCTATCACGCCCATGTCGATGCCGTAGATTCGCTTCAAGGATTCGCTGGACACGATCACCTTCGGACTGCCGCTCGCGACGACGCGGCCGTGGGCCAGCGCGTGGATGCGATCGCAGAAGCGCGCGGCCAGGTTGATGTCGTGCAGGACGATCACGACGCCGACGCCCCGTTCCCCGCACAGTTTGCGCACCAGGTTCAGAATCTCGATTTGGTGCGCGACGTCGAGCGCGGCCGTCGGCTCGTCGAGCAGCAGGCACTCACTGTCCTGGGCGATGAGCGTCGCGATCCACGCCCTTTGCCTCTCACCTCCCGAGAGCGTCCCGACGAGCCGGCCAGCCATTCCGTCGAGATGGGTCGCGGAAAGCGCCTCGTCGACCTTTCGAGCGTCGGTGTCGGTGAACCGGCCGAGCGGTCCGTGCCACGGATAGCGGCCGCAGGCCACGAGTTCGCGCACCGTCATGTCGGCGCCCGCGGTCACGTCCTGCGGCAGGTAACCGATCTTGCGGGCGAAATTCCTATCGTCGAGCCGATGAACATCCTGTCCATCGTAGAGGACGCTGCCGGCGCCGGGACGCTGCTGGCGCGCCATGATCCTCAGCAGTGTCGACTTGCCAGAGCCATTGTGGCCCACCAGCGCGACGAATTCGCCTTTCGGGAACGGGAGGCTGATATCGTTCAAGATGGCGATGCCGCCGATATCGAGACTCACTCCGAGGGTTTCGAAACCCCCGGCCTCGCTTCTCTCGGCCTGCCGGGCAGGTTGTGCGGGATTGATCGGATGTCCCATGATCCAACATCGTTTCGACGCCTCTTCTCCTACTTAATTTGACTATTTTTATCAAGTTAAAAACGGACGACAGTTGCCGGGCGCCAGCGGCGCCCGGCAACTGCCGACAAGAATCGGCACCGCGTCAGTTGCGTTCATTGGGATAGTGTCCCCGATCGTGGTGTAACTGGCGGCGTTGGTCGCCGCTCTCCGGCATGGCCGGGCCGACCAGCGCGCCACTGCTGGCAGGCTGATGAGGGGATCATCGCTCAACCGGCCGACGCTTTCCGGCGTCATGTAGCGGGCGCGCTGGACGGCCCATTCGTCGTTTGTCTCCAGCAGCAGTACGGCGACGAGACGGACGATGGCGTCGTCGTCGGGGAAGATGCCGACCACGCCGGCGCGGCGCTTGATCTCCCCGTTGAAGCGCTCGATCGGGTTCCCGGATCGGAACGGTCCGGGAATCGGGATGCAGGTCAGCACAGGTCGGCCGCTGCCTTGGCGTTGAAGTCGTTGGCGAAATCGGGGCCGAGATGGCCGAGCAGCGTCTCACCCTCCCTGGGGAAGAAGGAATCGAGCAGGACGAGGTGGGACACCGCGTCCGGCCGCCGGGTTGCGGCGAGCGAGGCCGGGAAGCCGGCATAGCTGTGGCCCACCAGGACCACGTCGGTCAGTTCCTCGCTGTCGATGTGGCTGACGATGTCATCGACATGGGTTTGCTGTGGCTTTCCCGACAGACGCCGCAGCCCTGGATGACCGCCTCGGACGTGGTGTAGCCGGGTAGCGCCGTGGTTATCGGCGCTTTCCGGGAGGGTCCGGTTGCGACACCGGCTCATCGCCGGAAGGACCACCGATGGCCGAAGACATGATGAACCTGCACGCTCGTTGAGAAGAGCGGGGAAGCCGATTTGTTGCGCAAGATGGCCCTGGGGTCAGGCCGGGGGCCTTCGCCGACGAACGGCTGAGGGAGATGGAGGCAGGCGCGACCGACGACGCCGCCTCCTGCCGTTGCGACTGTCAAACCCGGAAGCCTAGGGGATGTTGCGCGCGATGATTTCCTTCATGATCTCGTTCGTCCCGCCCCAGATCCGGTTGATGCGCGCATCGGCGAAGGCCCGGCAGATCTCATATTCCCACATGTAGCCATAGCCGCCGAAGAGTTGCAGGCAGGCGTCCAGAACGCGTCCCTGGAGGTCGGAGGTCCAGTACTTGGCCATCGCGGCGGTCGCCGGGTCGAGTTCGCCTTCGAGCATCTGGACGAGGCAGCGGTCGACGAACACCCTGCCGATCTCCGTCTCCGTCACCAGTTGCGCCAGGGTGAAGCGGGTATTCTGGAATTCGAAGATCTTCTTGCCGAACGCCGACCGCTCGCGCGTGTAGGCCGTCGTGTAGCCGATCGCCGCCTCGCAGGTGGCGACGCACCAGATGGAGTTGATGAGACGCTCCCAGGCGAGTTCCTGCATCATGTAGTAGAAACCCCTGCCCTCCTCGCCGAGCAGGTTCGCGACCGGGACCCTGACGTCGTCGAGGAAGAGCTCGGCGGTGTCCTGGAGCTTCATGCCGAGCTTCTTCAGGTTGCGCCCCTTGCGGAAGCCCGGACGGTCGGTTTCGACGAGGATCAGCGAAACGCCCTTGGCGCCCTGCGTCGGGTCGGTCTTGCACGCCATCACGATCAGGTCGGCGCTGATGCCGTTGGTGATGAAGATCTTCGAGCCCTTGATGACGTACTCGTCGCCCTCGCGCCGCGCCGTCGTCTTGATCGCCTGCAGGTCGGAGCCCGTGCCCGGCTCCGTCATCCCGATGCCCATGATGGCTTCGCCGCTGGCGCCCTTGGGCAGCCACTGCCGCTTCTGCGCCTCCGTGCCGTAGTTGAGGATGTAGGGCATGACGATGTTGGAGTGCATCATGAAGCCCGGGCCGGACAGGCCGGCACGCGCCTGCTCCTCGATGACCAGGGTCGCGTAGCTGACGTCGAGGCCCGAGCCGCCATACGCCTCGGGCATCAGCGGGCCGAGCAGGCCGAGGCTTCCCGCCTTCAGCCAGATCTCGCGGTCGACGATTCCGGCCTCCTCGAACTCCTCGCGCCGCGGCAGGACCTCGCTGTGGAAGAACCGGTTGACCGTCGTGCGGAACTGCTCGTGGTCCTCGTTGAATATCGTCCTGTTGAAATGCATCTTCCCGGTCATTCCGTTCACCGCTCCAAGGGTAAAAAAATCCGGACGTGACGCCCGGATGCCGTTCGCGTGCTTTCGCGTGGCGGCCGCAGCTCAATCCATCCAGAGTCCGCCATTGACGTCGAGGATCTCTCCCGTGACGAAGCCGGCCTTCTCCGAAGTCAGGTAGGCGACTGCTTCCGCCACCTCCTCCGGCGTGCCCAGCCGCCCCGCCGGGATCTGTTTCACGAGGGCTTCGGGAAACTGCCTGGTCATCGGGCTGGCGATCGGGCCGGGCGACACGCAGTTGACCGTCACGT
This sequence comes from uncultured Mesorhizobium sp., assembly GCA_937958475.1. Lineage (GTDB taxonomy): Bacteria > Pseudomonadota > Alphaproteobacteria > Rhizobiales > Rhizobiaceae > DUSC01. The sequence continues at coordinate 74,956 of CALFXR010000069.1, read as the reverse complement.
TGAACGCCGCGGCTTCCTTCGCCGCGTATTTCGTCAGCGCATGCACGCCTGCCTTGGCGGCGCCGTAGGCGGCATTGGCCCCGCCCTTCTGCTCGGCCGGGTCGATCCAGGGTCGCGGGTTGCCGCCATTCTTGCCGAGCACCGATCCGATCGTGACGATGCGGCCGGACCTCTGCCGCTTCATGACCGGCAGGGCGGCCTGGACGGCGAGGAACGTTCCGCGCAGATTGATGTCGATGACGCGGTCCCATTCCTCGAGCGATACGTCCTCGAAGCCGCCGAACGAGGTCACGCCGGCGATCGTCACCAGGATGTCGAGGCGGCCGAGGCGCTGCAGCGCAGTGTCGACCAGGGCCGCAACGTCGCCTGGTATCGATACATTCGCCGGCGCGTGCACGATCTTCACGTTCCCGCCCAGCACCGCTTCGCCGGCGAGGGCTACGCCGGGCATGTCGGACAGGACCAACGCGCAGCCCTCTTCGGCCAGGCGGCGCGCGACGGCCTGGCCGATGACGCCGCCGGCGCCGGTAATGAGCGCGACGCGGCGAACGGACGAGGTGTCTTCAGCCACTCAAACCTCCGCGCGCCGCTGTCCGGCGACATGCTGCGCGGCGCGGCGGCCGAAGACGGCGCCGCGGAGGACGGAGGTCGAGCCCGTGTAGACGCGGTAGTAGATGCCGGCCGTCTCGCCCGCCGCGTAGAGGCCCGGAATCGGCCGCCCGTCGCCGTCGACGACCCGCCCGTCGCCGTCGATCTTCAGTCCGCCGAAGGTGAAGACGTTCGCCGAGATGATCGGATAGGCGAGGAAGTCCGGCCGATCGAGCGGACGCGCCCAGTTCGACTTCCTCGGCGACAGGCCGGTGGTGGAGAGACGATCGACCGCCAGCGGCTTGAACTCGCCCGCGCCGCAGGCGGCGTTGAATTCGCCGACGGTCGCCTCGAGTTGCGCGGGATCGATGCCGAGCTTTTCGGCGAGGTCGGCGATCGTGGCGCCCCGGATCGGGTCGCGATCGCTCCTCAGGCTCTTCTTCCAGTTCGGGACGTCCTCGATCTTGGCGTCGAGGATCATGTAGGCGATCCCGTCGCGCTGCTCGTAGATGCGCCGCGTCACCGATTCATAGTGGGCGTCGACCGTGCCCGGCGCCTCGTCGGTGAACCGCCTGCCGTCCTTGTTGACGAGGATGCCATAGGGGAAGGTGAAGACCGCCGGTTCGGCGACGCCGGAACGCGGATCGACCGGCTCGGCATGATAGCTGCCGAAATCGCCGCATCCGGCGGCACCGATGTCGAGGGCCATGCGGATGCCTTCGCCGCGGTTGTAGTAGCCGCCGCGGGCGACCGGGCGAAGGTTGATCGACTTCGGTCCGAGGTATCGCGACAGCATTTCGGGATTGCCCTCGAAGCCGCCGGAGGCGAGCACCACCGCGCCTGCGCGCAGCACCCTGGCTCCGTCCGCATCGGTGACGCGCAGGCCGACGACCCTGCCGTCCTCGGCCGTCACCAGGGATTGCGCGGTCGTCTCGAATAGCAGCGTCACGCCGAGTTCCTTGGCCCTGGCCGTGAGCGCCTCGACCATGGCGAGTCCGCCTCCGACCGGCAGGAGCCGCGTCGTCGTGGTCGTCAGGAACGCGGTCGGCAGGAAATCGAACGCGACGCCCATCTCGCGGAGCCAGAGCAGCGTCGGACCGGCCGATTCGGCGAACTGGGCGATGACCGCCGGGTCGAGCATGCTCAGCGAGCGCATCAGCGACGACCATGTTTCGGGCGAACCGGAAGCTTCCTGGAGGAAGGTCGGGTCGACGTAGCCGCCGGAGTTCTCGGCCAGATGCTCCTCGAAGTCGTCGGCGACCTGGTCGATCGCCTTCATGCGGAGGTAGGCTTCGGTATAGCGCGTGTTGCCGCCGTGCTCGCCTTCCTTCGCCCGCTCGACGAGCACCGTCCTGAGGCCGGCCTGTACCGCGGTCACCGCTGCCGAAAGCCCGGCAATTCCGCTGCCGACGACGATGAGGTCGGCCTGTCTTTCACTCGAGGTCATCTCTCTTCTCAGCCCCTGAACCGGTTCTAGGTGCGAACGCGGTACCTTTCTTCCAACTCGTCCCATGCCCCCTTGGCCACGATCCGCTGCCGGTTCTCGAACGAGGTGAGCAACTCCGACACCATGTTCAGGGATCTTTCGGACTTCAAGGATCCAAGCACGACTTCGGTCGCGTGAACGGCGGCCTGGAGAGCCGCGTTCGCATACAGCACGAAGGAGAATCCCATTTCCTCGAAGGCCGGCCCGCCCGGATCCGGCGTCTTGCCGCCGAAGACGATGTTGCCAACCTGCGGCACCGGGATCTCGCTCGCCACGCGGCGGAGATCCTCGACCGAGGTGACGGCTTCGACGAAGGTCAGGTCGGCGCCCGCCTGCGCGTACAGGTTCGCGCGCTCGATCGCCCTGTCGAGGCCCTCGACGGCGAATGCGTCGGTGCGGGCGATGATGAGGGTGGAGTCGTGCGCTCTGGAATCGGTCGCCGCCTTGATCTTCTGGACCATCTCGGCGCTCGAAATGACGTCCTTTCCGGCGAAATGGCCGCACTTCTTCGGGAAGGTCTGGTCTTCCAGCTGAATGGCCGATGCGCCCGCGCGCTCGAGCTGGCGCACCGTGCGATAGACGTTGAGCGCGTTCCCGTAGCCGGTATCCCCGTCCACGACGAGCGGAATGCTCGTCGCTTCGTAGATCGCATTGGTGGCGGCAACGATCTCGGTGGCGGTCGTCAGGCCGAGATCGGGGAGACCGTACTGCATGTTCGCGACGGCCGCGCCCGAGATGTAGACGGCTTCGAATCCGAGACCCTCGATGATCTTGGCAAAGAGCGGATTGGCGGCCCCGGGTACCGGCAGGCCTCTCCGCTGATCGACGAATTTGCGTAGTCGTTCGGCGCGATCCACGATCAGGCTCCCTTGGCGTAGTCGGCCGTTTCGCAGACGCGGGCGAAGACGGGCAGGATCTGCCCGACGGCGAATTCGTGCCAAGCCGGATTGGGAGCGGTGCAGGCGTCCTTGAGGACCGTGACCGCGAAACCCGCATCGTCGGCGAAGCGAGCCGTGCTTTCGACGGCCAGGTTGGTGACGACGCCGGAGAGGACGACGCTGCGGATGCCGTTCTGCATCAGCCAGGTCATCAAGCCGGTGTTGAAAAACGGATTCACACATTTCTTCGTGATGATCAGCTCATCGGCGTTGGGGGCGACCTCCGGGGCGAACTCGGTTCCCCACTCGCCCTCGATCGCCGCCCGGTTGTCCTTCAGCTTCTGGATACGCGGAGCGACGCTGAGGCAGTCAAGATAGTCAGCGCGAAAACCGAGCCTGACATGGACGACGGCGTGACCTTCACGGCGCGCATGGGCGAGCGCCGCGGCGGCGTTCTCGAGCACCTTTCCGGCAGCGATCTGCTGCGCCAGGCCGTGTGCGCCGACCTTGCCCTGGGGGCTCGTCATTTCGTTCTGCAAATCGAGCAGGAGCAGAGCGGTATTATCCTTGAAGGCCATTATCGATTCCCTTGATTCCAACTTCCGGCATGACGTTCGCGCCTTCGAGGATGGCGCCCGATTCCGCTGGCGATCCCGCAGCGCAGGCCGCACCCGCGGAAGGGCTGGCGGCGTGTCCCCGAGAACTCGACGATCGACCTAACAAGCCACTCGCACCGTAAACTGTCAACAGTTTTCTTTCATTCTGTCGATACTATCACGGGCGAATTCAATGCGATGCGCGCAGCGCCGGCGTGGGCGGATTCAATGGAGTTGACGCCAGCAGGCGCGGCCTGTCCGGTTTCCTCGATCGGCCTTCAACAGCGCCGGCGAATCCTCGATGCCTCTCTCCGCCTGCTGCTTGGTTGCGGCACCGGGCAGCGATCCCGCGTTCAGCCGCGTGTTGCCGCCGGCAACCTCGCGCTTCTCCGGAATGGCGACCGATGCACCGGGATCGTGTGCCGATATGGCCGCCGCCGGCCCGGCACCGCCACCGCCGAGAACCGGCAGATCAAGAATCTCGCTGTCCGTTACGCTCCTCCGCAGGCATGCGATCCGGCGATGCGGCCGAACACCGCCGATTTCCCGAGAGAGGTGCCGGTCATGTAGGCCCGTCCATGGAATCCGCCCATGATCTCGCCGATCGCGTAGACGTGGTCGATCGGCCTGCCTTCGCCGTCGAGCAGGCGGGCGAACGCATCGACGGTCACGCCGCAATAGGTCGCGACGATCCCCGCGGTGGCCTTGAAGGCATGGAAGGGCGGCTCGTCGATCGGCAGCGGTTCGCCGTAGCCCATGGACAGCGACCGGCGGCCGAGCGGATCGGGCTCGCCAGCCCGGATTCTCGCATTGTAGCCGTCGATCTCCCCGACCAGGCTCTCCGGCGGGATGCCGATCTTGCCGGCGAGTTCCTCGAGGCTCCCGGCCGTGACCAGCAGCCCGCGCCGGGCGACATCGTCGAAATCGAACATCACGGTGCCGGGCTGCGAGCGGTCCATCACCTTGCGGTCGAAGATCTCGAAGCCGAGGCAGTCCGGCTGATCGAGGCAGGCGTCGCCGAGAAGCTTGTATGACAGCGACTCGTTGACGAAGCGCCGGCCCTCCTTGTTGACGATGATCGCGCCGGAATAGTTCGACAGCAGGATCTCCGAACTGTCGCCGGAATAGTCGGGGTGGCAGCCGAACGTCCCCTTGATCTGGTCCATGTCGCGCAGGACGGCGCCGGCGGATTCGGCAAGCGCGATGCCGTCGCCGCTGTTTCCGTTGCCGCCGATGAGCAGTGCCCTCCCCTTGCCGGGCGCGAACCGCTCGATCATTTCGCGGTTTCGCGAGAACCCCCCGGTCGCCAGGATCGTCGCCTTGTTGGGGCGGACGCGAACGATCTCGTCGATGCCCTTCACCGCCAGTCCGGCGACGAGGCCGTTCGGACCGACGGCCAGTTCGCTCAGGGAGGTGTTCCAGACGAGCTTTCCCCCGCTCGCGGCCAGTTCCTTCTCGAGCGTGCCGACGAGCGACGGCACGTAGACCTGATGCGAGCGCGGCACCGATTGGCCGGAACTCAGCACGGGCGGCTGGAAATGCGTCCCCAGCAGCTTCAGGAACTCGTAGGTCTCGAACTGGTGGTCGGCGAACTGGCGGACCAGCGCCGGGTCGCACAGGCCTCCGCCGACCGTCAGCAGGTCGGCTTCCAGCTGAGCGGAACTGTCGGAGATGCCGAGAGCGGCCTGTTCCTCCGTGCCGGCGAAGGCGAAGAAGCCGCCGGAAATGTATGAGCTCCCGCCGGAGACGGGCTGCTTCTCCACCACGCAGACCCGCGCCCCGGCATGCGCGGCGGTGACGGCGGCCATCAGTCCGGCGACGCCCGCACCGGCCACCAGGACGTCGACATCCTTCAGGTTCGCCTGCAATTCCAATGACATCTTCACCCCCCAATCGGGTCGTGGAACGGGAGACCGGGACGGGACGGCTGCGATGGCGCCCGCGGCCGCCGCACGGGCCGACTTGCAGCTCCGCGCGGTGGGCGGCGGACGCCTTGCGGTCCGCGCCGGCTCAGATGCTCCGCGCGCGGCCTTCCCAGAACTTCGCCCTGATCTCGCGCTTCAGCACCTTGCCGTTCTGGCTTCTCGGCAGGCTCGGCCAGATCTCGACGCGCTTGGGCGACTTGACGCTGCCGATGCGCTCCTTGCAGTCGGCGATGAGTTCCAAGTCGTCGATCGTCGCGCCATCACGCAATTCGATGACGGCGATGACCGCCTCGCCCCACTTGTCGTCGGGCGCGCCGACGACGGCGCAGTCGCGGATCGCCGTGTGCCGCATGAGGACCTGCTCGACCTCGTTCGGATAGACGTTGAATCCGCCCGAGATGATCATGTCCTTCTTGCGGTCGAGGATGTAGACAAAACCGTCCTCGTCGATCCGGCCGATGTCGCCGGTATGGTGCCAGCCGCCGGCCTGCAGTTCGGCGGTTGCGGCCGGATTGTTGTGGTAGCCGGGCGTGGCGAGATTGGTGCGGCAGACGATCTCGCCCCGCTCGCCGCGCGGCAGGATGTTGCCTTCGTCGTCCATGATCTCGACAACCGCGACGTGGGTCGCCCTGCCGGCGCTCCAGAGACGATGCTCCAGTTGCGGAGAGGAAAGCGCCTCCGTGTGCTCGCCCGGCGTGAAGAGCGTCGCTGCAACCACCATTTCGGTCTGCCCGAAGGCCTGCGCGAAGACGGGGCCGAAGATGCCGATCGCCTCCTTCAGCTTGTCGGCCGCCATCGGCGCCGCGAAATAGTGGACGTAGCGCAGCGAGGAGTAGTCGTACTTGCGGATATCGGGATGCGCCAGCAGCATGTAGATCATGGTCGGCGTCAGGAAGACGGTCGTGATCCGGTGGCGTTCGATCGCGGCCAGGACCTTGCCGGCATCGAATTCCCGCATGATGACGTTGGTGGTGGCCCAGGGGAAGAGTGTCGCCATCACCGCACCGGCAGCATGGGTGAGCGGTGCGACGCCGAGATGGACCGGCGGAACGTCGTAGGGGAAATAGGCCTGCCATGCGTTGACAAGCGTCTCGTACATCAGATGCGTCATGATGACCGCCTTCGGCAAACCAGTCGTGCCGCTGGTCATCATCATCGCGAACATGGAATGGGGACCGTCGCCGAGGATCGGACAGTCGACGGGATAGGCGGCCATTCGCGTCAGCAGGCCCTCCCCCTCCCCGCCGGCATCCATGGCGATCCACCGGATGTCGGCCGACAGCCCGCGCGCGACCTTGTCCACGGTCTCGGCGTAGGCGGTGTGGTAGAAGACGCACTTCGCCTCGGTTATCCGCAACGAGTGGACGAGTTCCTCGAGCGGGCTCCTTGCGTTGAGCGGCACCCAGGTCGCACCCGCCCGCCAGATGCCGAGCTGGGCCATGACGCTTTCGATGCAGTTCGGTCCGAGCGTGGCGACGCGCTCCTGCTCGGCGATGCCGAGTTCGCGCAGCAGGTTGGCGATACGCCCCGATGCCGCCTGCGCCTCGGTGTAGGTGAGATGACGATCGCCGTCCACGAAGGCCGGCCGGTCGGGATGACGCCTCACGCCGACGTCGAAGATATCGATCACTCGCAAATTTCAACTCCGATCGCTCGATAATCCGACGTACGCGATTGCCGGATCAAGTGTCTACATTTATACTGTTTTCAATACTGCGTTTAAGCGAGGAGCACAAGACACGATGACAAGCGCGACGACGGAAAACCGGGGGAAGATCGTTATCCTGAAAGCCGGAGACCCGGAAACGGGATTCATGGACGAGCCGGGGCTCGAAGCACTGCACAAGGAGTTCCGCCGCGCCGAGGCATCCGAGGAAACCCGCGCGATCATCATCACGGGCGCTGCCGAGGGCGCTTTCGTCCAGCACTTCAGGCTCCCCGAGATCGAGAAGACGTCGAGGAAGCTGATCGAGCGCGGCGCCTCCTACGGGGAAGACAGCTATGTCGGCGAGCGGACGATGGACCTTCTCTTCCATCGCTTCGCCGCCTCCCGCCTCCCGATCATCGCCGCCATGAACGGCAATGCCCAGGGCATCGGCCTGGAACTGGCACTGGCCTGCGACTACCGCGTCGCGCTCGACGGCGACTACCTGATCGGCTTTCCCGAAATCCGCCTCGGCACCCTGCCGGGGGCCGGAGGCACGCAGCGCCTGACGCGCCTGATCGGCACGGGTCCGGGCATGGAGATGATCCTGTTCGGCGAGCCGGTTTCTCCGCGCGAGGCGCTCGCGCTGCGCATCGTGCATTCGCTCTCCGCCGACGACGTGCTCGGCAGTGCGCTGGCGCGCGCCGAACAGCTGGCGGGCATGCCGCCGCTGGCAGTGGCCTACTGCAAGCGCCTGGTTCACGCCGCCGGCTCCCTGTCGCTTCGCGAAGGCCTCGACCTCGAGCGGCGCCTGTTCATGGACCTCCTGACGCGCGAGGACGCGCTCGCCCGGGTCGCGACGCTGAACCGCGCCGGCAAGGATCTGCGCGACATCGACGAGTTCTTCTGATCGACGCCCCCGGCGAACGGAGCCCGGCCTTCCGCCGGGCTCCCGAGGCGCGAATTCCCGCGCTTCCGATGACGAAAACGAAAAACCCCGCCGGCGACCGGCGGGGTTTTTCGTTGCACCTTGCCTTTCGGGCATCGGGCGATCCGGGAACGGGATCCGTCCTTTCGCTCCGATGTTCCGAGCGAGCCGCCGAGCGGCTCGCTCCCTCGTTGCGACCGTGCGGTCAGAGCGGGAAGTAGTCGGAGATCCGCTTCCACCGGCCGGCTTCGACCTGATAGAAGTACACGCCATGTGCGACGAGGTGGTCGTCGGCGCTGAGGGTGTAGGGAACGGTCTGGAACAGATCCGTATAGTCCTTCATCTTCTCGAGTCCGTCCGCGAGCGTCTGGCGGGTCAGGTCACGTCCCGCGTTCTCGAGGCCGAACCGGAACATCAGCATCGCCTGATAGCCGTAGAGAGCGCCGAGATCCGCCTTCTGGCCGTACTTCTTCTGGTAGCGATCGTTCCACGCCGCGACCTCCGGCGAAACCTCCGGATAGGGGATCTGGACCTGCGAGACCGCGTGGACGCCCTGGGCGGCGTCGCCGGCCAGATCGACGAACGTGTCGGAGTATGCCGCCTGGGTAAGGAACAGGTCGACGTCCCAGTTCAGCTTCGCCCTCTCCTTGGCGATCGAGACCGCCGGGGGAATCACGGTCGCCACGATGATCGCCTCGGCGCCGGCCGCCTTGAGGCGGCTGACCTGCGAGCTCGTGTCGATGAGGTTGCGCTGGATTCCGAGTTCCTCGACAGTCTTGACGCCCAGTGCCTCGGCCTCGGCGTGGATGCCTTCGAGATAGCTCTTGCCGAGATCGTCGTCCTGATAGATCACGCCGATCTTCGAATAGCCCTTGTCCTTGACCAGATAGCGCATCATCAGGCGACCCTGGCTCCTGTTGGGGAAGTAGAAGCCCCAGAAGAGGTCGTTGGTCGGCTCCCAGACCTTCGGTTCGCCGGTCGACGGAAACACGAGCGGCATGCCGGCTTCCTCGGCGATCGGCTTCAGCGCCATGTTCTGCGCCGTGCCGAACGAGTGGACGAGCACGAAGACCTTGTCGAGGTTCATCAGCTTGTCTGCGGCCTGGAGGGTCTTGCGCGGATCGTACTGATCATCCTCGATGATGATCTCGATCTTGCGGCCGTGCACCCCCCCGGCTGCGTTGATGTCGTCGATCGCGAGGCGCAGGCCATTCGCGGTCGGCACGCCCCAGGACGCCACCGGCCCCGAAAGCGGCTGGGTCGAGCCTACCAAGATCTTGTCGTCGGTTACGCCCTGCATCTCCGCGCCGGCGTAAACCGCCGATGCTGCAAGGCTCATGGCGGCCACCGCCAGTCTTGTAATCACGCTTCTCATTTAGTCCTCCCTTGGATGTGAGACACTGAGTTCGGGCGACGTCATCCGTGCCCGAGATAGGATTTCCTGACTTCGTCCGAAGCCAGCAGTTCGGCCGCGTCGAACTTTCGCGAGGCGCGACCGTGTTCCAGGAGATAGCCGTGCGTCGCGACCTGAAGGGCCGCGTTGGCGTTCTGCTCGACGAGGAGAACGGAGATCTGCTGTTCCTCGTTGATGCGCCGGATGATCGAGAAGACCGTCCCCACCAGCTTGGGCGACAGCCCGAGCGAGGGCTCGTCGAGCAACAGGATCTGCGGGCGCCCCATGAGCGCGCGCGCGATGACGAGCATCTGCTGCTCGCCGCCCGAGAGAAGCCCGGCCAGCTGGCGCGTGCGCTCCTTCAGGATGGGGAAGTAGTGATAGACGAGGTCCAGGACCTGAGTCGCCGCCTTCCCGGCCGGCAGCGAGTAGGCGCCCATCAGCAGGTTCTCGCGCACGGAAAGGTGCGGGAACGGCTGGCGCCCCTCGGGGACGTGGGCGATGCCGCGACGTATCAGCGTGTGCGGGGCGCATCCGACGATCGAGGCGCCTTCCAGCGATACGCTTCCGCGCGTTGGCCTGATGAGCCCGGAAATGCAGCGCAGCAGGGTCGTCTTGCCGGCTCCGTTGGCGCCAAGCAGCGCGATCACCTGCCCTCTGTCGAGTTCCAGCGAAACGTCGTTCAAGACCGACGAACGGCCGTAGCCTGCCGTCAGCCCGTCGACCAGCAACCGCCCCCCGCTCATGCGATCACTCCACCGAGATAGGCCGCGATCACTTCCGGGTGCCGTTGCACCTCCTGCGGCTCTCCGACGGTCAGGACCCGGCCCGACTCCATCGCCAGGACCCGGTGCGAAACCTCCTCGACCAAGCGCATGTCGTGCTCGATCAGGACGACCGTCACGTTCAGCGACGTATTGATGTCGCGTATCCAGTGCGCCATGCGCTGGGTCTCGGTGGCATTGAGACCCGCTGCCGGCTCGTCGAGCAGCAGCAACCGCGGCTTGACCGCCAGCGCCCTTCCGAGTTCGACGATCTTGCATATGCCGTAGGGCAGATAGGCGATCGGCGTGTCGCGGAACCGGCGCAGTCCCAGGTAGTCGACAATTCTGTCGGCTTCGGCGCGATTGGCATCTTCCTGCCTGCGCGTTTCGGCCACGCCCAGCGCTTCCTGCCAGATGGACGTGCTGAAATTGATGTGCCGCCCGGCCAGCACGTTCTCGACCACAGTGGCGTCCTGGAACAGCTCGAGGTTCTGAAATGTCCTCGCGATGCCCCGGCGCGCGATCTGGTTCTGGCGCAGACCGAGCAGATTGGTGCCGTCGAAGAGCACCTCGCCGCCGCTCGGCGTCGCCACCCGCGTCAGCAGGTTGAAGATCGTCGTCTTGCCCGCGCCGTTCGGTCCGATGATCGAGAAGATGCTTCCCGCGGGGACCTCGAAGGAAACGTCGCGCACGGCGTGGATGCCGCCGAAGCTCATGCTGAGATGCCTGACCTCAAGCCCCTGCATGGTCGTCCCTCCCGGCGCCGGTGCCGTTCTTCAGCCGGGCGAGGACGGCACGGATGGCGCCGTCGATGCCCTTGGGCTGAAACAGGATGAAGATGATCAGGGCCGCACCGAAGATGCCGGCTTCGAGACCGGGCAGTTCGCCCATGCCCGAAGGCACCTTGTCCTTCACGATGGACAGCAGGATCGGCAGGATGATCAGGAAGGCCGCGCCGTAGAACGCGCCGGCGAGAGAGCCCATGCCGCCGATCACGACCAGGATCAGCATCTCGATCGATTGCTGGATCGTGAACCCGTCGGGCGACAGGTAGCCCACCTTGTGGGCGAGCAGCGTACCGGCAAGCGCCGTGGTCGCCGCCGAGAACGCGAAGGCGTAGGTCTTGTATCGAGCGATGCCGACGCCCATGCTGGCGGCGGCGACCTCGCTGTCGCGCAGCGACGCCCAGGCCCGCCCGGTCCGCGAGCGCACGAGGTTTCGCGCGATCAGAAACGTCCCGACGAGCAACACGAGCGTGGCGTAGAACAGGACGTTCGTCTGCGTCAGCGAGTAGCCGAACAGCTTCTCGCGCGGAACCGGCATGCCGCCGCGGCCGCCGGTGATGTCGAGATCGCCGATCACGGCCTCGACGATGAAGGCGAAGGCCAGCGTCGCCATGGCCAGGTAGACGCCCGAGAAACGCAGGCTCGGCAGCGCTATCAGCGCGCCGACCGCGAGGCACGCGGCGACGACGATCGGTACGGAGAGGAAGAACGGCACGCCCGCACCGATGAGCAGCGCGTGGCCATAGGCCCCGATGGCGAGGAAGGCGGAATGGCCGATCGAAACCTGGCCGGAATAGCCGAGCAGCACGACCATTCCGAGGCCGATGATCGTCCAGATCAGGACCGACGTGACGACGCCGACGAAGAAGGAGTTGATGAGGAACGGCAGGCCGGCGGCGGCGAGCACCGCCACGACCGCCAAAAGAAGCATCTGGCCCGACCGCCGGGATGCCGGCGCGGTGTTTTGCGCGACCATCGGCCTAGACCTTCTTCTGCAGCCGGACGCCGAAGAGACCGGACGGCCGGATGAACAGCACGGCGAGGAGCGCCATGTAGGGCGCCGCGTTTCTCACCCATTCGGACAGGTAGAAGCCGGAAAAGACTTCCAGCAGGCCGATGACGATGCCGCCGACGAAGGCGCCGGGAAGGCTGCCGAATCCGCCGAGGACGGCGGCCGGGAACGCGAGGAGGCCGACATAGCCGACGCCCGGATAGACGAAGGTGATGGGCGCGATCAGGATGCCCGCGACACCGGCCATCCCGGCGCCGAGCGCCCAGACCAGCGAGTTGACGCCGGGGACCGAGATCCCGACCAGGGTGGCCGCCGTCTTGTTCTGCGAGGCGGCCTGCATGGCGATGCCCACGCGGGTGAAGCGGAAGAAGAGAAAGAGCAGCACCATCAGGCCGGCCGTCACCAGGACGATGACCAGACGCTCCTGGCTGACCGGCATGCCGAAGACGACGTCGACCTTGCCGTCGAAGGGCGTGGCGAAACGCTGCGGCAGGCTGCCCCAGCCCGGAACCACGCCGGCAATCGTGCGCAGGATGTAGCCCAGGCCGATCGTGACCATGATGATCTGGAATTCCGGGCGCCCGACCACGTGCTGCAGCAGCAGCCTGTTGAACAGGTATCCGCACACCGCCGTCGCCAGGACGGCACAGACGAAGCCGAGCAGGTAGGGCATTCCCCACAGGCCGATCGTCGTCAGGCCGAAGAAGGAGCCGAGCATCATGATGTCGCCCTGGGCGAAATTGACGATGCCCGTCGCCTTGAAGATCAGCACGAAGCCAAGCGCGATGAGGCTGTAGACGCAGCCGAGGGCGATGCCGTTGAGGAGGAGTTCGGCGATCATCTGCCGTCCTCCTTCGGCGGCGCTTCCGTGCCCGTGATCTTGGCGAGCTGGTCGGCGCCGCTGTGGAACGGCCGGCTCCCCGTAAAGTCCGAAATCCGCGGCAGCGCCGCGGCGACCATGTCGACGGTGATCCGGTCGTCGCCCTCGAAGGTGACGCCCTGGGATTCGACCATGCGGTCGAGCGCGAAATGGCGGGCGCCGGCAGTCATCACGGCGCCGGACAGCTGGCAGGCGCGGCTGCACAGGAACGCCACTGCCGGCGCGACGTGTTCGGCCTGCATCTTCGCTGCCAGCTCCGGCACGACCAGGCCTTCGGTCATCGCCGTCATCGCCGACGGCGCGACGCAGTTGATGAGGACGCCCTTCCGCTCGAGTTCGATCTTCGCGGCATTGGCCAGACCGACGAGACCCATCTTGGCGGCGGCGTAGTTGGACTGCCCGAACAGGCCGTAGAGACCCGACGACGACGTCACCAGGACGATGCGCCCGTATCCGCGCGAGAACATGGCGGGAAGCACCGCCTGCACGACGTTGAATGCGCCCTTGAGATGAACGGCGATGACATCGCCGATGTCGGCCTCGGTCAGCTTGGCGAGCGTGCGGTCACGCAGGATGCCGGCATTGTGCACCAGAGCATCGACGCGGCCATACTTTTCCTGGACCCGACGGGCGACGTCCGCCATGGCGTCGCGATCGGCCACGCTGCCGCGCAGCGCGATTGCGTCTCCGCCGCCGCTGCGGATCTCCTCGGCGACGCGCTCGGCGGACTCTCCTATGTCGTTCACCACGACCGAGGCACCGAGCCCGGCCATTTCGAGCGCATAGGCGCGACCGAGGCCAGCGCCAGCGCCGGTCACAACCACGACGTCACCTTCCATCCGAACAGACAACGAGCTTCCTCCAGCTCCGACACCAACCGTCGCTCGATAGCAACAGCACTACTGTATAAATGTCAACAGTTTTCAGAATGGGAATTCGCGGACAGCTTCATTTTACCGCACATGACGGTCGAGTCGCCGCGGCCGGAGGCGGCGAAGTCGAGGCCTTGAGCGCCTTCGAAGAGCCGGAATTCCAGCTGGTCCCCGCCGAAGACGGGAGCGAGAAAATCCGCCTGAAGCTCGGTCACCGTCTTGCCGCGCCCGACGAGCGAGCGGTCCTCGACCGCAGCGCACAGCGCGCCGAACGTGCACAGCCCGTGCAACAGGGGCTCTTCGAATCCGATCGCTGCAGACGCCCTCGGGTCGATGTGGATCGGGTTGAAATCGCCGCAGAGACGATAGAGCGCCGCCTGGTCCGCGCGGACGCTCCAGGGCACGATCTCGCCGGGCAGTCCGCTCGGCACGCCGAACCGCTCGGTTTTCCGGGCGCGAGGAGCCCCCTCGATCGTCGCGTTCTTGCGGCAGAGCAGTATCGACCTGGTCTCGGCCAGCAGCGCGCCGTCGGCCTTGTCGGTGATACGCGTGCCGGACGAGATCGCCACACCCTTGCCCGCGTCGAGATTTGCCGCCTCGATGAGGCGCGGCTCGACCCTGAGCGTCGTTCCCGGCGTCAGCGCACGGTGAACCTCGAGGACCTCGCGCACGTGCACGAGCCCTTCGCGAACCACGCCGAGGTCGAACAGCCAACCCGGCTGCTTCCACGCGGCAAGCGTGTAGAACGTCGGCAGCGGCCGGATACCCTTCTCGTAGACGCGGCCGAGGTTGACGTGTCCGGCGCGATCGAGCGATGCGCCGACCGCCAGGGCATACAGGATGAGATCCGCGTCTCCGGCCGGCACGTCGAAGCCCGGTATTTGCCTTTTCATCAACGCATCATTGTCCATTGCCGAATCCCCTGAATCGAACGCTTCCAGCCAGGCGCGCGCCGGCACCATGTCGCAACACTGGCGTAGAAATGTCCTTCTGTCTACAGTTGACAAATCTTGGGACGTCTCATAGCAGTGCCGGAAGCAGCCGGCCCGAAGGTTCCATGAGGCGATCCCGGTCGACCTCGCTTCATCATGGGACGCGCCGTCGGTGACCCGTTTCCGCTTCCCGGGAGAAACCTGAACCGAGGCTCCCGAAAGGCGCTGCCGCGATGCGGCGACGCTCCGTCAACCCGCTTGAAGAAGGCGACCGAAAACGTGACCGGAACTTCTTCAGCCAGCCCGTCCAACGAGGTGCGCAATGTCGATACGCGGTAAGGCCTATATCGCAGGCGCCTGGGAGCACCCGCTGCGCAAGGCGCCGGATCACTCCGTCGCCCAGCTCCACTACGAGGTCGCGAAGGGAGCGCTGGACGATGCCGGACTGACCTTCGCCGACGTCGACGGTTTCTTCTGCGCCGGGGACGCCCCGGGCCTCGGCGCGCACTCGATGGTCGACTATCTCGGCCTCGATCTCCGCCACGTCGACACGACGGAAACGGGCGGCTCGTCCTACCTCGCCCATGTCAGCCACGCCGCGCAGGCGATCATGGCCGGCAAGTGCGACGTCGCGCTGGTCACGCTGGCCGGACGGCCGCGCTCCGAACGCACCGACATCCGGGCGGCCGCGCCGATCGAGGATCCCGATGCGCCGGACGTGCCGTTCGAGGTGCCCTACCAGCCCGTGCTTTCGGCGGTCTACGCGCTTTGCGCCATGCGCCACATGTACGAATACGGCACGACGCCCGAGCAGTTGGCATGGATCAAGGTCGCGGCCTCCCACCATGCGGCCCACAATCCGCACGCGATGCTGCGCGACCGGGTGACGGTCGAGGACGTGATCTCGTCGCCGATGGTCGCCGATCCGCTGCACCGGCTCGATTGCTGCGTCGTGACCGATGGCGGCGGCGCCCTCGTGGTCACCCGTCCGGAGATCGCGAAAAGCCTGTCGCGGCCGCGCGTGAAGGTACTCGGAGCCGGTGAATCGATCGGCCACCGAAGGGGCGGGACGGCGGACATCACCACGACCGCAGCGGCGATATCCGGGCCGGCGGCCTTCGCCGAGGCGGGCGTCAGGCCCGCCGACATCGACTATGCGGCGATCTACGACAGCTTCACGATCACGGTTCTCATGCAGCTGGAGGATCTGGGGTTCTGCGAGAAGGGACGCGGCGGCGCCTTCGTCGCCGACGGCAACCTGATATCGGGCGTCGGCCGCCTGCCGTTCAACACCGACGGCGGCGGCCTGTGCAACAACCATCCGGCCAACCGCGGCGGCATGACGAAAGTCATCGAAGCCGTCCGCCAGCTGCGCGGCGAGGCGAACCCGGCCGTCCAGGTTCCCGACTGCCGCCTCGCGGTCGCCTCCGGCATCGGCGGCCCGCTCGCCACGCGCCACGGCAGCGCGACCCTGATCCTCGAACGGGAATAGTACGAAGATGGAAATGCTCACCTTTTCCGCCCCGGCGGTGAATCCGGAAACCCGGCCCTTCTGGGACGCCTGCAACGACGGGAAGCTGCTGGTCGGCCGCTGCACGACTTGTCGCAAGCATCATTACTACCCGCGCCCGTTCTGTCCCCATTGCGGCGGAGACAAGGTCGAGTGGGTGGAAGCGGAGGGGACCGGCCAGGTCTATTCCTACACGGTCATGCGCCGCTTCGAGCCCGTAAGGGTATTGTGCATGGTCGAGCTTGCCGAAGGCGTCCGGATGATGACGGTCCTGCGCACCGCAGAACCCGACGCGGTGCGCATCGGGCTTCCGGTAAGCCTCGCGTTCGCGGAGAGCGCCGGCGGTCAGAAACTGCCGGTCTTCGAACCCGCCGGCTGACCGGCGGCCACCCGTACCGCGATCCCCGTCAGTTCGCCGCGGGCGCGGTACCCTTGTTCTGGTCGTTGAGCCACATCTTCTCGATATGGGCTCGGGCGTTGCGGATGTGCTTCCGCATGGCGCCCTCGGCGCGTTCCTCGTCACGGGATTCGAGCGCCGCGACGATCTCCTGGTGCTCCTTCAGCGCGGCTTCGGCTCGACCTTCGCGCGTGCTGGACTTGTATCGGTAGACCCGCAGCAGGTGATAGAGATCGTCGCACAGCATCTGGATAAGCCGCTCGTTCCCGCTGGCTTTGACGATGCGGAAGTGGAAGTCGAAATCGTGCGATTCCTGGTAGTAGCCCTTGCCCTGGCGGAACGTCTTGTGCGCCGTGTGCCGCTCAAGCAGATTGTGCAGGCTGGCGATCTCCGCATCCGACATCAGTTGAGACGCCATCCGGCAAGCGATCCCTTCCAGCGCTTCGCGCACCACGAGGAGGTCGAGCAGGTCCTTTTCGGATAGCGAAGCGATATGGACGCCGATGTTGGGCGTGCGTGTCACCAGCTTGCGGCCCTCGAGCCTGCGGATGGCCTCGCGCATCGGGCCGCGGCTCACGCCCAGCGACCGGGCCAGCGTCTGCTCGCGTATCTTCGAACCGGGCTCGAGTTCGCCGCTCATGATCGCTTCTTCGACCCGCTGCGTAACGATGTCGACGAGTGAGGGAACCGATACCTTCTCGCTCAGCGTATTTGTCTTGGCCAAGATGCGTCGCTCCGAAACGGCTGAAAGTGTTTACACTTTACCGACTTATGTCGACTGTTACAATCCGCGCTCTCGGCGACAGAACTGTTTTTCGGCGTGACACGGTCATGGCGACAATAACGGCCATCGGCGTCCTTTGCTGTCAGGACCGGTCTTCCTGCCTTTCGCCCGAGCCCATGGTGTCTGAGCCGGCATGAACGCCGGCTTTTCAGGCCCTTGCGGGCCGTCGTGCGCGCATTCGGATGTTTGCATCGGCAATCCGGGCGAAGCTGCTATCAAGAGCGCTTCCGTGATTCCCATGTCGATGCAGATGACCGCCACCGCCCTCGAAATCCTCAAGACCGTCTATGGCTACGATGCGTTCAGGGGGCCGCAGGCGCGCATCGTCGAGCATGTCATGGCCGGCAACAACGCCTTCGTGCTGATGCCGACCGGCGGCGGCAAGTCGCTGTGCTACCAGATCCCGGCCATCGCCAGGCCGGGCATGGGCCTGGTCGTTTCGCCGCTGCTGGCGCTGATGGCCGACCAGGTGGCGGCCCTGCGGCAGGCAGGCGTGAGGGCGGCGGCGCTCAATTCGGACCTGACGGCCGACGAGCGGCGCCTGCTGTGGCGCGACATCCACGATGGCCGCCTGGACCTGCTCTACGTCGCGCCCGAAACGCTGCTGCGATCGGACGTGCTGGAGCGGCTGGACGGGGTCAGGCTGTCGCTGATCGCCATCGACGAGGCGCACTGCCTGTCGCAGTGGGGCCACGACTTTCGCCCGTCCTACCGGCAGCTCGACGCTGTCGTGGCGCGCTTTGCCGAAACACCGCGAATGGCGCTCACGGCGACGGCCGACGAGCCGACGCGTGCGGAGATCCTGTCTCATCTCGCCATCGCCGAGCGTGACGCCTTCATCGCCGGTTTCGACCGTCCCAACATCCGCTATGCCATCGACGAGAAGGACAATCCCCGCGCCCAGCTGAAGGAGTTCCTCAAGCGCCACGAGGACGAGAGCGGCATCGTCTATTGCCTGTCGAAGCGCAAGACGGAAGAGACCGCGGCCTGGCTGCGCGACCAGGGCCACGACGCGCTCGCCTATCATGCCGGCATGGAAAAGGCCGCCCGCGAAGCCAATCAGCAACGCTTCCAGCGCGGCGAGGCGGTCATCATGGTCGCGACGATCGCTTTCGGCATGGGCATCGACAAACCGGACGTGCGCTTCGTCGTGCATCTCGATCTACCGGGCAGCATCGAAGCCTTCTACCAGGAGACCGGCCGGGCGGGCCGTGACGGCCTGCCGTCCGAAACGCTGATGCTCTACGGCTCCGAGGACATCGCGCTGCGCAGCCGCTTCATCGCGGAATCGGACGCACCCGAGCAACGCAAGCACATGGAGCGCCAGAAGCTCGACGCGCTCCTGGGGCTGGCCGAGACGGCGAACTGCCGCCGGCAGGTGCTGCTGTCCTACTTCGGCGACAACATCGAGCCATGCGGCAACTGCGACACCTGCGCCGCGCCGCCGCGGCTGTTCGACGGCACGATCGCCGCGCAGAAGGCGCTGTCGTGCATCTACCGCACCGGCGAGCGCTTCGGGCAGGCCCATGTCGTCGACGTGCTGCTCGGGGTGGAAAACGATCGCATCGCCCAGTTCGGGCACGATCGTGTCTCCACCTACGGTATCGGCAAGGAGCACGATAGCCGCGCGTGGCGGGCGATCCTGCGCCAGCTGATCGCCTTGCGTCTGGTCGAGGTCGACCTCGCCGGCCATGGCGGCCTGTCGATCGCGCCTGCCGGCGGGGATTTCCTGCGCGACAAGCCGAAGCTGATGCTGCGCGTGCCCACGGCCCCGCGCGCGCGGCGGCGGGTGGTCGCGCAAAGCGCTGCGCAGTCGGCCTCTGCCGTCGCCGAGGGGGATCGCGACCTGTTCCAGGCGCTGCGTCAGAAGCGCACTGAACTGGCTCGAGCGCAGGGTGTACCGCCCTACGTCATCTTCCACGACAGGACGCTGGTCGAACTGGCCGCGGCCCGGCCCAGGTCGCGCGCGAAGATGGCGGATGTGCCCGGCGTCGGCGAAGCGAAGCTCGACCGCTACGGTCCGGCCTTCCTGGCAGTCATCGCCGACCACAGCGTGTGATGCAGCGGCGGCGCAATGTCGTGGCTCGCGCGATCGACGACCGGGCGGCGGCCGTTCGCTGAAAAAAAGCAGGGCCGCCCCATGGACGTCCCTGCCAGGTCGATCGATGGATGTCGGCGGCGTCAGCCGCCGAAGCCGAAGCCCTCGGGCATGTCGTCGAGCGTGATGCCGAAAGGCTCCAGGCTCTTGACGATCCACGTCTGGTTGTTGCCCATGCGGCGGTTGTAGGCCGCCCAGCCCGACACGAAGCTCTTCCAGACCTCGTCGGCGCCGTAGTTGATGGCGACCACGGAGGGCGAGGACAGGACCGGCGTCGGCACCATCACCTTGCCGAGTTCCGTCGTCTTCTTGGTCATCACGAGGCCGTTGAGCATGGTGTTGACCAGCCCGTCCGCCTTGCCGGTCACCACCGCCACGATCGCCTCGTCGCGCGTCTTGAAGCGCAGCATGTTGGCCTTTGGCAGGTACTGGGTGGCGATCAGGTCCTGCGCGGAACCCAGGTCGACGGCGAAGGTGTACTGCGGATCGTTGAGTTCGGCCCAGGTCTTGCCGTTGAGCTGGTCCTTGGCCGAAACCACGACGAAGGAATTGAAGTAGGTCGGCTCCGAGAACCAGACCGACAGCGCGCGCGTCGGCGTCGCCGTCACCGCGAAGGCCATGTCGACCTTGCCGCTCTGCACGTCGAGGATGGCGTTGGCCCAGCTCGACTCCACCACCTCCAGCTTCACGTCGAGGGTCTTTGCGATGTCGCCCGCCATGTCGATGACGAAGCCCTTCCACTCGCCGCTGCGCGGATCCTTGCTGAAATAGGGCACCTCGTTGAGGATGCCCGGCACCCTCAGAACCCCGCGCGCCTTGATTTCCTCGACGGTACTCTGCGCCTGCGCGACGCCGCTCATCAGGCCGAGCGCGACAGTCGCCCCGACCAGTATCTTCCTCAGGATGTTCATCAGCAAACCCCTTGTTGTTCCCCTGTCCGCTCTCACGGAGGACCGCTCGAAAGGTGGACCCGGCCGCAGCGTAACCGCGAGGCACTCCGGGACAATGCTAGACAATGCTGCCCACTTATCTCGATTTTTATAGGTGGGCCTCCCGGCCGCGCATCTCAGAGACCGACGGCGCCCGGCTCGTCGAGTTCGCGGCCGACCAGGATCTGGCGACAGACGGAGAACAGTTCGCGCACCGCCGGGTGGTTCTGGAGGAACTCGGCATTGCCGAAATAGACGCCGACGGCAGGGAGGTTGGTCAGTTTTACGGCGGCTATCCCCCGATCCTCCTCGCGGATGCACCAGGACGGGATGATGGCGAAGCCCAGCCCCGCCTCGACGCAGCGCTTGACGCTGGAACTGCCGGAGGTGGAGATCGCGGGCTGGGCCGCGGCGCCTTCGCGGCCGAGGAAGTCGAGCGCCAGGTTGCGCAGCGTCTGGCCGGGCTCGTAGGTGACGAAGGGGCGGCCCGCGCTCCAGGCCGGAACGTCTTCCGGCGCGGGCGGCGGCCCCCAGTCGTTCGGATAGACCAGGCTCAGCCGGTAGGTGCCGAGCAGCTTCTGCGGCACGACCGGATCGCCGAAGTGCCGCTCGGAAAGGCAGATGTCGAGGCTGCCGTTCTTCACCATGTCGGCCAGTACCGTGTCGCGTTCGGCGGCGGCGATCTCCATGTCCGGATGGCGGGCGCGGAAGGTCGCCAGGATCTCGGGGAACAGGTAGAAGAAGATCGCCTGCGGCATGCCGACGCGAAGCGCCGAGCGCTGGTTCTCCAGGAGTTTCGACAGCCGCTCCAGCATGATGTCGAATTCCGGATGCAGCAGGTTGAACAGCGCCCGCCCGCGCGGAGTCAGCGAGATGCGCTTGGCGCCCTGCTCGGATTCGATCAGCTTTGCTTTCAGGATCTGCTCCAGCCGGCGCACATGGTTGGCCGCCGACTGATAGGAAATGTTGAGTTCGCGCGCCGCGCCCGAGAACGAGCCGTGGCTGCCGACCTCGTAGAAGGTCTGGATCAGCGTGAGGCTGATGCCGCTCCGTCCACCGCGTGCGTTTGCCAAGCGAAACCCTACAAATTTCCTGCGCAGGCAAGCCTGCCTTCTTGCATCGACAGTCCCGCACAGCCCGCTGACAATCCGTCCGGCCGGCATCTCGCCGGATCGTGAACGGGTGGCATCGGCAGTCGATGACGGGAAGCATAGGCGGAAAATCGGTGGTTGTCGTCGGCGCCGGCATCGTCGGCGCGGCGACCTGCTATTTCTTGTCGCAACGGGGTTTTCGCGTCAGGCTGATCGAGGCGTCCGCACCGGCGTCCGCTGCCAGCGGGGCGGCGGACGGCGCGGTCTCCGTGGCGAGCAAGCGGCCCGGTCCGATGATGACGGCCGCGCTCGCCGGCATTGCCCTTTACCGCCAGCTCGAGCGGGACGGGCTGTTTGCGGGCCTGTTCAAGAGCCGGCCGACGATGATGGTCGCCGAGAACGAGAAGGAAGCGGAAAAGCTCGTCGAACACTCTGCGGCCCTTGCCGGCGAGGGCATGCGCCTGCGCCATCTCGAAGGCGGGGCGCTGCGGCAGCACCTGCCCGGCGTCGCGCCCCATGTGCGGCTGGCGGTCGAAGTCGGAGAAGAGGGCCACGCCATCGGCTACGAGATCGTGCGCCGGCTGATCGCGGCGAGCGGCGTGACGGTCGAGCGCGGTGTCGCCGTGACCGGCCTGGCGCCGAAAAGCGACGGGAAGACCGTGACGGCGGTGCGCACCGCGCGCGGCGCGGTGGAGGCCGACCATGTCGTGATCGCGGCAGGTGGCGGATCGGCGGCGCTGCTCGGCCTGCCGGACGCCACACGGCCGCGGAAGGGCCAGCTCGTCGTGACGGAGCGCTCACCGGCGCTGGCCGCCTCGCTGCCCGGATCGCTGATGTCGTGCCGATACCTCCTCAGCAAGGATGCGATACGAGCGGCGAGCGCCGAGACCGGCCGGCGGTTCGGCCTGGTGATCGACCCGCTGCGCACCGGCCAGTTCCTCATCGGCAGCACGCGCGAGGAGCGCGAAGACACCGGCAACGACCACGACGCGGTGAGCCGCCTGCTGGCGAGCGCGGTGAAGCTGATGCCCGCGCTTGCGCACCTGCGCGCCATCCGCGTGTTTGCCGGCGTGCGCACGGCGACACGCGACGGCCTGCCCATCGTCGGCCGGATGCCGGATATTGAGAACCTTTTGGTGGCGACCGGCTTCGAAGGCGACGGCATCTGCCTCGGGCCGCTGGTCGGCCGCGAGATCGCCAGGCTGGTGGCCGGCGAGACGACGGAACTCGACCTCACGCCCTTCGCGCCGGGCCGCTTCGAGCCGCGGAGCCTCGTCGCATGAGCGCCGGCAGCTTCCTGTGGAAGGGCGTGGCCGTGCCGTTTCGCGAAGGCGAAAGCGTCGCTGCCGCGTTGATGCGCGCCGGGATCCGCAACCTGGGCCGCGACGGCGCCGGTGCCGGGCTGCGCTATTTCTGCGGCATCGGCGCCTGCCAGAACTGCGTCGTCAGCGTCGGCGGTTCGGTGGTCGAAGCCTGCCTGACACCGGCGTGCGAGGGGATGGCCGTCGAAGCCGTGGAGATGGCCCATGGATAGGCCCGCCGACATCGTCTGCGACACGCTGGTGGTCGGCGGCGGGGCCGCCGGCGTCGCGGCGGCGGCCGAGCTCTGCCGCGCCGGCCTGACCGTCGAGCTGGCGGAACAGCGGCCGGCACTGGGCGGCGCCTACTATCGGCAGCCGGCAGGACGGGCGGCCGGAATGCAGGCCGGCGATCGCCGCGCGCGGCAGTGGTCGCGGCTGGAGGACGAGCTTCGCCGCGCAGCGGTGACGCCGCGCCTTCGTCACGTCTTCCTCGGCGTCGACACGGACGGCCTCGTGCTCCTCGACGACCGCAACGGCGGCCGCGTGCGGACGGTTCGCACCCGCGCCGTGATCGTCGCGGTGGGCGCCGTCGAGCGCGTGCTGCCGCGCCCCGGCTGGCAGCTCGACGGCGTGGTGACGGCCGGCGGCCTGCAGATGCTGATCAAGGAAACCGGCGAGGCGCCACGGGGCGACATCGTGATCGCCGGCAACGGGCCGCTCGCCGTCGCGCTGGCAGCCGATCTCGCGCGCCTCGGCCGGCCGCCGGTCGCGGTGGTCGAGGCGGGCGATCCCCTCGCCCGTCCCCTGGCCGCCCTGCGCATGGCCGCGTTTCCCGGCCTGGTCGCGGAGGCTGCAGCGCACCTGGTGCGTGTGCGTGCTGCCGGCACGCCCTGGCTGCGCGGGTCCCGGCTGACGTCGATCTCGCGCGAGGACGGGCGTCTCCTCGCCTCGATCGAGGACCGCAACGGCGCTACCCGCCGGATCCGGGCGGACACCGTCGCCCTGCACGACGGCATCCGCCCCAACGATTTCGGCCTGCCGGCTACGGCGCGCGGCGAACCCTTCGTCCTGCGAGCGGGCGACTGCCGCGAGGCACTCGGCGTGGGCGCGGCGGAGGCGGACGGCCGCGCCGCCGCCCGCGAAGCGGTCGCGCTGCTCACCGGAACGGCGCCGCGGCGGCATGCGCCGGAAGTTTCGCGCCAGCGGCGGGCGCAGGCCGTGCTCGGCGCGCTGTTCAAGCCGGTGCGGGACGACGGCGGCCTCGCCGCGCTGCCTGACGAGACGGTGCTGTGCCGCTGCGAGGGACGCACGGTCGGCCAGTTGCGCGCCATGCTGACCGAGCCGGACCCCGTGGGTCCGCGCGAGATCAAGCTGAACGGGCGCTTCGGCATGGGGTCGTGCCAGGGCCGTTTCTGCGCCGACAACGTGCAGGCGCTCATCGCCGCGGCCCGCCCCGGCACGGTGGCCGGTCCGCTCAGCCGCGACCGCTGGCCCGCACGTCCCGTCCTGATCGCGGCGCTCGCCGCCGAAGAAGAAACACGAGAGGAATGATGTCCCACGCCGCCCAGAGAAAGACCCCCGCGACGCCAGCCGCCATCATCGTCCGCAGGCCCTGGGGCGGCGCGCCGTTCGGCGAAGTCGGCACTGCTTCCGCCGCCGACATCGGCCGCGCCGTCGCCCGCGCCAAGGGGGCGCAGCGGGACTTCCGGCTTTCGACCCCGTTCCAGCGGCGAACGCTGCTCGACGCGCTAGCCTCCCGCATCGCGGCGCAAGCCGAGGAACTGGCACGGATCATCTGCGCCGAAGTCGGCAAGACGATCCGCGAGGCCCGCAACGAGGTGCGCCGCGCGCAGAACACGCTGCGCCTCTCCGGCGACGCCGCGACCTTCCTCGACGGCGAGGTGCTTCATTGCGGCATCGTGTCTGGCGGGGTCGACCGGCACGCGTCGATCACCTGGCAGCCCGTCGGCGTCGTCGCCGCCGTGACGCCCTTCAACTATCCGCTCAACCTGCTCTGCCACAAGCTGGGGCCGGCCATCGCCGCCGGAAACGCCGTCGTGGCGAAGCCCTCGCCGAAGGCTCCCCTCGCCGCCGCGCGGCTGGCCGAACTGGCGGTCGAGGCAGGCTTTCCCGAGGGGCTGTTCCAGGTGATCCATGGCGGTGCGGAGGCGGCGCTCGCGCTCGCCCGCGCGCCGATCGACCTGTTGTCCTTCACCGGCGGCCCGGCGGCGGGCCTGGCGCTGAAGAACGCCAGCGGGCTCGTGCGCTGCCTGATGGAACTGGGCGGCAACGATCCGCTCTTCGTGCTGCCCGATGCAGACCTGGACAGGGCCGTGGCCACGGCCGTCGCCCACCGCTTCGAGATCGCCGGTCAGAGCTGCGCGGCCGTGAAGAAGCTCTACCTGCATCGCGACATCGAGGCCGAGTTCACGGAACGGCTGCTGTCGGCCGTGGCGGCGGTGCGCACCGGCGACCCGGAAAGGGACGACACCGACATGGGGCCGGTGATCGACGAGGATGCCGCCGCCGTGGTCGAGCGGCGCGTGCAGGCCACGCTTGCCGGAGGAGCGAAGCTGCTCGCCGGCGGAGGCCGGTCGGGAACGCTGGTCGAACCTACCGTGCTTGCCTGCGTTGCCGCCGACGCGCCGCTGATCGCCGAGGAGACGTTCGGGCCGGTGATCGCCATCCGCACCTTCGTCGACGCGGACGATGCCATCGCCGAGGTCAACGCCGGACCCTACGGCCTGCAGGCGGGCGTCTTCACGAACGACCACGCGCTCATCAAGCAGTTCTCGCGCGACCTCGCGGTCGGCGGCGTGATGGTCAACGAAGGGCCGGACTTCCGCGCCGAGCACGTGCCCTTCGGCGGCATCAAGTCGAGCGGGCTCGGACGCGAGGGCGTGCGCATCGCGCTCCGCGAGATGTCGGAAACGCGCGTGGTCATCGACTAGGGGGCAGGAACATGGATTTCGACAGGAACAGGCTCGACGGGGTCTTCACGGCGCTGGTCACCCCCTTCCGGGACGGCACGGTGGACGTCGCCGCCTTCGAGGCGCTGGTAGAGCGGCAGGTCGCGGCCGGGGTGGCAGGGCTGGTGACAGCCGGCACGACCGGCGAAGCGGCCACGCTGAGACAGGACGAGATCGACGACCTCGTCGCCCGCACGGTGCGCATCGCGTGTGGCAAGGTGATGGTCCTGGCCGGCGTCGGCACCAACGACACGCGCACGACCGTCGAAAAGGCGCGCCATGCGGAAGCCGCCGGAGCGGACGGGCTGCTCGTCGTCACGCCCTACTACAACAAGCCGACGCAGGCGGGCCTCCTCGCCCACTACGGCGCCGTGGTCGGAGCCACCGGTCTGCCGGTGATGCTCTACAGCGTTCCCGGCCGCTGCGGCATCGAGATCGCGGCCGACACATGCGCCCGGCTCGCGGAGCGCCACGCCAACGTCGTCGCCATCAAGGAAGCCGGCGGCTCGGTCGAGCGCGTCACGCGCATCCGGCGCGCCTGTGGGCGCGACTTCCCGATCCATTCCGGCGACGACGCGCTGACGCTGCCTTTCCTGGCGGCGGGCGCGGTCGGGGTGACCAGTGTCGTCTCCAATGTCGCGCCGCAAGGCATGGTGGCGCTGGTCGATGCCTGGCGCCGCGGCGATGCCGCCGCAGCCCTCGCCCGCCACGAGGAACTGGCGGAACTGACGGAAATGCTGTTCGTCGAGCCGAACCCGGTGCCGGCCAAGGCGGCGCTGTCGCTGGCGGGGCTGGCGAGCGCCGAGCTTCGTCTGCCGCTGACCGCCATGGACCCCGGCAATCTGGAGCGGCTGGCAGCGGCCGTGTCGCGCTACCGCGTGGCGACCTCGTCGGCCGCGGCGGCCGCGTGACGTTGCCGCCGCCGATCAATCAAAGGACAATGCGGCCGGCCATCCGGAGCCGCAGCCAGGGGGAACGCTGATGTACAGATGGGATTTCAACGTCCTGTGGCAGTACTGGGACCTGTTCGTGTACGGCCTGTGGCTGACGGTGGTCTACACCTTCGGCTCGATCCTGTTCGGCATCCTGATCGGCGCGCTGACCTGCGCCGCCCGCCTCTCGGGCTGGAAGGTACTCTCCGTCATCGCGCGCGCCTATCAGGAGATCTTCCGCTGCTCGCCTCTGCTGGTGCAGCTGCTGTGGTTCTACTACGCCTTCCCGCTGCTGGTCGGCGTCACGATCGACAACCGCGTCGCGGCGATGCTGACGCTGTCGCTCTATGTCGGCGCCTTCTACGCCGAGATCTTTCGCGGCGGCATCCTCTCCATCGACAAGGGGCAGCGCGAGGCCGCGGCCGCCATCGGCATGAGCCCCTGGCAGTCGATGAAGCGCATCGTCATGCCGCAGGCCTTCAAGCGCATGCTGCCGGCGTTCATCAACCAGTCGGTGATCCAGTTCAAGAACACCTCGCTGGTCTCGGTGATCTCGGTCGCCGATCTCGCCTACATGGCCGCGGTGGTGAACAGCCAGACCTACCGTCCGCTGGAGTCCTACACGGTGATGGCCGCGCTCTACATCGCGGTCCTGTTCCCGCTGACCCAGGTCGCCGACTGGATCGAGCGGCGCATGCGCGCGAGCGATTGAGGAGATCGAGATGAGCACTGTGCAAACCTCCGCGCCGTCCCCGGCGGTCCTCGAGGCACACGGGATCAGGAAATCCTTCGGCACGCTCGAGGTGCTGAAAGGGGTCGACGTCGCGCTCGGACGCGGCGAGGTGGTGGGGCTGATCGGCCCGTCCGGTTCCGGCAAGTCGACGCTGATACGCTGCCTCAACATGCTGGAGCTGCCGACCGGCGGCGAAGTCGTCTTCCGCGGCCGGCGCATCGGCAGGAAATTCCGCGACACCGAAGGCACGACGGGCATCGGCACGCTGCGCCGCCACGTCGGCATGGTGTTCCAGCACTTCAACCTCTTTCCGCACAAGACGGTGATCCAGAACGTCGTCGAGGGGCCGGTGATCGTCTGCGGCACCCCCCGGGCGGAGGCGGAAGCCCACGCGATGGAACTCCTGTCGCAAGTGGGGCTCGCAGAAAAACGCGATGCCTATCCGAGCCACCTGTCCGGCGGCCAGAAGCAGCGCGTGGCGATCGCCCGCGCGCTGGCGATGAAACCCGAAGTGCTGCTGCTCGACGAGGTCACGAGCGCGCTCGATCCCGAACTCGTCGGCGAGGTGCTGAGCGTGATCCGGCGACTGGCGGACGAGGGCATGACGATGGCGATCGTCACGCACGAGATGGCGTTCGCCGCCGACGTGGCCGATCGCATCCTTTTCCTGGACGGCGGCCGGATCGTCGTCGAGGGCACGCCGGACCAGACCATCCGCAATCCCGCGAACGAACGCCTGGCGGCCTTCGTGTCGCGGTTCAACCACTAGGCCGCGGCGATGGCGCATCCGGATGGGATGAGGGTCGCGGTGATCGGCACGGGCCGGGTTGGCCTTTGCCTCGCCGAAATGCTGGCGGCGACCGGAGACTACGCGGTCGTGGCGGCAGACTGCACCGAAGAGGCGCTCGCGGCCGCGCAGGCGCGCGGGCTGGAGGTACGCCACGTCGACGCGGCGCGCCCCGGGGAACTCGCCCGGCTGATGGCGGAAGCCGATCTCGCCATTGCGGCGGTTCCCGACCGGCTGGTGCCGAAGGTCGCGCAGGCTGCGGCCGCAGCCGGCATCTCCTACCTCGACTTCTGCGAGGCGAACGAGGAAACACGGGCGATCGGTTCAGCCCTGGCAGCGGATCGGGCGTTCCTCACGGGCTGCGGCGTCTCGCCGGGCCTGGTCGACGCGGTGGCGAACGACCTGGCGAAGCGGCTGGATCCCGGTTGCGACCTCGACCTGCGCGTCGGCGCCATCCCCGCCAAGCGGACGAACCGCCTCGGCTACGGCCTGATCTGGAGCCTCGACGGGCTGATCGATGAATACACCGCGCCGTGTGCGGCGATCGTCGAGGGCAAGCCAACCACGCTGCCGGCCCTCTCCGGCCGCATCGAGTTCGAGGCCGACGGCGTCGCCTACGAGGCGTTCCTGACTGCGGGCAGCATCGACGCGCTGACCGCCCTCGTCGGGTCGCGGGTAAGCAACCTCGCCTTCCGCACCATCCGCTATCCCGGCCATCTCGACTACATGCAGTTCCTGCTCGACGACCTCGGCCTGCGCGCGCGCCGCGACCTCCTGGCGACGCTGCTGAGAAACGGGCTGCCGGCGGCGGAACCGGATGCCGTCGTCATTCACGTTCGCGCTGTCGGCACGCGCGACGGCCGCGCGTCGGAGGAATTGTTTTCCTGCCGCATCGAGCCGCAGACGTCCGCCGGCGAACACGGAGCGCTTTCGCTCGCAAGCGCGGCTCATGCCTGCGCCCTGATCGAGCGCCTTCGCGCGGGCGCACTGGCGGAGAACGAGTTACGCTGCGCGGCGCTGGCATCGCACGAGGCGGTGATCGCGACCCGCCATTTCGAGAAGTTGCAGGTTCGGATATCGTCGATCGCCCGCTCCCCCGCGACCTGAGACGGCCGCTTCACGATCCGCGGCCCGCAACCCCGCCGCCTCATGCGGGGCGTCCTTCCATCAGCCTCAGCGGCGTATAGACGATGACCGTCTCGCCGCGCTGGTTGACGATGCGATTGCGTGTCCGCACCAGTCCGCGTCCGCCCTTGCTCGCAGGCCTGACCTCGGTGATCTCGATCTCGACATGGATCGTGTCGCCCTGCAGCACCGGCTTCTCGACGTTCAGGTCCATGCCGAGGAAGGCGAGGCCGGTGCCTTGTCCGGTCGCGTTGAGTACCAGCCCCTCGGCGATCGAGAAAACCAGCGCCGCGGGAGCGGGGCGGCCGGGTATCGCCGAGTGCTTCGCGCGGAACTCCTCGTCGACGAAGAGCGATTCGAGCATGCCGACGCAGCTGACGAAATTGACGATGTCCGTCTCCGTGATCGTCCGGCCGAACGTCCGGAAGCGCTGCCCGACTTCCAGGTCGTTCCAGTAAAAGCCCTCGCCGACGAGTTTCATCTCCACCTCCATGTCTTCACTCCGCGCGCGCCGGCGGATCGAGCGCCACCGGCTTCTGCAACCTGTCCGACGTCCAGAACGGCATGCAGGCCAGGACTATGCATGCCCCCGAGAACACGAACGCCGCCCGGTAGCTACCGGTCAGGTCGTGCAGGAAGCCGGAAATCCACGAGCCGAACGCCGATCCGAACGACATCAGCATGAAGATGGTGCCGAAGATCGAGGCCACCGAGCCCAGCGCGAAGATACGCGCCGTCAGCGTCGATACGATCGGCCCGCGGGCACCCTGGCAGATGCCGAAGGCGACCACCCAGACGAGGACCAGAGCCGGGTTGGCAACGACCGAGAATCCGAGCAGCGCGACCGTCCCGATGAAGGTTCCGGCAAACGAGAGCGTCGCCGTGAAGCGGTTCCCGAAGCGTGCGCAGAGCACGCCGGCAAACAGCACGCCGAAGATCGAGAGCATGCCGGACGCACCGAAGGCCAGCGCGGCCTCGATCGGCGGATATCCGCTTTCGACGAGATACGGCACCACCTGGACGATGACGCTGTAGACGCCGCAGGCGGTGAAGAAGAAGACCTGGACGAGCAGCCAGAACTCGCGCGTCCGAACCGCCGTCCGGATCGTCCAGTTCGCCCCGACGGACGTCGAGGCTTCGCTTGCCGCCGTGCTGCGGCGGGCCTGGAAATCGGCACTACCCAGCGCGATACGTTTCCAGGGCAGCAGGAACAGGGGCGCACTGCATGCGAGCACGATGGCGATGAGTCGATAGGTGTCGCGCCAGCCGAGGACGTCGATGCCGACCTGTGCAAGCGGAACCATCGCCAGGATGCCGGAGCCGAAACCGGCATAGGCGACAGCCATGGCGATGCTCATGCGGCGGTCGAACCAGCGTCCGATCAGCGCCGCCGCCGTGACCATGCCGAGAAGAGAGGCGGCGATGCCGCCGAGGCCGCCGAGCAGGAGGTAGACCTGCCAGAGCGCTCCGATCGACGAGGCCGCGTACATGGCCCCCGCGAGGATCGCCATGCCCACCGAATAGGTGAAGCGCGGTCCCATGCGATCGAGGACGAGGCCGGACAGCGGCGACATGAGCCCGACGACGATGAGGTAGGTCGAATAGACGCCGGTGAGCGAGGAGCGCCGCCAGCCGAATTCCTGCTCGAGCTGGAGCATGAACACCATGAAGGTGTCGATCGCCCCGCGCGCCAGGAAGTTGAACAGGAAGGCCATGCCGACGACGATCGCGGCAAGCGTGGCTTCCCGCGGAAGAGCGGGAGATACGACGGTTCGGCTGCCGGTCTGATCCATGCCTTCGCGACTCCGCGTCTGCCTCCCTGCCGATCAGCCCCGGTCGACCATTGCGACGATCTTCCGTGCGGCACGTTCATGCGGCTTGTCGATCATCTTGCCGTCGATCTTGAGGACGCCGGCGCCGGGGTCGGCGGCGAAGGCGTCGAGGATACGCCGTGCCCACGCGATCTCCGCGGGCTTCGGGGTGAACGCGAGATTGACCGGATCGACGTGGCTCGGATGGATGACCGCCTTGGCGGAAAACCCGTCGCGGCGCGCCGCATCGGCTTCGGCCTCGACATAGGACAGGTCGCCGATGACAGTGCACACGGTGTCGATGGCGGCGACGCCCGCGGCGGCGGCGGCCGTCAGGCAGAGGTTGCGCGCAAGCCGGAACGGCTCGGTATAGACGCCGCCCTCCTTGTTGTCGGTCGCCCCGAGCGAGGAGACCAGATCCTCCGCGCCCCACAGCAGGCCCCACAGCCGCGGCCCCGCATCACGGTAGGTCGACAGGCCGAGGATCGATTCCGCGTTCTCCGTCGCGACGCCGATGATCCGGGTGGAGCCGGGCTCGGATGCGTGCGCCGCCTCGAAGGCGTCGAGATGGTAGCCGAGTCTCGCCACGTCCTCTGCGCCCGAACATTTCGGCAGCATGATGCCGTCGGGGCGCAACGGCATGACGGCGGCGAGGTCGCCGAGCGTCAGGCCGGTGTCGAAGCCGTTGACGCGCACGTACAGTTTCTGCTTCGACCGCGGCGCCGCCAGCATCGATGCGACTTCGACCCGAGCGCGTAGCTTCGCTTCCGCGGCGACCGAATCCTCCAGGTCGAGAATGAGCGCATCGGCATTGCCTGTGCGGGCCTTCTCGAACTTCCGGGCGCTGTCGCCCGGCACGAAGAGAAACGATCTCATCACGGCTGTCCCTGCCTGCACATCAGACCAACCCGCCGGCCGAGGGTGCCCACAATGGTTCCCAGCGTCGTATCCGGGACGCTCGTGCCGATCGGGATGCCGGACGCAGGGAGACTGTCGGACAGCGGCTTTGCCAATCCGGTTTGGACCGCGAAATGCGCGTCGACAAGCAGCGGTTGCGGGTTCGTCGGCATCAGGCCGAAGGAGGCGTTGTCATGCCCGGAAAGGGTGCGGCCCGGCGCACGGCCGAACGCCCGCCCGATCTCGAATTTTTCGAAAGAAAATCCCGCCATGGGCTTTTGAGATCCTGTTCGTCTTCAGGGGGCCCGGCCAATGACGCCGTCGCGCTCGAGTTCGGTGCATCGGGCGTCCGTGAACCCCCAGGAGCGCAGTGCCTGCGCGCCGCTGCCGCCGGGCGGTTCCGCCGGGCCGGGGACGGGTGCGGGCGTCCTGCCGAAACGGGGCGCGGGGGCGGGCTGCACGGCGCCATCGACTGAAACGTAGGTGCTCCGGGCGGTGTTGTGCGGATGGGACGGGGCTTCGTCGAAGGTCAGGACGGGTGCGAAACAGGCATCGGTGCCCTCGAGCAGGGCGCACCACTCGTCGCGCGTCCGCTCCATGAAGCGCGCCTCCAGCAGACGGCGTGCCGCCGGCCAGTTGGCGCGATCCGACACGTCCGGGAAATCCGCTTCGGACAGGCCGATCAGCCTGAGCAGGATGGCGCGGAATTTTCCCTCGATCGGCGCGACCGACACATATAGGCCGTCGGCACAGCGGTAGACATCGTAGTGGGGAGCGCCGCCATCCAGGATGTTCTCCCCTCGCCCGCCTTCCCACAGACCGGCGCCCCGCAGCCCCATGACGGGTGCGGCGAGAAGTGCGGCGCCGTCGGCGGCGGCGGCATCGACGACCTGTCCCAGGCCGGTCTCCCTCGACTTCAGGATCGCGCAGACGACACCGAAGGCGAGCAGCATGCCGCCGCCGCCGAAATCGCCGACGAGATTGAGCGGCGGCGTCGGCGGCTGGCCGGCGCGGCCGATCGCGTCGAGAACCCCGCTCAGCGATATGAAGTTGAGGTCGTGGCCCGCCGCCTGCGCCAGGGGGCCGTCCTGCCCCCATCCGGTGAGACGGCCGAACACCAGGCGGGGGTTTCGCGAAAGGCATGGCTCGGGGCCCAGACCGAGGCGCTCCATCACGCCGGGCCGGAAACCCTCGATCAACGCGTCCGCGCGCCCGACGAGGTCGAGGACGCAACCGATGCCTTCGGGCCGCTTGAGATCGACGGCCACGGATCGTTTGCCGCGGGCGGTGAAGTTGAAGCGGTCGGGACGGTCGATGCCCAAATTGGCGGCTTCCCGCCGGTCGATGCGCAGGACGTCGGCGCCCATGTCGGCCAGCATCATCCCGGCGAAGGGCGCCGGTCCGATACCCGCCATCTCGACGACCTTGAGGCCCGAGAGAGGACCGCCGCGCGTCTCAGTCATGGCTGCTCCTTCCCGCGTCGCGCCAATCGCGCGCCAGTGTGTCGCGAAACTGCGGCGCGGCGATGCGGATCATGGCTTCCGCCCGCTGTGCCAGCGTCAGGCCCCGCAGTTCGGCCGTACCCCATTCGGTGACGATGGCATCGACGTCGGAGCGGGCGCAAGTGACCGTGGATACCGTGGAGACGATGCGCGAGACAGTGCCGCCGGATGCGGTCGACGGCAGGGCGATGATGGCCCGGCCGCCGGCGGACGCATTGGCCCCGCGGACGAAATCGACCTGCCCGCCGACCGCGCCGACATAGCGGCCGGCCGCCGTCTCGGCATTGACCTGACCCGTCAGATCCACCTCCACAGCCGAGTTGATCGCGCAGAAGCGCGATATCCTGCCGATGGTGGCGAGACCATGCGTATGGGCGGCCGGGGCGAGGCGGATCAGGCCGCTCGCGCCGGCGAAGTCGAAAAGCCGTCGCGAGCCGACCAGCAGCCCGGCGACGCTGATCCCCGCGTCGATTTCCTTGTGCGCGTTGGTGATCACGCCGCTGGCGATCAGGTCGATCATCCCGTCGAGAGCGACGCCGGAATGGACGCCGAGGTCGCGATGGCTTCCCAGTCCGGCGAGAACGGCCTGAGGGATGGTACCCACCCCGAACTGCAGGACGCCACGGTCGGGAACAAGCGCGGCGACATTCGCGGCAATCGACTTCTCGACCGGACCCGGGACGGGTGCTGCGAAGGTCTGCGGCGCATGGCGCGCCTTCACCAGAATGTGGATGGCGATGTCGGACGGCAACGCGCCGCCGGGCGTCGGCGGGACGTCCGGATTGACCTCCGCGATGACCAGCCGGGCGCGGCGCGCCGCCTGGAGGGCGTAGTCGTTGCTCAGGCCGGCGATGAAGTCTTCCTGCCCGGTTCCCGGCGCTACCTGGAGCAGGACGCAGTCGGCCCGAAGGGACCCGTCGCCGAACGCGGCCGACAGAGCGGAATAGTGCCATGGAATGACGTCGAGCCGGCCGGCCCGCGCGAGCGCGGCGGCCTTGCCGATCGCGCCATAGCTCTCGAAGGACAGGCCTTCGGGAGGAGGCGCGGAGAACGTGTCCGAGTAGACAGGGCCGAGAAAGGCCGTGCATCCCGGCGGCACGCTGCGTGCGCCCATCAGCCGGCGGGTCAGGGTGAGCGGTTCGGAAAGCGCCTGGCCGACGACGATCCGCTCGCCCGGCCGCAGCAGGTCGGCAAAATCGATGTCCTCGATCCGCGTGTACTCCACGGCCCGCTGCGATCAGTAGGATTTCGGCAGGCCGAGAACCCTCTCGGCGATGAACGACAGGGCGAGCTGCGGGCTGATCGGGGCGATCCGGGGGATCATCACCTCACGCAGATAGCGCTCGACGTGATACTCCTTCGCGTAGCCGAAGCCGCCATGCGTCATCAACGCCGTCTCGCAGGCGTGGAAGCCGGCTTCCCCCGCAAGGTACTTCGCGGCATTGGCCGCCGCGCCTGCGGGCTTGCCGCGGTCGTACTGCTGCGCCGCCGAGAGCACCATCAGCCACGCCGCCTCCAGTTCGGCCCAGCATTTGGCGAGCGGATGCTGGATGCTCTGGTTCTTGCCGATCGGCCGGTTGAAGACGATTCGCTCGTTGGCGTAGCGGGCGGCGCGCTGGATGGCCACCATGCCGAGGCCGACGGCCTCTGCCGCGATCAGGACGCGCTCGGGATTCATGCCGTGCAGGATGTACTCGAAACCGCGTCCCTCCTCGCCGATGAGATCGCTGGCGGGAATCTCGAAATCCTCGAAGAACAGCTCGTTGGAGTCGACCGACTTGCGACCCATCTTGTCGATCTCGCGCACCTTGATGCGTTCACGGTCGAAAGGCGTGTAGAAGAGGCTCAACCCGTGGGTGTGCTTCTTCACTTCGTCGAGCGGCGTCGTGCGCGCCAGGAGCAGGATGTTGTCGGCGACCTGGGCCGTCGAGATCCAGATCTTCTGGCCGTTGACGAGATAGCGGTCGCCCTTCTTCTCCGCGCGGATCCTGAGCTGGGTGGTGTTGAGGCCCGTGTTCGGTTCGGTGACGGCGAAGCAGGCCTTCTCGCGCCCCTCGGCCATGGGCCGGATCATGCGCTGCTTCTGCTCTTCCGTCCCGTTCACCGCCACGGGGTTCAGGCCGAAGATGTTGATGTGGACTGCCGACGCGCCCGACATGCCGGCGCCCGATTCCGCGATCGTACGCATCATGATCGCGGCCTCGGTGATGCCGAGCCCGGATCCGCCATAGGCCTCGGCGGTGCAGATGCCGAGCCAACCTTCGCGCGCGAGCGCATCGTAGAAGTCGTGCGGAAAACCGCCCTCGCGGTCCCGCTTCAGCCAGTAGGCGTCGCCGAAGCCGGCGCAAATCCGCGCCACCTGGTCGCGGATCGATTCCTGTTCGGGGCTGTATTCGAAATCCACTCTCGATCTCCTCAGACTGTATCGCGCTGCATTTCGGCCGGCGCTTCCGGGCCGTGCAGCAGGCTGTCGATCTCGGCTTCCGTGAAACCCGCTTCGCGCAGGACTTCGGCGGTGTGCTCTCCCTGCCGCGGCGCCGGACGGACCGGATCGGCGGGCGTGCGGAAGAATTTCGACGACACCGCCATCGTCCGGATCGCCCCCTCGGAGGGGTGCTCGACCGTGCGGAAGTAGCCGGTCGCCTGCAGATGCGGATCCTCGAGGATGCTGTGCAGGTCATGCATCGGCATCACCGGAATGTCGGCCCGGTCGAGAAGCTCGATCCATTCGGCGCTGGTCCGGGTGGACATGATCCGCGCCAGTTCGCCGTAGACCTCGTCGACATGCTTCTGGCGGGCCGGGAATGTGGCGAAGCGCGGATCCGCGGCCGGCATGTCCGGCCTGCCGATCGCCTGGAAGAAGCGCTGCCAGTGCGCGTCGGTGTAGACCAGCGCACAAACGTAGCCGTCCCTGGTCTGGTAGGGTCGGCGATCGGGAGAAAGCTGGCGGGGATAGCCGCCATTGTCGAGAGGCGGCTCGAAGGTGAGGCCGCCGAGATGGTCGCTGAGCACGAAGCCGACCATCGTCTCGAACATGGGCACATCCACTCGCTGACCCTGGCCGGAGCGGTTGCGCTCGATGACCGCCGCCAGGATCGCGGCGACGGCGGTCAGCCCGACGACCCGGTCGGCGATGGCGGTGGGAACGTAGCGCGGCTTGGCGTCGTCGACCCGCGCGAAGAGGTGCGACAATGTCGAGCCGCCCTGGATGAGGTCGTCATAGGCGGGCCGCGCGGCATAGGGACCGTCCTGGCCGTAGCCGAACATTCCGGCATAGATGATGCTGGGATTGACCGCGCGCACGTCGTCGTAGGAGAGGCCGAGACGCTTCATCGCCTTGCCCCGGACATTGTAGACGAGCACGTCGGCGGTGGCGCACAGGCGCAGGAGCGCATCGCGGCCTTCGACGCTCTTGAGGTCGAGCGTGATCGACCGCTTCGAGCGGTTGGCGTTGAGATACATCGGACCCATGCCCTCGTGGCGTGCCGGTCCGATCTTGCGCACCAGATCGCCGTCCGGCGCCTCGACCTTCACGACGTCGGCGCCGAAATCCCCCAGCATCTGGGTCGCATAGGGACCCATGACCACCGAGGTCATGTCGATCAGGCGCAATCCGTGGAGCGGGCCCATTACTTCCTCCGATGGGCCGAAACAGGCCGATTGCCCATGATTGCGGACTTCTTCATCTCGCGTCGACGTCTCGCGCCGACGCGGCCTTGTTGGTCGACCGGGACGCTCAGCGACACGTGAACCCGCCGTCGACCGGCAGGTCGACGCCGGTGACGAAGGATGCATCTTCGGAGGCGAGCCAGAGGGCCGCGTGGGCGATCTCCTCCGGCCGGCAGAGACGCCCGAGCGGGACCTGCGCCAACAGCGCCTTCTCGTTGGCAGCAGCCTCCTCGGGATCGCCCCGCCGGCTGGTGAACTGCGTCAGCATCGGCGTATGCGTCAGGCCGGGGCAGACCACGTTCACCCGCACGCCGTCGGGCGCGAATGTCTGCGCCAGCGATTTCGTCAGGCCGACGATGGCGAACTTGCCCGCCGAATAGACCGGCGAGAAGCGCGACCCGACGATGCCGGATATCGAGGCGGTGAAGATGATCGATCCGCCGCCGCGCTTGCGCATGTACCCGATCACTTCGCCGGCGCCGATGACGGCCGAATCGACATTGAGGGCCATCGCCTGGCGATAGGCAGCGAGGTCGAGGTTCTCGATGCCGGCAGGCCCCGGAATGCCCGCATGGGCCCACAGGATGTCGACGCCCCCGAGCGCCTTCGCGGCCTGGTGAACGCTGGTGCTGGCGCCCTCTTCCGTCGACAGGTCGGCGGTGACGGTGCTGATCGGCAGGCCGCGCGACGCCATCTCTCGCGCAAGCGCGTCCAGCGCCGCCGAATTCACGTCGACGGCGCAGACCTCCGCGCCCTCGCGCCGGAACAGTTCGACGCCTGCCTTGCCCATGCCGGACGCGGCAGCCGTGATGATGGCCAGTTTCCCGGATAGTCTCATCGTCCCCCCCTTAGGATGCGTAGGCATCCGGGAACCGCGCCGTGGTGCTCACCACGGTGGTTCTTGTCTCGAGATAGTTGTCCAGCGCCTCGATGCCGTTCTCGCGCCCCCAGCCGCTCGCCTTGAATCCGCCATAGGGCGTGGTCCAGCGGATGAAGCGGTAGGTGTTCACCCAGACCATGCCGGCGCGGATCTTCGCTGCCACCCGGTGCGCCTTGCCGATGTCCTGCGACCACAGTCCCGCCGTGAGACCGTAGGAGGTATCGTTGGCGATGGCGACAGCTTCTTCCTCGCCATCGAAGGGAATCAGCGCGGCGACGGGGCCGAAGATCTCTTCCCGCGCGATGCGCATGGAATTGGAGACGCCGGCGAACACCGTGGGTTGGACGAAGTAGCCGTCGGCGAAGGCGCCGTCGCTGATCCTGCCGCCGCCGGCGACGAGTTCGGCGCCTTCCTCCTTGCCGTAGCCGACATAGGCCAGGGTCTTCTCCAGCTGCTCGTCCGACGCCTGGGGCCCCATATGCGTGGCGTCATCGAGCGGATGTCCCACCCTCACCCGCGCGGCCCTCGCGGCGAATGCCTCGACCACCCGGTCGTAGACCGGCCGCTCGACCATCACCCTCGAGCCCAGCGTGCAGCTCTGGCCGCACACGGCCCAGGCCGAGCCCGTCGCCGCGTTGAGTGCCTGCTCGATATCGGCGTCGGCGAAGATGATGTGCGGCGCCTTGCCGCCGAGCTCGAACGAGAACCGCTTGAGCGTATCGGCGCCGGTCTTGAGAATGGCGCGCGCGGTGTTGCCTTCGCCGGTGAAGGCGATCTTGTCGACGCCGGGATGCGCGACGAGATGCTCGCCCGCGCCGTTGTGGCCGTAGCCCGGCACGACGTTGACCACGCCGGCGGGAAAGCCCGCCTCCTCGATCATCTTCGCCAGTTCGAGCGCGGTGACGGGGGTCAGTTCAGCCGGCTTCAGCACAACCGTACAGCCGGTCGCCAGCGCCGGGCCGAGCTTCCAGGAGGTGGTCAGCATCGGCGCGTTCCACGGGGTGATCGCACCGACCACGCCGACAGGCAGCCGCGACGTATAGGCATGCACGCTGTCGTCGATCGGGATGGTCCGGCCCCAGATCTTGTCGGCAAGCGATGCGAACCAGCGATACCAGTTGTGGTGCGCGCCCACGTCGGGCCGCGCTTCGCGGATCGCGCGACCCGAATCGCGCGATTCGAGCACCGCGAGTTCGGGGGCGCGGCGCTGATAGATGTCGGCCAGCCTGTAGAGCAGCGCGGCGCGTTCATGGCCCGACATCCGCCCCCATGGACCCTCGAGCGCAGCGCGCGCCGCGGCAACCGCCCGATCGATGTCCTTTCGTCCGCCATATGCGACGCTCGCCCAGGGCCTGCCGTTCGCCGGATCGATGCTCTCGATCACGCCGCCGTCGTCCGGTTCGACCCATTCGCCGCCGATGAACAGATGCGGATACCGGGCCATGGCTTTCGGCGTTGCGTTCAAGTTTTCCTCCCGGCTGTTCGCGTGCGGCGTGACGTGGCGACTGCAAACAAGCCTAGCGATATCGCCAAGGATTTGTCCATACATAGAACAAATTCATCTCCATATTTGAACCGATATCCCGCGCAACGGAAAACCTGCCTGCTCGGACGAACGTTCCACCGCGGCGGTTGTCGCCTCGGTCGAGCCGCCGGGGACCATCATGCGCACTCATGCGAAGGATGGTCAGCGGGTCGCCCGGAGATGTTGCGCTAGGCCGGTTTGTTCCTGTATGTGGACATGCGGCTAGGGAAACCGAAATGACCGTCCGGCAAGTCGAGAACGTCCTGGATCTGCTGGAGTTCTTCGCCGAGCGCGGCAAGCCGGCCACTCTCGCCGAAGTCTCGCAGCATTTCGGCTGGCCGCGCTCTTCGACCTTCAACGTCCTGTCCACGCTGAGCAACCGCGGCTTCCTGTTCGAACCCGAGGGGCGCGGACGGTTCTATCCCACCCCGCGCTGGCTGGTCCTCGCCCAGGCGATCTCCAGTTCCGAGCCCGTGCCGGAGCCGCTCCTGCAGATCACGCGTGATCTCGCGGCGAAGACCGGCGAGACCGTGTGCGTGGGCGCGGCTTCGGGCATGAGCGTGGTCTTCCTCGAGGTCGTGCAATCCCCCGCACGCGTCCGCTATGCGGCCGAGGTCGGCCAGCGCATTCCGATCCACGCGACCGCGTCGGGCCAGGCCATCATGAGCCAGTGGACCGAAAACCAGCGGAACGCGATCCTGCGCAAGGTCGTCTTCGAACGCTACGGCAGCGGCACGCCGATGAGCATCGAGGCCGTCGAGGGCCAGCTCCGTGCCGGCCTGCATCGCGGCTGGTTCCGCAGCGCCTCGAACTACAGCGTCGACCTCGGCGGCGTCTCCGTGCCGGTCGTCCTGTCCGGGCGCGTCTTCTCGCTGACGGTCGCCGCGCCGATCCACCGCATCGAGAACATCATGTACGAGACCGCCCGGCTCGTGCACGACGTGATCGGCGAGCATCTCGGCGCCTCGTTCCTCGCCACGGAGGTGAAAGGCCTGGCGACCCCTCCCGCGAACCGCCCCTAGCGATACTGACCTGCCAACGCGTTTTTCCGCCACCCGGTTCGGCGTCCGGCCCCGGGTGGACGCACGGACTCCACGGCCGTGGTGAAGGCGCGGCTCCCGTGAAGGCGGAGCCAACGGCACGGGAGGACGAACGGGTCCTCGCGGAGAACGCGCATCCGCCGTCTCGCAACGCGGGCTCAAACCGTCACTGCTTGCTGTGAGGAAGCAGCTTGCCGGCCAGCGCCTGCGCCGCCGCGATCAGGTTGCCGGTCGTTCTCACGAGCGACGGCTCGTCCCTCGTCGCCAGCCACTGATTCAGGATTCCCACGAAACAGGCATAGATGAAATCGGTCAGCTCCTCGATCTGAGGCTCGTCGTCCGGGCCGACGTCGCTGCAGCCGCGAAGAGACACGCTGTACAATGACTTGATTTCGCGTTCCTTCTGGGCGGCCAGGTGCTCGGCATGGGAAACCCGCAAGACGTAGAGCGTCATCTCCTGCAACACGAGTTGCTCGCCGGGCGCCTGCTCGATCTCCCTCCAGATGAACCACAGGAGATCGTGTATCCTGTCGTGAAGTTTCTGCGGCTGCGTGAAGTGTTCCGACAGGGTATTCCGATAGCTTGACGCCAGTTCCTCCATGGCGCTGAAGATGATCTCTTCCTTGTTGTGGAAATGGTAGTGAAGCGTCGCGACGTTGACGCCGGCCGCTTCGGCGATCCTGCGCGTGGTGGCGTTGTAGACGCCATTGGAAATCATCACCGTCAGGGCAGCGCCGATGATCTGCTCGCGGCGGCCGGTGCTCTGCGGGCGAACCGGGCTCCTGCGTATTCTGAGTGCTTCCCTACCTGCCATCTCGATGCCTTCCCCGGCGAATCCGCGTGAACCCGCGCCAGACGTTTCGACCTTTTATGCGATCCTGCCTTCGTACGCACGTCGTGCGGTGCATGAGCTTCCCGGGTCCTGCCCCAACGCCTCCCTCGAGGGGTGTCCGGGGGTTTCTCCGATTCTCGGACCGAAATCCGTTGACGAACAAGCGGGCATGATCATATGAATTTGGTCACTTGATTGGATCAACCTATCAGTTTCCGATCAGGTGAGGGAGAGGCAGCCGCGTTCGACGGCTTTTTCGGGGCCATGCCCACGGGCCCCATGTACCGGGAGGACCAAATGACCAAAATGTTGCGAAGAAGCGCGGCAACCCTTTTCTTCGGCCTGGTTGCCTCGATGGCGGCGCCAGCGCTGGCCGAGGACGAGGTGCAGTTGCTGCCGCCCAACCTGATCGAGGCGACATCGCCCAACATGATTCCGGCGGACAAGTTCAAGAAGGCCCCGCCATGGAAGATCGGCGTGTCGTTCGTCGGCGTCGGCAACACCTGGATCGTCCAGATGATCGAGGAAATGAAACGCGAGGCGGCCGGCAACCCCGACATCGGCGAGTTCATCTTCACCGAGGCGAACTGGCAGCCGGCCAAGCAGGTCGCCGATCTGGAAGACCTTCTCGCCCAGAAGGTCGACGCGCTGATCGTCGCGCCGCTTGCGCCGGCGCTCGTCAAGGACCAGGTGGCGAAGGCCCTGGCGGCGGGCGTTCCCGTCGTCAATTTCGGCACCGGCGGCGACGTCCTCGCCACGACGGTCGAGGTCATGGGCGGCGGAGAGCGCTTCGGCGCGGTCGGTGGCAAATTCCTCAGGGAAAAGCTGGGCGGCAAGGGCACGATCTGGGTGTTCCGCGGAATCGCGGGCGTGGAGGAAGAGCAGCAGCGCTACGACGGCTTCCGCAAGGCGATCGAAGGTAGCGACATCAAGATCGGCACGGAGGTCTACGGCGACTGGAACTACGCCAAGGGCAAGCAGCTTTGCGAGAACCTGGTGCTTTCGGGGCAGCCCGTCGACGGAATCTGGTTCTCCGGCGCCGACATGACGCGCGCCTGCATCGACGTCTTCGCCGAGGCCGGCAAGCCGCTGGTGCCGATGACGGGCGAGTCCAACAACGGCTTCCTCCGTGCCTGGAAGGACGCCGGCGTCGACGGTGCCGCGCCGATCTTCACGCCCGGCCTCGGACCCGCGACGGTGCGTGCCGCGGTCGCCCTGCTGCAGGGCAAGTCGCTGCACACCCACTACTATTCCTCGCCGGCGCCGATCACCAACCAGAACCTCGACGACTACTACCGGCCCGATCTGAACGACGCCTTCTGGGTCACGTCGACCTTGCCCGACGACAAGATCAAGGAAATGTTCGCGAAGTAGTCCGCCCTTTCGCGGAAATCCGTCCGCTCGCGCCGGAGGGCACGAGCGGAGGGATCGCCGGCAGCATCGGTTCGCCCAACCATCATGATTTCGTTCGACAAGGTTACGAAGCGCTTCGGCTCGAACTTGGCGCTTTGTGACGTCTCCTTCGACTGCGACGCCGGCACCGTTCACGCGATCACGGGCGAAAACGGCGCCGGCAAGTCGACCTTGATGAATCTGCTGGCGGGACTTTTTCCGGCGGACAGCGGCGAGATACGGCTGCGCGGAAAGCCTGTTTCGCCCGAGAATCCGGCGGATGCCCGCCGGCTCGGCATCTCGACGATCTTCCAGGAACTCACCCTCCTGCCCAATCTCACGATCGCCGAGAACCTGTTCCTCGGCCGCGAACCGATCCGCCGCGGCACGGTCGACCGCGCGGCGATGCGCGAACAGGCCCGGTCGATGATGGCCCGGCTGGGAAGCAGCATGGACGTCGACGCCTACTGCGGCGACCTCTCCGTCGCCGACCTGCATCTGGTCGAAATCGCCAAGGGCGTTTCCGTCGACGCCGACATCTTCATTTTCGACGAGCCGACGGCTGCCCTGAATGCACCCGAAGTCGAGAAGCTCGGCGAGCTTCTGGCGACGCTCAAGGCGGCGGGAAAGCTCGTCTTCTACGTCAGTCACCGCCTCGAGGAGATCTTCCGGTTCTGCGACCGGGTCAGCGTTCTCAAGGACGGCCTGCATGTCGAGACCCGCGCGACACAGGCGCTGACCCGTGACGAGTTGGTGTCGCTGATGGTCGGGCGCGTGCTCTCTAAGTTCTTCCCGGCGCGGCCGGCGCGCCCCGACGGAGCACCGGTTGCGCTTTCGGTCGACGACCTGCAAGTCCGCGACGGCGGTCCGACGGTCTCGTTCGACCTGAGACGCGGCGAGATCGTCGGTCTGGCAGGGCTGGAAGGCCAGGGTCAGCGCAACATCATCCGTGCCCTGTCGGGGCTGGAACCCTCGGTCGGCGGAAAGGTCATGAAGGGCAGCGAGGCCGGCCCGACGCCGCTCGGAGGCGATGTGGTGAAGACCGTCCTAGCGGGAGTCGGCTTCGTTCCGGAGGATCGGAAGACCGAGGGGCTCTACCTGCCGCTTTCGATCAACGAGAACATCACGCTTGGAATGCTGCGCCGCTTGCCGGTCTGGCAAATGGTGAGGGGACGGCACCATGTGATCGCCGGACTGATGCGGCGCCTGAACATCCGCTCCGCGGGTGCGCGCCAGGCGGTCGGAGAGCTTTCCGGCGGCAACCAGCAGAAGGTGATGATCGGCCGATGGCTCGCGGCGGGGATCGACGTGCTGCTGCTCGAGGAACCGACCCGCGGCGTCGATGTCGGGGCCAAGGCGGAAATCTACGGGCTGCTGCGCGAGTTCACCAACGGCGGAGGTGCCGTACTGACGGTTTCCAGCGAGTTGCTGGAGCTGCTGGGTCTTTGCGATCGCATTCTCGTCGTGCGCCGGAACGAAATCGTGGCCGAGCTCGACGGAGCGCAGACCAGCGAGGAGGAAGTCATGCGCCACGCGCTGGTGGGGGGCGCCGAAGATGGCGGGCGTGCCGATGCCTGATCTCGCCCGCAAATCCCGGCGCACCGGGTTGT
This sequence comes from uncultured Mesorhizobium sp., assembly GCA_937958475.1. Taxonomy (GTDB): domain Bacteria; phylum Pseudomonadota; class Alphaproteobacteria; order Rhizobiales; family Rhizobiaceae; genus DUSC01. Next base: position 30,458 of record CALFXR010000069.1, on the reverse strand, counting down.
CGCCGATCGTCCTGGCACTTCCCCTCGCCCTCTTCTTCCTGCTTTGCCTATCGTCGGGCACGTTCAGGAGCCTGGAAAACCTGGCCAATGTGAACAGCCAGATCGCGGCGCTCATGATCGCCTCGCTCGGCCAGGGAATCGTGGCGATTTCCGGCGGCATCGATCTTTCCGTCGGTTCGGTCATGAGCCTGACGAGCGCGATCCTCGTGACCGCGGACCCGGCCTGGGGGGTCCCCCTCGCGCTGGCGATGGGCGTGGGCGTCGGGCTGGTCAACGGTTTCGGCGTCACCCTGTTCAGGGTCCATCCGCTGGTCATGACGCTGGCGACCATGACGTTCGTGCAGGGTGTCGCGTTGTTGCTGCATCCGGTTCCCGGAGGCGCGGTGCCCGGCTACCTTCGAACCCTCGCGGTATCGCAGGTCGCCGGCCTGCCCGCCGCGTTCTTCTGGTGCGCCGCGGCCATCCTGGCGGCCTGGTACCTGCTCGGCCGCTCGCCGTTCGGGCTGCGCACCTACGCGGTCGGCGCCAACCCGGTCAGCGCGGGACGCAACGGCATCGCCGTGACGCGGCTGAAGGTGGCCTGCTTCGTTCTCTGCTCCCTGTCCGCGGTGGTTGCCGGCATTTTCCTGACGGCGCGCGTCGGCGCGGGCGATGCGACGATGGGCAATCCCTATTCGCTCGACACGGTCACCGCCATGGCGCTCGGCGGCGTCCAGCTCGCCGGCGGCACCGGCAGCGTGCTCGGCATCGTCGCGGGCGTGATCACGCTCGGGCTGATCTCCAACGGCATGAACCTCCTCGGTGTCTCGCCGTTCCTGCGTGCGGCGCTGACCGGGGGGCTGCTTCTCGTGGCGATCGGACTGCAGCGCCGGGAGGCGATCGGCGCATGACGGGAGACGCGCTATCGCCATCGGGCATGACGGGACACTGGCTGCGGTCGGCCGGCAGGACGCTGCTCTCGCTTCCCTTCGCCTATGCGGCCATGCTCATCCTGCTGGTTGTCGCCTACTTCATGCGCCCGGCATTGCTTTCGCCGATGTTGCTGCTGCTGATCGCCAGGCAGACGGCCCCGCTCGGCATCGCGGTGCTGGGCCAGTCCCTGTGCATGCGCGTCCTGTCGCTCGATCTGTCGACGGGAGGCGTCATCGTCGGCGTCAGCTATATCCTGACCAGCGGTCTTCTGCCCTATTCCGAGCCCGTGCTGCTGCTGATCGCCGTCGTCTTCGGCATCGCAGTAGGTCTGCTCAACGCCTTCTTCATTACCCGGCTTCGCGCCTCGTCGGTCATCGTGACCCTCGCCGTCACCCTGGTCATCACCGGCGTCGCGGTCGCCTTCAGCCAGCTTCGCTCGCCCGGCGACGCGCCCGAGATCCTGCGCCAGGTCGCCCGCCTCAAGATCGGCATCGTGCCGGTGGTCCTCGTCATCTGGGCGGCATTGCTGCTCGCCGTCGCCGTGTTCATCCGCTGGTCCGTCTTCGGCCGCTACATCGACGCCATCGGCGCCAATCCCCGCGCCGCCTGGGTTTCGGGAATACCGTACGTCCGGGTCGTCACGATCGTGCATGTCATGTCGAGCCTGTTCTCGGTATTCGCCGGTTTCCTGCTCATCGGCTTCGTCGGCGTCGGCAGCATGGATCTCGGCCGGGATCTCGCGCTCAACTCGCTGGCCGCGGTGATCCTCGGCGGCGTCACCTTCGGCTCGGGCAAGGGCGGGGTCCTCGGCCCGACGGTCGCGGCCCTCATGCTGACGTTCAGCTTCAACCTCCTCACCAGCCTCGGCCTCGGCGAACCGGCGAAGCTGATGCTGCAGGGGATCATCATCGGCGTCGCCGCGGCGGCGTACTCCGTGCAGCGCAGGAACTGACGGGTCACGCATTCACAATGGAGGAACAGATGGCAACAACCATGGAGGGCGCGGAAGCGTTCCGCTTCGAAGCCGAAGGGCGGCCCGCTGTGCTGGTGCTGCACGGCTTCACCGGCTCGGCGCAGAGCATGCGCTATCTCGGCCAGGAGCTTCATCGCAGGTTCGGATTCTTCGTCTACGGCCCGCGGCTCGCCGGACACGGGACGTCGCCCGACGACATGGCGACCACGGGCTTTCTCGACTGGCTGGGCACGGCGGAAACGGCACTCGAGGAGATGGCCGCCTCGCACGGAAAGGTGTTCGTCACCGGGCTCTCGATGGGCGGCACGCTCTGCCTCAACCTCGCTGCCCGGTTTCCCGAACGCGTCGCCGGCATCGTTCCGATCAACGGATGCGGCGGCAGGCTGGGTGCGGAGATGTCGGAACTGGTGTTGTCAAGGAATGCTCCCGAGCGCATTCCGGGCATCGGCTCCGACATCAAGGCCGAAGGCGTCGTCGAACTCGCCTACAAGGAGGTCCCGGTCAGGTGCGTGCGGGAGGCGAATACGCTGATGGGAGCGACCGGCAACCTCCTGCACAAGATAGTCTGTCCGACCCTGGTCATCCAATCGCGCGAGGACCATGTCCTGCCGCCTTCGAACGGCCCCTTGATACTGCAGGGCATAAGTTCGCGAGACGCCAGGATCCTGTGGCTCGAAGACTCCTATCACGTTGCGACCCTGGACAATGACAGGGATCTCATCGTCGAGCGGACCGGCAGGTTCGTCGCGGAAATCGCCAGCGACAGCGGAGCGCGGAAGGGCTGAACCGAGAGCGTCGGGATTCCTGTGGGCGACGCTGTCGGCCGACCGCGAAGCGTGTCGACGCGGCCTGCTGCGGACCCGGGCGCCGCGGGGGCAGGCCTCAGCGCTGGAAGACCAGCGCCGGCAGCCATTCCGTCACCCACGGCACATAGGAGATGATGGCAAGGCCGGCGAGCAGCGGGATGAAGAAGGGCAGCGAGGCGCGGAACACCGATTCCGGCGAGATGCCGGCGACCTTGCCGGCGACGAACAGGCCGATGCCGAGCGGCGGCGTGATCATGCCGATCAGGAGGTTGAAGCTCAGCATCACGCCGAACTGGACCGGTCCCATGCCGTATTCGGCCACCACGTGCAGCAGGATCGGCGCGATGATCAGGATCGCCACCGGGCCTTCCAGAAACATGCCGACCACGATCAGGAAGGCGTTGACGAGCAGGATGCCGAGGACCGGGCTCGCCGTGAGCTGGGCCATGTACTCGGCCGCGTGATGGGCGACGCGCTCGCGGGCGATGACGAAGTTCATCGCCGAGGCGACCGCGAAGAGATACATGATGAGGCCGGTCATGGTCACGGTCTCGATCAGCGCCGTCTTCACGTTCCGCCAGCTGAACTTCCGGTAGAAGAGACCGATCGCCACGGCATAGACGGTCGCGATGGCGCCGAGTTCCGACGGCGTGGCGACTCCCATCAGCAAGGCGCCGAGGATGACCACCGGGGCGAACAGGGCCGGCGCCCCGGCGATGCCGGTGCGCACCACCTCGGACACGACGAACGGCTCCGGCCGCGCCCAGTCGGGCTTGCGGATGCGGACATAGAGGAAGACGTAGAGCATCAGGCACGCCGCCACCACCAGCCCGGCGATCAGGCCGCCGAGGAAGAGCTGGCCGATCGAGGTGTTGGTGGCCAGGCCGTAGATGACGAGGATGATGCTCGGCGGGATCAGCGGGCCGATCATGCAGGAGGCCAGCGTCACCGCGGTGGAAAAGGGCACCGGATAGCCGTTGTCGCGCATCGCCTTGATCTCGACGGCGCCGAGGCCGGCGAGATCGGCGAGCGCCGAGCCGGACATGCCGGCGAAGATGACGCTGCCCAGGATGTTGACCTGCGCAAGGCCGCCGCTGACCCAGCCGACGAGGGCGCGGGCGAAGGCGAAGATCTTCTCCGTCAGCCCGCCTGCGTTCATCAGGTTGCCGGCGAGGATGAAGAACGGCACCGCCAGCAGCGCGAAGCTGTCGACGCCGTCGATCATGCGCGACGGGATCACCGATGCCGGCACCCCGATCATCCAGAAGCCGACCAGCGTGGCGACGCCCAGCGCGATCGACACCGGCACCCGGATCAGGAAGAGCGCGATGGAGATGACCATCATCGTCGCGGTGATCATGGCTGATGCGCCTTCTGCTTCACGCGCTGCATGGCGGTACGGCGGATCACGCCTCCTGCGCCCAGGGGCGCAGGATCAGGCCGCGTTCCTCGACATCGGCCAGCAGCCCGCGCGTGTCGCTGCGGCCGAAGGCCCATATGCCGAAGGCGAAGTAGTAGAGGCTGGTCAGGACCATCATCAGCGTGGCGAAGATGAGCGGTGCGCTGTTGACGAATGCCGGCAGCTTCAGCACGGGCGTGGTCATGTTGAAGAGGGTCGGGCTGAACAGGTAGGTCAGCCAGAGCAGCGCCATGGCGAAGCCGAAGGTCAGCACCTGCTCGACGAGGTAGAAGACGAGCTGGAGCTTGAGCGGCGCCATCGAGGTCAGGAACTCGACATAGATCTCCTGGCGCGACTTGAAGACGTAGCTGATGCCGAAGAAGTAGGAGATCATGATCATGTTCTCCGCCACCTCCTGCGCCCACCAGAGCGAGGTGCCGAGCGTGTAGCGGAGAAATGCCTGGGCGGTGCTGAGCACGACGACGACGACCAGTGCCGCGATCGCCAGGGCGAGCTCGACCCGCCCGATCCCGGCGAGGAGCCGGCGGCATGCCGCCAGCACCGGGGGAAGGGGATGAGCCACGCTGGCCGTCGTTCCGTCGCTCATGCCATCGTGCCTTACTGGACGGCCTGCATCCGCGCGACGAGGCCCTGCTTGATCAGTCCGCGCGCCTCGAAATCGGCGTGCGCGGGCTTCATCTTGTCGATCCAGGGCCCGATCGGCGGAATGATGATGGAGACGCCGTAGTCGGCCTGCGCCTTTTCCATCGACTTCCTGTTGGCGTCGGCCATGAGCCGGCCGAACTCGGCGCTCGCATCGCGGGCCGCGTCGTCGATGGCCTTGCGCTGGCCGTCGGTCAGGCTGTCCCAGGTCATCTTGCTCATCCAGGGGTGCATCATCTGGAAGTATTCGTGGACGTTCGTCCAGTAGGCGGCGCGTTCGAAATGCTTCATCTCGTAATTGTCGGTGACGGTGCCGGTGAGGCCGTCGACCAGCCCGGTGGCGAGCGAGGTGTAGACGTCCGGCCACGGCACGACCTGGACGCTGGCGCCCAGCGCTTCCCACGACTTGATGGGAATCTCGGATTCGTACATGCGCAGCTTGAAGCCCTTCAGGTCTTCCGGCGTGAACACCGGCTTGTTGCTGACCAGGCCGCGATCGTAGGGCCGCACCCAGTTCTTGGCGATCTGCGGATCCTTCAGGCCTTCGCGGTCGGGGAAGACCACGCCCTTGGAGGCGAGGGTGTCGAGCATTTCGCCGAAGACGTCGCTGCCGAGGAATTTTGCGAAATGGTCGCGGTCGCGAAACACGAGCGGCAGGCTGAGCGCGCCGATGTTCGGCTCCAGCGTGACCAGCAGCTCGATCACGTCCATCTGCATGTCGATCGATCCGGCGGCCACGCCCTGCACCATCTCGCGGGCGCCGCCGAGCTGCGAACTCCAGAAGATCTCGACCTCGAGCTCGCCGTTCGACAGTTCGCCGACCCTCTTGGCGAAGAAGCGGAAGCCGTCGGCGATGAAGTCGTTCTCGTTGTTGTTGGCGCCAAGGCTGAGCTTGCGCTCGGCCGCATCCGGCGCCGCGATCGAGCCCATGGACAGGGCGGCCGCCACGACGGCCAGGGACAGCGCTCTGCGCGCAGTTCGGAACAGCATCTCTTCTCCTCCCAGTTCTTATCTTGCCGCGACGCTACCCGCGTCGCCAGGGGCGATCGGAGCCGCTTCATTGACCAGAGATCCGCGGGAAAACCAGTGGCCGGTTCGAAACTGAAGGCTGATCCTGCTTCGCCGGTCTCGGGTTCCAGCTCCCCCGAACGACCATCGCCGATGACCCGGTCGCGCTCCAATCGATTCAGGGCGAATTTCGATAGGTGAAAACGGATCGGCCGCCACGTCGCGAGCAGGGTCGGCAAAGGTCGCGCGATCGGCGTCGTCGACGCTCCCGACCGCAGGCGAAGCTGGCCGCCCGCCGCGCCGGCGGAGTCTCGATCGGTGGAAGGATCATGGACACGCCGCGGCGGCCTTCCCGGCGGGAAGGTCGGGCACTCCGCGCCGCGGCCTGTCAGGCTTTCGAGGAATAGCCGCCGTCGATGACCAGCGTGGCGCCGTTGACGAAATCCGAGGCCGGGCTGGCGAAGTAGACGGCGGCGCCGGCGAAGTCCTCGGGGCCTCCCCACCGACCGGCCGGCGTGCGCCCGATCACGGCCTGTTCGAGGCCGGGGATCTCGGCGCGCGACTTCACCGAGAGCGGCGTGTCGATCCAGCCGGGCAGGATGGCGTTGACCTGGATGTTGTCCTTCGCCCAGGCCACGGCGAGCACCTTGGAGAGCTGCACGATACCGCCCTTGGACGGCGCGTAGGCCACGGCGACGGGACTGCCCATGAACGAGGCGATCGAGCCGATGTTGATGATCTTGCCGCCGCCTTGCGCAAGGAAATGCGGATAGACGGCCTGGCACAGCAGGAAGGCGCCGGTCAGGTTGGTATCCATCACCTCGTGGAACTCCTCCAGCGTGAAGTCCTGCGGTTGCTTGCGGAAGTTCATGCCGGAATTGTTGACGAGGATGTCGACCCGGCCGAACTCGGCCGCCGTCCTGTCGATCAGGGCGCGGCAGGAGTCCGGGCTGCGGACGTCGGTGGGTATCGCCACGGCGCGCACGCCCACCTCGCGCAGGCGGCTCTCCGCGGCGGCGTTCTTGGCGGCGTCGCGCGAGGCGATGACGATGTCGGCGCCTGCCTCCGCCAGCCCGATCGCCATGCCGAGGCCGATGCCGCCATTGCCGCCGGTCACCACCGCCACCTTGCCGGAGAGATCGAACATCTTCATCGATGGGGTCCTTTCGTTTCAGCCGGCAGTTCGACCGGCGGGCTTCGCGAGCCGACGACAGGCGCGCGCCCAAGCGCGCGCGGCAAGGGCCAGGGCGACCCTGCCTCGCCCGCCTTCTTGCCGCAATCGCGCGCGCGGCGATCCGCCGAACTCCGCCAATTTCTCCTGGCGAAATTGGCCGAAAGGCCGCTCGCGGCGCAAGGGCCCGGGGGGCGAAACTCGACCCGTCCCCTTCTGCGCGGAGCAACGGCAATGTCCGGCGAACGCCCATCCTTTCGCGACTTCCGCCGGCGCCTCGCCGCCCGGGAGCAGCTGATCGGCACCTTCGTCAAGACGCCGACCAGCCACGCCACCGAGATCCTCGGCCTGCTCGGCTTCGACTTCGTGGTGTTCGATCAGGAGCACGCGCCGCTCGAGGCGGGCAGCCTCGACAGGATGATCCTCGGCGCGCGCGCCTCCGGCATCGCCGGCATCGTGCGCGTGCCGGACGCGCAACCCTGGATGATCCAGACCGTGCTCAACTGCGGTGCCGCCGGCGTCCTCGTGCCCCACGTCTCGACCGCCGAGACGGCGCGCGCCGTCGTCGCCGCCTGCCGCTACCGCCGCGGCAGCCGCGGCTTCGCCAACACGACCCGCGCCGGCGGCTTCGGCGGCGTCGGCTTTTCCGCGCACATGGACGCGCAGGACCGCGAGGTCGCCTGCGTCGCCATGATCGAGGACCTCGCCGCGCTCGACGCCATCGACGAGATCGTGCGGGTCGAGGGGCTCGACGCCATCTTCATCGGGCGCGGCGACCTGACCGCGGCCCTCGATGCGCCGTCGATGACCTCGCCCGAGACGATGCGGGTCGTCGAGCCGATCATGGCGGCGGCCGCCGAGGCGCGGCTGCCGGTCATCATGCTTTGCCCCGACCGCGCGGACGCCGAGCGGGTCGCGGCGCTCGGCGCCTCCGCCTTCATGGTGCAGAGCGACCACGGCTTCCTGCGCCAGGCCGCCGCGGCCGCCCTGGCCGAGTTCCGGCCGCCGATGAGGGCGGCGGGCCGAGAACCTACGTGAAGTAGAAGCGCAGCGCCGTCTCGTCGATGCGCCGCCGCATCTCGGCGTCGGGCACGAGGCGGTAATAGTCGGCCAGCGCCTTCTGGTAGGTCATCTCGTGCTCGAAGGCGGCGAACGGCCAGTCGCTTCCCCACAGGATGCGGTCGCCGCCGCCGACGCGCAGCAGCTGCTCGGCGAAGGCGTCGGCCGCATGCGGCGGCTTGAAGCGGAAGCGGCATGAGACCTTGACCCAGGTGTTGCCGCGGTCGATGGCCGCCAGGATCGCCTTGAAGGCGGGGTTGTTGATGCCGTCCGGCACCTGCAGGTCGCCCATGTGGTCGATCACCAGCCGCGTGCCCGAGCGCTCGACGGCCTTGATGGCGTTCTCCAGCCGCTCCGGCTTGTCGACCAGATGGACATGCCAGTCGAGGTCGGCGAGGCGTCGCAGGAACAGGCGGTAGTCGCCGCCGTCGATCTCCGGCACCTTCTCGCTGAACACCCACATCAGGCGCGCGCCGACGAAGCCGTCCGCCTTCATCTGCTCGAGCTTGTGGATGTCGGTCCGCGGCGACAGCACCGCGGTGGCGCGCAGCCGCCGGTGCTTGCGGACGGCATGGCGGACATAGTCGTTGTACTCGCCGAAGATGGAGGCGGCTGCGACGACGCCGAAGATGACGCCATGCCTGTCCAGGATCTCGACGATCTCCTCGACCGGCGCCTCGGTGGGCGGCGCGTGCCAGGCTTCGTCGGTCAGGGGATGATCCCTGCGCCACGTGTGGAAGTGCGCGTCGACGAGCGGCGCCCTGGTGTCGGCCATCATTGTCATCCGTCTGGTACCGCCCGGAATCTATTCCGCGCGCGCGGGGCGCGACAAGCGTGCGCGGCCGGCGGGCGCGATAAAACGCGCGAATTTCTCCTGATGAAAACAGCGCATGAAGTCCCGCCGGCCGGGATGAAAACGGTCGCCGCCCGCCGACCCTTCCACTAACAATTCCGCCGAAAACAGCCCCCCAGCGGTCGGAGTGCGCACCGATGAAGATCTCCCGCGAACGAATTGCCCTGACCCAGGAGCTGGAGGCGCTCGTCGTCGACTACTGGCACGACGTCGACACCAACTGGGGCCACAACGCGCCGGACTACTATGCGGAAGACGGCGAGTTCGTCGGGCCCGCCGCGACCTACAAGGGTCCGGAGAACATCCGGCGGTTCTACAAGTGGCGGGAGGATCGCGGAGCGCGGACCGTCGTCCATTCGGTGAGCAACTTCCAGGCCCTGCCGGAAGGCGAGGACCGGGCGACCTGCCACTGGATCCTGATGCTCTATGCCGCCGACGGCAAGCCGGTTCTGCCCACCCATCCGCCGATCCAGATCGCCTACATGACCGACAGGATGGTGCGCGATCCCGAACGCGGCTGGCTCATCGCCAGCCGGCATTTCGACAACTGGTTCACGGGCGGCATCCCGACGACCAATCCCAATCTCGACGAGAAGTGAAGGCGCGCCGGCGCGGCCGGCATCGCGCGGCTTGCGATCCCGGCTTCAGAAGCCCAGTTCGGCGGGGTCGCGTTCGGCCAGCCGATCGGTGCTGCCGGCATTCATGAAGGCGAGTGCCGCCTCGATCTTGGCGATCGTCGCCTGCAGCGGCTGGATGATCTTCTCGTGCAGTTCGCGGCACCGCACGGCGGTGCGGAACACGCTGATCGATACCAGCGCACGCACCTCGTTTCCCTCGCGCAGCGGCATGCCGATCGTGGTGTTGCGGAAGGGCGGCGTCTTCGGATCGCGGATGGCGTAGCCGTCCAGGCGCGCCCGCTCCAGGATGGTGCGGAAGCTGCGTTCGTCCTGGTCGGTCAGGTTCAGTTCCGTGTCCTTGCGCAGCATGGCGATGCGCCGCTCGCGCTCGCCGTCGCCGCAGAACGCCATGTAGGCGCGCCCCATCGCGGAATGGAAGAATTCCGGCCGCAGCCCGAGCACGGTGTTGGTGTGCGCCCAGGGGCTGATCGTCCCGGTCCAGAACTGGATGGTGATGGCGTCGCCGTCGGGCACGCCGAGGCCGATCGGCCAGTTGATCCTGCGCGTCAGGTCGATGGCGAACGGCCGCGCCACCTCGATGACGCGGCTCACCCGGTCGTAGCCGGAAGCGAGGTCCTGGACGTTGTGGGTGACCCGGTAGCCGCCGCACAGATTGTCGCGCGCGACGTAGCCCTCCGCCATCAGCGTCTCCAGCATGCGGACGACGGTCGAGCGCGGAATGCCGGTGCTGTCGTGGATGCCGTTGACCGTGGCGATCCTCAGTTCGTTGACGGTGCGCAGCACGTCGAGGACGCGGCATGCCGCCTCGACCGGGGGATAGGAGGAGCCCGACAGGTCGGTGAGTCCCCGCCGCGAATTCGTGCGGCAGCGCGCCGGTTCGCTGCGTACGGGCTCGGATCGAACGGGTTCCGGGCGCTCGATGTCGATCACGGCCGCGGCCTTCGAGGCAGCTTCCATCTGGTCTCCTCCCGAACCGCGCCCGGCATGTGGCGCGGCGCAGTGCGTCGGCCCTTCTCCCGTCATGCCGGGCCGATCCTCGTGCGCGATCGTAGCGGCAACCGATGCCGAGAGCCAGCGGCTTCGGCCGACGCGGGTCGCGCACGTCTCCCTGCCGCAACCATAGGGCCGGGCGTTCCGTCCGCGGACCGCGACAGTCGCCAATTTCACTCAGTGAAACTGGCGCGCTACGGCATGGCCGGCAAAATCGATCTTCGCCATCCTCGACGGGGATCGCTTGCACGCGCCGGAAGGCCGGCTTGCGCCGTCCTGTCCGCATGGGGGATTCCGCGATGACCGAGCTTTCGCTGCGCAGATCGACGAAGTCGGTGTTCCACGAACAGGAACCGCAATACGTCTCCGCCGACGGCAAGGAGCGGACCTGGGTGACGCGCGGCGGCAACTTCGCCGTCTGCTACTCCGAGGTGGAAGCCGGCGCGGTCCTCGAACGCGAGGACAATGCGGAAGAATTCATGGTCATCCTGCCGCCCGACGGCGCGACGGCCACGTTCGAGGCCGGCGCCGCGCGCATCGAGGCCGGAAACGATTCCCTGACGATCGTGCCGCCCGGAAGAAGCCGCATCACGGTGACGGCGGGCGGCATCATGGCGCGGATCTTCTCGAAGACCTCGACCGATATCGTGGCGCTGGCGGCGAACGGCGGCGCCTATGCCGACGGGGCGCCCGAACTCGCCGCGCCCGATCCCTGGCCGGCGCCCCATGACGGGTACCGGCTCCGCCACTATCCGCTCGGCCGGTACGCCGATCCCGCCGGGCCGCGCATCCAGCCGCGCGCCTTCCGCTCGACCAACATGCTGGTCAACATCTTCGTGCACTACCGCACGCGGCGCGGCGCGACGGGGTTGAGCCCGCACTGGCACGACGGTTTCGAGCAGGCCTCGCTCTGCCTCAGCGGCACATGGGTCCACCACATGCGCTACAACTGGGGCGCCGATTCCGCGCTGTGGTGGCCCGACGACCATGCCGAGATGGCGACGCCCTCGGTCATCATCATCCCGGCGCGCGCCATCCACACCAGCCAGGACGTCGGACCGGACGGGCCGGAGTCCTCCCTCTACGACATCTTCTGCCCGCCACGGCTCGATTTCGCTGCCAAGAAGGGCTTCTGCGTCAACGAGGACGAGTATCCGCTTCCCGACGGCGCCGACGCCAGCGCCGTGAAGACGGGCGGCACGCTGCTCAGCTGGCAGAAGCCCGCCTAGGGGCCGGATCGCCCGACCTTCCACACATTCCTCCCCGCACCGAGCCTTCGGGCGTCAGTCGGGCGCCGGCATCATGGAGACATGGGCGGCGGCCACCTTCCAGCCTTGCGCCGTGCGCACCCAGGTCTGCATCTGGCGGCCGACCTGGCCGGGGAAGTCCGGCCGGTGGAACAGCGTCGAGGCGATCGCCATGTCGGGGCCGTAGACGGTGATCAGCGTGCGCGACAGCGTGCGCTCGAACGGCTGCTGCACGGCGCGGAAGGCGCGCACCTCGTCGATGCCGTACTGCACCTCCGAGACGCCGTAGCGGACCGTCTCGGGCGTATGCAGGAACATGGCGTCGAGCGTCGCGCCGTCGTTCTCCAGAAGCGCCTTCTCGTAGGCGTGGAAAATCGCGCTGACCTCCGCCAGCGTGTCGGGATCGTCGACCGCCATCAGCCTGCCTTGCGTGCCAGCATCCGCTCGCGTAGCCGCGCGAGGAAGGGAATGGTCTCGAACTGGTCCTGGCGGACCTTGTCCCATGTCACGCCCATCGGCCGCGGCATGGTGTTGTTGGTCTCGATCAGCTCGGCCTCCGTGGCGATGAAATCGAGCGGCGAATCGTGGGATTCGACGAGCACGACCGCGTCGGGAACGAGCTGCATCGAATGCACGGTCGTGGCCATCGGCGTCTCGGCCGTGACGATGCCCAGTTCGCGGAAGATGCCGGTCTCGAGGTCGGCGAAGCCGGCGCCCTTGCCGGTCCGCCCCCCTGCCCGGCCGACGGCGACGGAACCGACGACGCAGAAGTCGAGCGGCTCGACGTCCTCGAACTCGACGCGCCCGCCATGCTCCATGAAGCCCTGCGGCGTGGCCGCGAGTTCGAACGAGATCCCCTTGGCGGCGAGCATTGCCGGATCGAGGCGCAGGTAGGGGAACTCCCTGGTCAGGTAGGGCACCGGCGTGTAGACGACCTTTCCGTCGTAGAGCGCGCGAATGCGGATGGGCGTCTGCGCATGGTCGGGATTGGTCTTGACCGTCCGCGCGGCCTTCCACGCATCGGTCTGCGCCAGCCGCCAGGCGGCCGCGTCGGCACCGACGAAATTGGGGATCATGCTCCAGGCGGGACCGACGGAAACGCCGGCCTCCTCGAGCCTGTGCCAGACCTCGTGGCGGACCATGTCCTTGCCGGGATTGCGCCCGGCCCAGCGTCCCTGTTCAGACATCCGCGCGGGCCTCCTCGAAAGCGGTTTGCAGCGCCGACAGCGGCGTCGCCCAGCCGACGATGCCGCCCTGCGCCACGATCATCTCGATGGCGCCGGCCTTGAACTCCGGAAAGTAGCTCTCGGTCGCGTCCTCGATCAGCAGGCACTCGTAGCCGCGGTCGTTGGCTTCGCGCATCGAGGTCTGCACGCAGACTTCCGTGGTGACGCCGGCGAAGACGAGCTGCGTGATCCCCCTTGCCGCCAGCGTCTCGTGCAGGCCGGTCGCCCAGAACATGCCCTTGCCGGGCTTGTCGACGACGATCTCGCCCGGTTCCGGCGCCAGTTCCGCCAGGATCTGGTTGCCGGGCTCGCCGGCGACGAGGATGCGGCCCATGGCGCCCTCGTCGCCGATCCTCAGGCCCGGCCTGCCGCGCAGGCGCTTGGCCGGCGGGCAGTCTGAAAGGTCGGGCCGGTGCGCCTCGCGCGTATGCACGACCGGCAGGCCGTGCCGGCGGAACAGGCCGATCAGCGCCGCGACCGTCGGCACGATTTTCGTCAGCCGCGACACGTCGTTGCCGAGCGCGTCGCCGAAGCCGCCCGGCTCGATGAAATCGCGCTGCATGTCGATGACGACGAGCGCGACCTTCGAGGGGTCGAGATTGAAATCGTAGGGCCGGGCGGGGACGGGAAACGCCATCGTCAGTGCCCCGCCATGTGCTGGCCGATCGTGTTCCGGTCCGTGTCGCCGATCGGCGCGACATAGGCGATGGCGCCGCCGGACATGACCGCGACGCGGTCGGCGAGTTCGAGGATCTCGTCGAGGTCCTCGCTGACCAGCAGCACGGCCGCGCCGCGGTTGCGCTGCTCCATGATCTGGCCGCGGATCTCGGCGACCGAGGCGAAGTCCAGCCCGAAGCACGGATTGGCGACGATCAGCACGTCGACCTCGCCGGAGAGTTCGCGGGCGAGCACCGCGCGCTGGACGTTGCCGCCCGACAGCGACTCGATGGGCGAATCCGGCGACGTGGTCTTGACCCGGTACTTCGCGATCAGTTCCTCGGCCTTGCGGCGCATCGGCCCGGGCGACAGCCACCAGTGCAGGCTGGCGATGGGCGGCTTGTCGTAGGAGCGGAAGGCGATGTTCTCGGCGACGCTCATGCGCGGCACGGTGGCGTTCTTCAGCGGCTCCTCCGGCAGGCCGAACACCTTGAAGCGGTCGAAGTCCTTGCGTTTCGGCTCGAACGCCTTGCCGTTGATGAAGATGCCGCCGTCGGCGAGTTCGCGCTGGCCCGACAGCACCTCGACCAGCGCGCTCTGGCCGTTGCCCGACACGCCGGCGACACCCACGATCTCGCCGGCATTGACCTTCAGGTTGACGGCGTCGACGACGCGGCGGCCCTCCTCGTCCTCGGCGACGAGGCCGGCGAGGTCGAGCACGGTACGGCTGTCGTTGCGGGTGGCGCGTTCGGCGCGCTCGCGCACGTCCGTATCGCCGATCATCATCTGGCTCATCTCGGCGACGCTCGCCGCCTGCGCATCGCCGGCGCCGGTCAGCCGGCCTCGCCTGAGCACCGAGAAGGAGTCGCAGAACGCCTTCACCTCGCGGAACTTGTGGCTGATCATCAGCACGGTGACCTCGCCGCGCCTGGCCATCTCGCCGAGCAGGCCCAGCACCTCGTCGGCCTCGCCGGGGGTGAGCACCGAGGTCGGTTCGTCGAGGATCATGAAGCGCTGCTCGAGGTAGAGCAGCTTGAGGATCTCCAGCTTCTGCTTCTCGCCGGCCGACAGCGAGGAGACCTGTTCGCCGAGCCGCACGCGGAACGGCATCCTGTCCATGAATTCCTCGAGCTTCGGCTTCTCCTTCTTCCAGTCGAAGATCGCGGGCGCGTCGGCGCGCGAAATCACCAGGTTTTCCGCCGTCGTCAGGCAGGGCACCAGCGTGAAGTGCTGGTAGACCATGCCGATGCCGAGGTCGCGCGCGTCGCGCGGGCTCCTGACCGTCTGCTCCTTGCCGTCGAGCAGCACCGCGCCGCGCGTGGCGTCGTAGAAGCCCATGATGCACTTCACCAGTGTCGACTTGCCGGCGCCGTTTTCGCCGAGCAGGGCATGGAAGGACCCTGCCCTGACGTCGATCGAGACGTCGTCGAGCGCAGTGAAGGCGCCGAAGGTCTTGGTCATGCCGATCGTCTGCAGCGACGGCCCGCGCCGCAACGGCCTGGCGGCGGAGATCGTGGCGGGCGCGTTCATGGCAGCGCCTCGATGAAGGCCGCGGAGGCGGCGACTGCGCCGAACACGCCGCCCTGCATCTTGATCATGTCGATCGCGGCGAGGTGGTTGGAAACCTTGGTCGCCGCGCAGCAGTCCTCGAGCAGCAGGCATTCGTAGCCGCGGTCGTTGGCGTCGCGCATGGTGGTGTGGACGCAGACGTCGGTGGTGACGCCGGTGAAGACGATGTTGCGGATCGACTTCAGCTTCAGCACGAGCTCGAAGTCGGTACCGACGAAGGTGCCCTTGCCCGGCTTGTCGATGATCGCCTCGCCGGACTCGGGCTGGAGTTCCGGGATGATCTCCCAGCCCGGCTCGCCGCGCACCAGGATGCGCCCGCACGGCCCCTGGTCGCCAATGCCGGCGCCGATCCGCTGCGAGCGCCAGCGCTTGTTGGCGGGCAGGTCGGAGAGGTCGGGCTTGTGGCCCTCGCGGGTGTGGATGATCGGATAGCCCTTCGCCCGCATCGCCTTCAGCACCGACTGGATCGGGCCGATCGGCGCGCGGGTGAGCGAGATGTCGTAGCCCATCGAGTCGACATAGCCGCCCGGCGCGCAGAAGTCGGTCTGCATGTCGATGACCACGAGCGCCGTGTTGTGCGGGCCGAAATCGCCGTCGAACGGCCAGGGATAGGGGTCGGAGGCGACCATTGCGGCGTTGGCCACCCGGGCGGCGGCGATGCGTTCGTCGACGAGGCTCATCTGGTGCTCCTCACTTGGCCAGCGACAGTTCGCCCGGCACGTCGCGCGCCGCGCTCTTCGACCGCGCCGAGGCGATCATGATGAAAAGTGTCAGGATGTAGGGGGCGGCGTTGAAGAAGTAGTAGCCCTGGCTGATGCCGATCGACTGCAGCGACGGCCCGATCGCGCCGGCCGCGCCGAAGAGAAGCGCCGCCCATACGCAGCGGACCGGATCCCAGCGCGCGAAGATGACCAGCGCCACCGCCATCAGGCCCTGGCCCGACGACAGGCCCTCGTTCCAGCTTCCCGGATAGTAGAGCGACAGGAAGGCGCCGCCGACGCCGGCGAGGAAGCCGCCCGCCGCCGTCGCCAGCAGGCGCACGAGGTCGATCGACACCCCCATGGCGCGCGCCGAGGCGGCGCTGTCGCCGGTCATCCTGACGATCAGGCCCCAGCGCGTGTTGGCCAGCGCCCACCACATGAACACCGCGAGCGCGATGCCGACCAGGAACAGCGGATTGACCTGGAGCGCCTGGGCGATCGACGGATTCGACGACCACCAGCCGAGCGGGATGGCTTCGAGGCGCGGCGCCGTCGGCTGGATGTACGGCTTGCCGAAGAAGAAGGCGAGGCCGGTGCCGAAGCTCATGAAGGCGATGCCCACCGCGATGTCGTTGACCTTCGGCAGCTTGCAGATCCAGCCGTGCATGGCGCCGAGAACGAGGCCGGCAAGACCCGCGAAGAGCACGCCGAGCCATGGGCTGCCGGTCTGGTAGGAGCCGGCATAGGCGACCATCGCGCCGAGCACGAGGTTGCCTTCGAGGCCGAGATTGATGCGCCCCGACTTCTCCGTGAGCGTCTCGCCCAGCGCCACGAACATGAACGGCGTCGAGACGCGGATGGCGCCACCGAGCATGGCGATGAGAACGATGACGAGGCCGTTCTCGCTCATGTGCGCTCTCCGATCTTCTTGGGCTGGAGGAAGGGAATGCGGCCGTAGAAGGTCTCGGAGACGAGCAGCACCACGAAGATGATGCCTTGCAGGACGAGGACCGTGGCGTCCGGCATCGCCATGCGCCGTTGCACCAGGCCGCCCGCGGCGTCGAGCGCGCCGAACAGGATGGCAACCGGCACGACGGCCAGCGGGTTCTGCCGCGCGAGGAAGGCGACGAGGATGCCGGTGAAGCCGTAGCCGGCGATCAGCGAGGCGTTGGCCTGGCCGTGGATGGCGGCGACCTCGTAGAAGCCGGCCAGGCCCGAGCAGGCACCGGCGATGGCGCAGCAGACGACGACCAGCGCGCCGACGGGAAGGCCCTGCGCCCGTGCGGCGCGCACATTGCCGCCGGTCATACGCGCGGCAAAGCCGAAGGTCGTGCGGCTCATCAGGATGTAGAGCAGCACCGCCAGCACGATGCCCGCCGCCAGGCCCCAGTGCACGGAGGTGCCGGGGATCGGCCCGACGCGCCAGGCGTCGCCGATCGGCATGGTCGAGGGCTTGTTGGCCGACGCCGGGTCGCGCAGCGCCCCCTCGACGAAGAAGTTCATGATGGCGATGGCGATATAGCCGAGCAGCAGCGACGAGATCGTCTCGTTGACGCCGCGATAGTGGCGCAGCCAGCCGGCGATGCCGACCCAGAGGCCGCCGACCGCCATCGCCGCGACGGCCATGATCGGCAGGCCGATGGCGGGCGGCCAGCCGCCGCCGACCATCGGGATGGCGATCGCGGCCGCCGCGAATCCGCCGAGCACCAGCGCGCCCTCCGCGCCGAGCAGGGTCAGGCCGATGCGCGCGGGAATGGCGAAGGCGAGGCCGGTGAGGATCAGCGGCGCGGCGCGCTGCAGCGTGTTCTGGATCGAGAAGGCCGAGCCGAAGCCGCCTACCCAGACGAGGTTGAAGAAGGTCGCCGGCGACTTGCCCAATGCGAGCAGGAAGAACGAGAACAGGATCGCCGATGCGACCAGCGCGCCGACGGGGATCAGCACCGCCTCGATCGAGGCGATGGCCCTCGGGTCGAGGCCGCGAGGCGAAACGACGGGCGCTGCCGAGACGATCGCGGTCATGGGAAGGCTCCGGGCATGACGGCTTGCGCGAGACAACCCCCACCCCTAACCCCTCCCCACAATGGGGAGGGGGTCGCTGACGCCGCGCCGCGTTCGACCCCGCCGACGAGGAGCGCCGGGGTTTCAGAATCCCCCTCCCCCTTGTGGGGAGGGGTTAGGGGTGGGGGTAAACTCATGGCCGCGGACCGTTGACGGTGAGAGTGGGAAACGGCGGCTGGCGCCGCCGCCTCGTTGTGGGGTGGGATCACGTCGTCGAGCCGACGACGCCTTCGAGCAGGTAGTCCATGCCGTCTAGGACCGGATCGTAGTTGTCCTTGGTGCCGTCGATGACGACGTTGCCCTTGTTGTCCTTGAGCGGGCCGACATAGATCGGCTTCTGCGCCTTCAGTCCTTCGATGGCGGCGTCGGCCGCCTTGATTGCCTCGGGCGTCGCGCCGGCCCCGTAGGCGCTGTTGCGCAGCATGTCGTTGTGGTAGCCGCCGGCGATGAAGTTGGGCAGCGCCTCGCCCTTGGCCAGTGCGTCGGCGTAGATCTTGTAGATCGTCTCCCACTTGTACTCGGCGCCGGTGATGAAGCCTTTCGGCGCCAGCGGAGCCTGGCTGGCATTGTGGCCGCAGCTCTTGACGCCGCGCCCCTCGGCCGTCTCGATGACCACCTTCGGCCCGTCGACATGGCAGGTGATGACGTCGCAGCCGGCGTCGATCAGCGCGTTGGCGGCCTCGGCCTCGCGCACCGGCAGCGACCACTCGCCGGTGAAGATGACCTGCACGGTGGCGTTCGGGTTGACGCTCCTGGCGCCGAGCAGCACCGAATTGATGTTGGACAGCACCGACGGGATCGGCTTGGCGGCGACGAAGCCGATCTTGCCGGACGCCGAGGAAAGGCCCGCGGCGACGCCGTCGACGAAGTGCGCCTGGTTCAGGTAGCAGAAGTAGGAGCCGGCGTTGGCCGGGTCGGTGTCCTTGTTCCACAGCGGCGCCGCGTGGCGGAACTGGACGGCGGGATACTTCTTCGCCGATTCGACGACGAACGGCTTGTAGTAGCCGAACGAGGTCGCCAGCACGAGGTTGGCGCCGTCGAGATTGATCATCGATTCCATCGACTTGGAGACGGCGTCGGTCTCCGGCACGTTCTCTTCCTCGATGACGGTGACGCCCGGCACCTGCTTCAGCACGTCCATGGCCACCGCATGCGCCTGGTTCCAGCCGAAATCGTCGCGCGGGCCGACATAGACGGCGCCGAGCACGATCGGCGTCTGCGCGCGAGCCAGGCCGAACGGCAGTGCCGAGGCGGCGAGACCGGCGGCGCCGGCCTTGAGGAGTGAACGTCGATTGATGGATGAACGGATCATGGGAGGCTCCAGCGGCTTGAGGTTGCGTTCGGTCGGGATGCGGCAAAGCCCATGCCGCGTCCGGTTGGGAGGATCGGAATGCGGGCAGCCGCCATGTCAGGACGCCTCCGCGGGAACTCTCGCCGCCGTGCCGAGGCCCGACTTCTCGTAGGTCGGCGACAGGCGGCTGAGCAGGAACTGGTCGCCCCTGATCGGCGCATATCGCGCCGGTCGCGCGGGCGTGGCGCACCCCGCCAGGCAGGCGATGTCGGCGTCGGGATTCGGATCGAGGAAGAAGGCGATGGAGAAACGCTCGCGACCGGCGGGCGAAACGACGCGGTGCGGCGTGGAGACGTAGATGTCGTTCGTCCAGCGCATCAGGCAGTCGCCGATGTTGCAGACGAAGGCGCCGGGAATGTGCGGCGCGGCGATCCATTCGCCGGCCCGCGTGCACACTTCCAGCCCGCCGACGCCGTCGGTGGCGAGCAGGGTCACGCAGCCGTAGTCGGTATGCTCGCCCGCGCCGAGTTGCCCCTCCTCGGCGCGGGCGGGCGCCGGCGGGTAGTGCAGCAGGCGCAGCACCGCCATCGGCCGGTCGAGCTTGTCCTCGAAGAAATCCTGCGACAGGCCGAGATCGACGGCGAAGGCGCGGTGCAGCGACCGGCCGAAGCGGTGGCAGGCGTCGAAATAGGCGAGCATCGTCTCGCGGAACCCAGGCAGCGCCGGCCAGAGATTGGCGGCGCGGAACATGCGGCCCGCGGCGAGTTCCGGATCGTCCGCCGGCAGGTCGAGGCCGATGTTGAAGGCTTCCTTCAGGTCGGCCGGCCGGTTCGGGTCGAGCGCCTCGCCCTTCATCGGCACGTAGCCGCGATTGCCCGCGGCGGTGTAGAGCGCCTCCTTCTTCACCGCCTCGGCCTGGGCGAAGAAGGCGCGCGACGCGGCGAACGCCTCGTCCATCAGCGCCGTGCCGACGCTGTGGCCGGCGACGTAGAAGAAGCCGACGTCGCGGCAGGCGGCGCCGATTTCGCCGGCGACGCGGCGGATTGCGGCCTCGTCGCCGGTGGCGAGCGCGGAAACGTCGATGACAGGGATCGTCGTCATGCCGCGGCCTCCGTCTTCGGCCGCGCCAGCCAGGCGCGCCAGCCGCCGAACTCGGTGATGTCGGCCGCATCCGCCAGGCCGGCCGCCTCGCAGAGGAAGCCCTTGACCGTCGTGCCGTCCTCCAACTCGACCGTGCCGATACAGAGCGGCGACGGCACGCCGGCGATGAAGTCGCCGAAGCGCTCCCGCGGCAGCGCCCAGACTTCGAGCGCGATTGCCGCACCGCGCGTCGAGCGCACGAGGCCCGGCCGGAAGGGCGGACCGCCGGCCAGCGCGTGCAGGCGATAGGCCGGCGCGGTCGAGCAGGCGCGGACGAAGCGCCCTCCCCGCGCGGTCAGTTCCCGGTTGAGCGGCAGGCCGGCCATGTGCGCGCCGCACACGGCGAGCGCGATCTCGTTCGCCGCCGCCCGCGGCGGGAGTTCTGGCCGCGTCGGTCTCGCCCAGCCCGTGGCGCCGAGCCGGCCGGCTTCGAGCGCCGATGCGATGGAGGCGCAGAGGCCGTCGCGGCCGGCCGGCGCGAGCAGGGTCACGCTGCCGGGCCGTCCGTCAGCGCGCGCGCCGGTCGGCACGGCGACGCCACAGAGGTCGAGCAGGTTGACGAAGTTGGTGTAGGTGCCCAGCCGCGAATTCGGGCCAATCGGATCGGCGGCGATCTCGGCGATGGTGACGAAGGTGGGGATCGTCGGCACGCACAGCGCGTCGACGCCGGAAAGCAGCGCCTCGCAGTCGCGGCGCAGCGCCTTCAGCCGGTAGAAACCCTCGAACGCGTCGACGGCGGAGAGCTTCAGCCCCGGCTCGAGGATGGCGCGGGTCGTCGGATGCAGCGTCCGGGGCTTCAGCGTCAGCCGCTCGCCGACGGCGGCGACGCGCTCTGCCACCCACGCGCCTTCGTAGAGCATGCGCGCGACGGCATGGAAGGGCGAGAAGTCGAGTTCGCGGATCGTCGCTCCGCCCGCGCGCAATCTTTCCGCGGTGGCGCGGAAATCCGCCGCCTGCACCGCGTCGCCGAAAGTCTGCAGCGTCGCCTGGTCGGGCACGCCGATGCACGCGGCCGAGGCGTCGAACAGCCCGCCGGCAACGACCGGGCGCGAATAGGCGTCGGCCGCGTCGTACCCGGCGGCGACGCCGTGGACCTCCCAGGCGTCGGCGACGGTCATGGCGAAGACCGAGACCGTATCTAGGGTGCGGCAGGCCGGCACGACGCCCGTTGCCGAAAACGCACCGAGCGTCGGCTTCAGGCCGACGATGGCGTTCAGCGCCGCCGGTACGCGGCCCGACCCGGCCGTGTCGGTGCCCAGCGCGAAGGCGGCAATGCCGCGCGCCACGGCGACCGCCGATCCCGACGACGAGCCGCCCGGCACGATGGCGGGATCGAGCGCGTTCAGCGGCACAGCATGCGGCGTGCGCACGCCGACGAGGCCGGTGGCGAACTGGTCGAGATTGGTCTTGCCGAGCACGATGGCGCCCGCTTCGCGCAGCTTCGCCACGACGAAGGCGTCGCCGGCAGGGTCGTAGGCGAAGTCCGGACAGGCCGCGGTCGTGGGCATGCCGGCGACGTCGGTATTGTCCTTCACGGCGAAGGGGATGCCCCAGAGCGGCCTGCCATCCGGCGTTTCCAGCGCACGCGCGGCCTCGAGCGCGGCTTCCCGGGCCGCATGGATGAAGATGCCTGGATCGTTCGCTGCATCCAGTCGCCTGAAGGCCTCGGCGACGACTGCTTCGGGCCGGAGCCCCTCCGCATATGCTCGCCGCAGCGCCTCGAGCGTGAAAGGCAGTTCCTCGATCATTGCCCTGTGGCGCCCCCCGGGGTGTCTCTCGCACCCCTGCATCATCAAGGCAGCTTTTCGCGTTGGCGAAAAATGCTATGAATTCATCATCGCGGTGCAAAAAATGCACCACCCTGGAATGGAGCACCGATGCGCCACCTGCATACCTTCCGCCTGATCGAGGCCGTCGTGCGCGCCGGCTCGATGCGCAAGGCGGCCGAGGACATGAACATCACCGCTTCGGCGCTGGTCCGCCGAATCAATCGCTTCGAGCAGGAGTTCGGCGCCGAGCTGTTCGAGCGGCTGCCGGGCGGGGTTCGCCTCAATCCGGCGGGCGAGCTCGTGCTGCACCACTACCGGGCGACGCAATCCGACCTGACCCGGGTGCGAAGCCAGGTGGCAGATCTTTCCGGCGAGCGCCGGGGTCACGTCTCGATCGCCTGCTCGCAGGCGCTGCTGCCCTATTTCCTGCCGCAGCAGATCGCGCGCTACCGCACCGAGCATCCCGGCGTCACCTTCACGGTGAACGTCCGCGACCGCGCCCAGGCCGAGCAGGAGCTGGCATCCTATTCGAGCGACCTGGCGCTGGTGTTCGAGCCGGTCTACCTCGTCGACTTCCAGGTCATCGAGACGATCCCGCAGGCGGTGAACGTGGTCATGCGCGCCGACCACCCGCTGACGGCAAGGCCTGAACTGCGCCTGCGCGACTGCCTCGACGAACCGCACATCGCGCCCTCGGCGAAATACGGCGTGCGCCATCTGCTCGACTTCGCCGCACGCCGCGGCTCGCGGCGGGTCGCTCCGGTGGTCGAGACCGAGAGCTTCGAGCTGATCCGCCACTACGTGCTGCACGAGATGGTGATCGGTTTCCAGATTCCGATCGGGCTGCACGGTTTCGGCGACCCGCAGCTGGTGTTCCGGCCCGTCTCCGAGCGCGACCTGCCGCCCGGCAACCTGATCCTCGGCCAGATGCGCGGACGCACGCTGCCCGTCGCCTCCGCCCGCTTCGCCATGCAGCTGGCCGGCGCGCTCAAATCCTACAGTTCGGCAACGGAGGCGGCGCCCGCCCGCGGCTGACGATCAGCTCGGCGCAGTCGCGACGGCCCGGCCTTCCGACCCGCCCGGCGGCGGAAAACCGGGGGCCGCGACACCCCGCGGCCTTTCAAGCAGACCGGCGCACAACTATGGTTAGCCCCTGTGAAATCCGGGGACGTGCGTTCCAGAACCGATGAAAGCCGCGCGCTGGAATCTCGTACTCGTGTCGTGGAGCGAACACGCGCGGACCAGGGCCGACCTGGAGGAAATCGCCCGTCGGGTCGGCGAGATCGACCCCGATATCCGCGCGCAGGTGGTCTCCCACCACAAGCCGGACCAATTCCGCCTCCTGCCGCTGTGGCTGCGGCCGACACTGTCGGTATCCTTCTTCGCCCTCGACCGGCGCAAGCTCCTCCCCGGACGGCTGGCCACCGGCGTCCGGCTGCACAAGCACGGCGAGTATCACCGCCTCGCCGCAGCCGGACTTCCCGTGCCGCGCTGGTGCGTCCTGACCCCGGAAACGAAGCTCGATCCGGCGAAATGGGGACCCTACGTCGTCGTCAAACCCTCCGCCGGCCGGCGCGGCGCCCTGGTGAGGATCCGGAAGACGGCGCGCGTCCGCTACCAGCCGCCCGAGACGCTGCCCGTCGACCACTACGGCCGCATCGCGCCGACCCTCGTGCAGGAGTTCATCTACACCGGCGAATGGCCCGAGAGCTATCGGGTCGTCACCCTGTTCGGGACCGTCCTGCTCTGCTACCGGCAGGTGACGCGCGGGCGCGGCCATCCCCTGAAGAGCCGCTTCGACTTCAAGGCCACGGGCGGCATCAGCGTGGTGTCCAACACCCAGGATATGGAGGTGGCGCTGAGCGGGGACGCCGAGGTGATCGCCTTGGCCGAGCGGGCGCACCGGAATGCGTTCGACGACCTGCCGATGCTGTCCTTCGACATCGTGCGCGACGCCGACACCGGCGCGCTCCACATCCTCGAATGCCACGCCCACGGTTCATGGATGTTTGCAGCCGACATCGGCCTCGCCATCGAGACGGCCAACAAGGTCGACTTCCGCAAGCAGTTCGACGCGCTGGACAGGGCGGCCCGGATCCTGGCGCGGGAAACGCGGCTGCGCGCGGCCGTCTGCCCGCCCTTCGGCGGCGCGCCGTCCCGACCGGCCGACGCGCCCTGAACGGAAGGGCCGGGGAAACGGCGCAGGCCTCCGGATGCGTCTGCGATCAGGTCGGCGGCAGCGGCTCGTGCGATGCTGGAACGGGCACCGTGCTTTGCTCGCGGGCGATCTGGTTTCGGCTCTTGTCGGTTCCCCGCGTCAGCCGGCGGATGGCGTTGCGTAGGGGGAGGAACGGCTTTTGCAGCGGCGCGCGGATCTTGCCCCAGCGGTACCGTCGCAGGACGGCGCGGATCGCATTCGCCCACCCCGTCTCGCCGTAGCCCGCGGCTTCGGCGCCCGCCAGAAGCTCCTTCCAGCGTATGTAACGGGTCACCAGCGTCAGCTTCACCTTCCTGATGTCGTCGTCGGTCGGGTCGAGGGGAAAGGCCGACGGGCGCGGGCACCCGGCGACGCGGAACGCCAGGATCGTGCGGGCGCATTTCTCGCAGCGGCAGCAGTTCCCGTATTCCTCGGGCTCGTCGAGGCCGAAGCACACATGCAGGTGGCGCATGGCCTCGGGCCAGTCGGCGATGAGCTTCGCCTTCTCGGCCCGCGAGGCCTCGCCGCCGTCGTCGATCAGGTTCATGCCGCGCGCGGCGAGCAGCGGCACCGTCAGCGGGTGGTGCGGCCAGTGCATCTGCATCCAGCGATAGGGCATGTCGTTGGCCAGCAGGGCGGTGTCGTAGCGGCCGGCGAGCAGGCCGATGCCGCTCGCCAGCTGCGTGCCCCAGGCGTCGCCCCAGTTGAGGCGCATGGTCTGGAAGTTGGTGCGCATCGGAATGCAGCGCACGCCGAGGCTGTCGAGCATGGCCCGTGCGCCGGAGAGCATCTGCCCGTAGACGCCGTCGGTGTTCGGCCGGTCGAGCCAGACGTCCATGCCGTGCAGCACGACGGCCGCTTCGACATGCCGGGAGCGTCGGCCGGCGAGTCCCTTCTGGTGGCGATAGACGGTGAAGCAGGAATCGACGCCGCCGGAAAACGCCGCAAGCGTGGACCCGGGCGCTGCGGCGGGGGGAAGCTCGACCTCGCTCTCCGCAGTCACGCTCACCGGCCGGTAGCGCCCCGGCTGCCAGCATTCCCGGATCTTCATGAACAGTTCGAGGTTGGCCAGCAGCGAGGGCGAGACCCGCCCCTCGACATGGACCGCGGTGCCGCCCTGCATCATCGGGAAGATCATGCCGACCACCCAGGGGTCGGCCCAGTCGGTCAGGTCGCCGGCGACGGACTCCGGCACTTCCCACCACAGGCGGTCCGACGACCCACCCGGATGCCGAAGCGTCGCCGCCAGCCGCAGCGTTCCGCTCGTGGCGACGGCCGGTTCGAGGACGAGCCGCGCCTTCTCCGCCCGAGGCGATCCGCTCGACGAGCTCCGCCCGGTGCCTGCCATGCGCGTAGGCTCCCTTCGATTGTCCAGGGCAATCTATAGTTCCGTTTCGAAGCGCGTGGAACCGGGACAAGCGGCCGCGGACAGGCCCTTCAGTGCAGGTCGGCGCGCAGGCTCGCCGTCTCGCTCACGGCATTGGTGACGCGGAGCGACCAGGGGGCGGAGAGGCGCGCGCCGGGAAAGCGTTCGCAGAGCGCGGCGACCACCTCGTGGGCCTCGGTGCGCGCCATCACTTGGCCGAGGCAGCTGTAGGGGCCGCCGCCGAACTGCAGCGCCCGCTTCGTGCCGCGGTCGAAGCGGAAATCCCCGGGCTCGGGGAACTGCTCGGGATCGAGATTGGCGGACCTGACCGAGACGAACACCCAGCTGTCGGCGGGCACCGGAATGTCGCCCAGCATGGTCTCGGCCGGCGCGTGGCGGAAGATCGTGCCGAAGCGCGGGTTGAGACGCATCGCCTCCTCCACGCCGGCGGGGATCAGGCCGGGGTCGGCGCACAGGGCCCGCCAGCGCTCGGGCGCTTCGAGCAGCGTGCCGAGCACCATGCCGATCTGGTGGACGGTGTTGTCGATGCTCGCCTGCAGCAGCGCGATGCCCTCGAAGACCAGTTCCTCCTCGCTCTGGTGTCCCTCCATCTGCTGGCGGATCATGATCGAGGTGAAGTCGTCGCCGAGCCCGGCGCGACGGCGTTCCGCCAGGTGCCGGCGGACGAACTCGTAGGTCTCGGAGAAGGCGTCGATCGATTCCTGGCGCCTCGAGCGGTCAGCGGTCAGGATCGGCGCCAGCGTGCTGTCGGAGAGGTGGGCGGCGTATCGGGCGTGTTCCAGGGGCGCCGAGACGAGGTGGCAGTAGACCCGCGACGGCACCTTCCAGGCCAGGCCTTCCATCAGGTCGGTGTCGGCGCCGTCCCCGATCTCGTCGAGGGCATCGTCGACGATGCGGCGGATGTCGTGGCGCAGGCGGGCGATGTGCGGACCGCGTAGCAGCCCGGTGAAGGGCACGCGCAGGTGCCGGCGCCTCTCGCCCTCGGCCGTGACCAGCATCCGCTCCCAGACCGCCCGCTCCTCGCCCGCGACGATGCCGAGTTCGTCGAGCCGGCGCTGGAACGAGGCGCCCTTCTCCAGATGCCTGTGTTCGAGAGCCGCGAGTGCCGGCCGGTAGCGCAGGACTTCCAGGCCCCGCGCGCTGCGAACCGCCGGCGCCCGTTCGCGCAGGGCCGCCAGCCGCGCAGCGTCTTCGCCGATCACGTCGACCTGCGGTATCTCACCCATCGGACGACGACCTCCCCGACAATCCCCGGCCGCAGGTCGCGGCCGCCGCAGCGACGACTCAGTCGAACGCCTTCATCTCGGTCAGCACCTCGTTCGCCGCCTTGAAGGCGTCGAGGCCGGCGGGGATGCCGCAATAGACGGTGGCGTGGAGCAGCACCTCCTTGATCTCCTCGACGGTGACGCCGTTGTTGATGGCGCCGCGGACGTGGAGCTTGATTTCGGCTGCGCGGTTGAGCGCCGTGAGCATGGCGAGGTTGAGCATGCTGCGCGTCTTCAGGTCGAGCGTGTCCCGGCCCCAGGCGTAGCCCCAGCACCATTCGGTGGTGATGTGCTGGAACGCCATCATGAAGTCGTTGGCGGAATTGACCGACCGGTCGACATACTCCGGTCCCAGCACCTGCCGGCGCAGGGCGAGCCCTTCGGCAAACAGGTCCCCGATCGTCTTGTCTTTCGCAGTCATTTGGGTGCCCTTGTTCTTTGACATACAAAATTACAGTATGGCGAGCGCGGATTCGCTGACGGGCGCTGCACGGCCTGCCGTTGCGAAGCGAGATGTAACCGCCGCCTGGGAGCCATTGAATGCCGATCACGAGCGCGAACGACGACTTGTCGATGCGGGTGCAGACCTTGCCTGGCCTTCGCGAGCAGGTGGCGGAGCGCCTGCGCATGGCCATCGCCACCGGCAAGTTCCCGGCGGGTGCCCGCCTGATCGAGCGCGAGCTCTGCGAGATGATGGGCGTGTCGCGCACCTCGCTGCGCGAAGCGCTGCGCGAACTCCAGGCCGACGGGCTGATCACGCTGCAGCCGAACAGGGGCCTCAGCGTCAGCACCATCACCGAGGAGACCGCGCGGTCGATCTACGAGGTACGGGCGATGCTGGAAGGGCTCGCGGCGCGCCTGTTCGCGCGCAACGCGACGCCGCGCCAGATGCAGGAGCTGCGCAGCAGCGTCGACCGGCTGGCGGAGGTCTACGACAATTTCTCGTCCGAGGCCTTCATCGCGGCGAAGACCCATTTCTACGACGTGCTGCTGGAAGGGGCGGGCAACCCCGTCGCCGCCGACATGCTGCGGCGCATCCACACGCGCGTCTCGCAGCTGCGCGTGGTCTCGCTGTCGAGCGCCGAGCGGGCGCAGCAGTCCATCCGCGAGCTGCGCGAGTTCCTCGACGCGCTGGAGAAGCGCGACGAGGAGCGGGCGTGGCGGGTCTGCGTCGCGCATGTCGAGGCGGCCGCCAACGCGGCGCTGAAGACGATCGCCGCCGGGAAGTCGTGAGGCTCTTTCGCGCGCGTCCGTCACGGTCGGCCTGCCCACCTACATCGACTTGACGGAAATGCCGCCGTCGGCGTGGAGCACCTCGCCGGTGATGAAGCCGGCGTCGGGCCCGAGAAGGAAGGCGATCGCCGCGGCGATCTCGCTTTCCTCGCCGAGGCGGCCGAGCGGCGTCTGGGCGCGGCGCTTGGCGTAGCCCGCCTCGTCGACGATGGCGCGCGCGCCGGGCGTCGGCACGGCTCCCGGCGTGACGGCGTTGACGCGGACGCCCTTCGGGCCGAGTTCGACCGCGAGCTGGCGGGTCAGGGCGACGATCGCGCCCTTCACGGCCGTGTAGGACGAGGTGTTCGCCGTGCCGAGATCGGCCACCGGCGAGGCGAGATTGACGATCGCGGCCGGCCTGTCGCCGCGATGGGCGAGCAGCGCCTGGACGCCCCAGAAGGCGCCCTTGATGCCGACGGCGAACATGCGGTCGAGAACCTCCTCCTCGACCCCTTCGACCGGTCCGTAGCGGATGAAGATGGCGTCGTTGACGACGCCGGTCAGCGGGCCGCAGGCGCCCGAGAGCGCGGCGGCGGCCGCGAAGACCGCCGTGCGGTCGGACGCATCGGCGGCGAACGCCATAGCCCTGCCGCCGGCTGCCTCGATCGCCTCCACCGTCCCCCGCGCCAGGTCCGCGTCGATATCGAAGACGCCGACGGCGGCGCCGCGCGCTGCGAGCAGGCGCGCCGTGGCGGCGCCGATGCCGCGTCCCGCGCCCGTCACCAGCACGACCTGACCGTCAAGATTTTCCGACATACCTTCTTCTCCGCTCGGATCAGGACTGCACGGCGCCGGGCACGCCGCCGTAGAGCCCCCACAGCTGCGTCGCCAGGGTGCCCGAATCGACCGGCAGCTCGATGCCGGTGATGGCCGCGGCCTCCTCGGAAAGCAG
The DNA here is from genome assembly GCA_937958475.1 of uncultured Mesorhizobium sp. Taxonomy (GTDB): domain Bacteria; phylum Pseudomonadota; class Alphaproteobacteria; order Rhizobiales; family Rhizobiaceae; genus DUSC01. The sequence goes on along the minus strand of CALFXR010000069.1, from coordinate 1,315 downwards.
GAAGGCGATGGCGTTGGCTACCTGCTCCGGCTTCACCAGGCGCCCGAGCGCCGTCTGGCGGATCATCGTATCGGGATTGCGCTCGCCGCGGGCATAGCTCGCCTCGACGGCGGGCGTCCTTGTCGGGCCCGGGCAGACGCAGTTGACGCGCACGCCCCGCCTGCCCCAGGCCACCGCGAAGTTGCGCGACATGTTGATGATCGCCGCCTTGGTCGGGCCGTAGGCCTGCAAGGGACTGGAATTGAAGGCGGTGATCGAGCCGACCGTGACGATCGAGCCCTGGCCGCGCTCCAGCATGCCGGCGCCGAAGGCGGTGAGCGTGCGGAAGGTGCCGGTCAGGTTGACACGCAGGATCGCCTCCCACTCGGCGTCGTCCTGGCGCTCGGGCATGTGCGGGTTCTCGAGATGGGCGGCGACGGCGGCCAGCGCCGAGCACGGCCCCACCTCCTTCTCGACCCAGCGCGCGGCCTCTTCGATCGATGCCGTGTCGGCGAGGTCGATCTCGCGGGCGACCGCGCCGTGGCGGGCGGCGACGTCGCGGGCGAGATCCATGTTGCGGTCGAGGACGACCACTTTCCAGCCGTCGCGGCGCAGCCGGGCGACGCAGGCCTCGCCGATGCCGCCTGCGCCGCCCGTGACGGCCGCGACGCGTTCCTGGGAGGATGCGGCCATGGTCACAGCGCCTCGTAGAGAGCTTCGATGATGCGCCGCGCCCGCGGACCGTTGTCGCCGCGCGCGTGCATCTTGTTGCAGCCGTAGGAAAAGCCGATCTTGGCATCGGGATCGCCCATGCCGATCGAGCCGCCGAAGCCGTGATGGCCGAAGGCCCGCATGTTCGGCCCCATCCACACCGACACCGGCGTATTGAGCAGGATGCCGCGACCCTGGTGATAGGGGCGCTGCTGCATCTGCTCGGTCTGGTTGTGCTGCTCGCGCAGCATGTCCTCGACGGTCTTCGCCGACATCAGCGTGACGCCGTCGAGGCTGCCGCCGCGGGCGATCGCGGCGTAAACGCGCGCCACGGCGCGGGGACTGCCGTGCCCGGAGGCACTGGTGATCTCGGCGCGCCGCCAGGCGGTGGAGTTCAGCGTCACCGGAAGAGGCTCGTCGGGGAACTGGATGAATCCCTTCGCCACGAGCGAGTCCGGCTCGCTGTCGCGCTTGGCCAGCAGCGTGCCCTCGACCGTGGGAACCAGCGTGGCGCAGCGGGCGAGATCGGCGTCGGACAGGTTGCCGTACTGGTAGTCGGCGCCGAGCGGACCGGTCATCTCGTCGCGGATGAACTGCGGGAACCGCTTGCCGGTCACCCGCCGCA